>NZ_JBVIUJ010000003.1:0-292561 GCF_055596705.1 Streptomyces sp. NPDC039609
ATGGACGGCGGCGTCGTCGTCGAATCCGGCCACCCCCGCGACGTCCTCGGCAACCCCCAGCACGACCGCACCAAGGCATTCCTCTCCAAGGTGCTGTAGGCGGCATACGCGAAGGGGGTACGGACGCGCATCGCTCCGTGCCCCCTTCGCGTGCTGTGCGGGCCCCGGCTCTCGGCGGGTCAGGGCGGGGTTCGAGCGGCCTGGACACGGCCGCACGGTTCAGCGGGGCAGGGCGACGGCCGTTCACCACTCCGGCTGCTGGAGGGCGAAGCCGTCGCCCTCCCGGCGGACTTCCACCACGCCCCCGCCGCCGAAGTGCGCGGGCACGACCAGTTCCCGTTCGGCGGCGGCTCGTTCGAGGATGCGGCGTCGGCTGGCCACCGCTCCTCCGGGGTCCAGGCAGAAGCAGCTGTTGCACGAGGGGGCGAGGACCTGGACGGGGCTGTGCAGCAGGTCGCCGACGAAGACCGCCCTGTCCGTCCCGGACGCCAGGCGCAGAACGCTGGAACCCGGTGTGTGGCCCGGTGCCTGTTCCAGGGTGAGGTGGGCGTCGATGCGATGGGCGCCGTCCCAGACCACGGACTGCCCCGACCGGTGCACGGGCGCGACACTGTCCTCGTAGACGAGCCGGTCGTCCGCGTGCCGTCCCTTCCCGTACGCGTTGTCCGGGCCGAAGTGGGCGTCGTCCGCGGCCGGAATGAGGTACTGGGCGTTGGGGAACGTCGGAACCCACTCCCCCTCGACACCGATCGTGTTCCAGCCGACGTGATCGGCGTGGATGTGGGTGTTGACCACGACATCCACGTCCTCCGGGTGGACGCCGGCCCGTGCCAGGCCGCCGAGGAAGTCGCCCTGCCAGTGGTGGAACTGCGGCTGGCCGGGGCGCTCGCGCCCATTGCCCACGCCGGTGTCGACGAGCACGGTCCGTCCGCCGCTGCGCAGCACCCAGGTCTGCAGCGCCATCACCGCCCGGTCGCTCTCCGGCTCCCAGTGGTCCGGCGCCAGCCAGTCCTCGTTCGCCTTCCACATGTCCGCTCCCGACTCCGGGACCAGGCCACGGGCAGGCGCGAACGCGCCCTGCCACTCGACGATCCGGATGACCTCGACGTCTCCCAGCACCATGCTCTGAGGGCTCTCACTCTTCATGCTCCGAGCCTAGGAAGGGTCGATGAGCCTCTCAATGCTCGTGCTGCTCGGCCGAATACGCGATCGGATCACCGTTGAATCGGGCGGTACGCTGCATCGGTGGATGTGGTGAGCGACGCGATCGCGACCGTACGCATCGGGCAGCCTTCGTCCGACCGGGTACGGGCGAGCGGGACGTGGTGCACACGGCTCGCCCCGTACGACGGAGCGGGCTTCCACGTGGTCCTGGAAGGTACCTGCTGGCTGCTGCCCGACGGCGGCTCGCCCGTCCAACTCGGCGTGGGGGACGCGGTCCTGCTGCCGCATGGCACGGGACATGTGATCGCCGACTCCCCCGCCGACGCGGCGACCGTGGCACGTGCCGTGTCCTTCGAGCGGTGGGCCGATGCCGGTATGCCCCACCGTCCGTCGCCGGCCGCCCCGGACCTTGGTTCGCGCGGCGGGGTGGAGATGCTGTGCGGCAAGTACCGCCTCGATCGCAGCCGCGCTCATCCCCTGATGGCGGAACTGCCCCACCTCGTCCACCTGCCGAACCGCGTCGGCTCCCATCCCGAGCTGCGTGCCGCGATCGACCTGCTCGGCAGCGAGTTGCGCGCGCAGCGACCCGGCTCCGGCGTCGCCGTCCCGAGCCTCGTCGACCTTCTGCTCGTCTACATGATCCGTTCATGGGTGACCCAGGACTCCACCGGCGCCTGGTCGGCCGTACTCGGCGACCCGGTCACCGCAGCCGCCGTACGGGCGCTGCACGCGGCCCCGGCCGCGCCGTGGACGAACGATCGTCTCGCCGTCGAGGCCGGCGTCTCCCGGCCGACCCTGGCCCGCCGGTTCACCGCCCTCGTCGGACGCCCGCCGATGGCCTATCTCACCTGGTGGCGACTGACCGTGGCCGCCGGCATGCTCCGCGACACCCAGGAGTCCTTGACCGTCATCGCGCACCGCGTCGGTTACGCGAGCCCGTACGCCCTCTCCCACGCCTTCAGCCGCGAGTTCGGCACGACGCCCGGGCGCTACCGGACGCGGACCACGACTCCGGACAAGGAGCCGGGTCTCTGACCCGTCCCCACGGATCAGGGCCTGTCCAGGACGTCGGCGAGGGCGTCACGGCTGCGCCGGAGGTCGTCGATACGCTCGTTCGTCGCGGCCAGTTCCCGGTCCAGGATGGCCCGCACATCCACGCACCAGTCGAATTCCGGAAGTTCGCCACGGGCACACGGCAGCACCGCGCGGATCACATCCGTGGACAGACCCGCCCCCAGCAGCGCCCGCACCTGCCGCACGGTGACCACGGAGTCGTCGTCGTACTCGCGGTAGCCGTTCGGTCCGCGGCGGGCCTCCAGGAGCCCCTGCTCCCCGTAGTACCGCAACAGCCGCGCGCTGACTCCCGTACGCCGGGACAACTCCCCGATCAGCAACCGACCCGCCCCATCCCGCACCCCGTTCCACACCCGATTCCGCCCTCGACGCGCATCCTCAACGCCCGGACGAGACCCCGGCATTCCCGTACGGCACACCCGCCCCCGGCCAGTCTCGAATCAGCACGTGCGGCGCACGTGTCCCGGCTTTCCGTCCGGCCGTACGTCCGGGTCCCGCAGGACGATCGAGAGCGTGTCGCCCCAGGTCGCGCAGGCCGCGTCGAGGCCCCTCGTCTCGTACTCGATGACGAATACACGGTTGTCGAAGGCGGTCGCGTAAGGGCCGCACTCCTCGTACTGGCCGCACTCCTCGGCGACCGCGAAGTCGAAGCCGAGGCTTCGCCCCCTCTTCGCGAGGTCCGGGGCGTTCTTCTGGCCGATCGCGAGTCCGGCCGCGTGGGCGCGGTCGACGAGGAGGCGTGCGAAGGCGAGGTCGTGTTCGGGCGTGAGTCGGCCGTCGGACCGTTCGTACGAGTCGAGGTTGTCCGCCTCGACCGCCTGGTAGCCGTCGGTGGCGCACCCGTCGATCCACTCTCCGACGATCGCGGCGAGCCGCTGGCGCTTGGCCGGCGTGGAGACGTCCAGCAGCGCCTCACCCCACTCCTTGTCCATGACCGGATCACCGTTGGCGTGACGGAGGAGGAGGTCGGGGTGGTTGGCCTGCCACCAACCGGTGGCGTCCGGCTGGGCCTGGAAGGCGTTGACGTAGCAGATGTTGTACAGCCCGGCCGCGGGCTTCACCGTACGGTCGCGGGAGACCGCACTCACACCGGGCGGGGGTGCGTACGGTCCGCCGATCTGGTAGTCGAAGCCGACGTGGGGCTCGGGCGGCACCACCTTCCCCGAGGGCGCCTGGGACGGGGGGGCGGAGTCGTCGGCACCCTGCGGATCGTTCGAGGACGTGCATCCGACCACCGTCGCCGCGAGGACGCCGGCCAGGGTCAGGGCGGACAGCGCGTTGCGGACGGGGCGCGGGATGCGGGCGGTCACGGTGCGGGGCTCCTGGCTGTCGTACGGGTAGGGCGGGGCGCGCAGCCGTCCGGCCCGGGTGGTTGACGGCTGCTGCGGCGGTCGCCCGCAGGCATACGGTACGGCGGGGCGCGTCGGCGGCGGCATCGGCCTGCCGGAGACCCTCCCCCGGTACCTTCGCCGACGGGTACGAGCCCCCAACCCGTCGACCACACCGTCGTTCCCGAACGGCTGCGGCAACGTGTGGCGTGGCAACCGGTCGGATCTCGGTCCCGCCCGCCATCACGCCCGCCGTCACCCGGCCGCTGCTACGACGCTTCGACGGCCGCCTTGATGCGCCGCCCGAAGGCGTCGGCGTCCTTGCGAGCGGCGGCGAGCGCGAAGCCGACGACGAGCTTGCCGAGGCCGTGGCCCTCCAGCACGTTGAAGATCCGGACCCTGGTTCCGCCGTCCGGCAGGGGTTCGAGGTCGTAGCCCCCTTGGGACGCCGTCACGATGTTCTTGGACACCTCGGCCCAGCGCATCCGTCGCGGTGCCTCGAACTCGGTGATGCGGAACTCGCGCGCCGTCTTCATGCCGGCGTCCTTCACCGTGCTCCGGAACACCGTTCCCACTCCGGTCGGGGCGTCCGGCACCCGCTCGATCCGCTGCACCCGGGGGCTGAACTCCGGGTCGTTGCGCCCGTCGGCGAGGAACGCGAAGACCTCGTCGATGGGCCGACCGACATCCGTCGTCGCCTCGAACTGTCCGGACATCGGGCCACTCCCTGATCGCTTCCGTCGTGACGGCGAGCGTATGACTCCGGGCCGGGTCGCGCGCGACGGACTGCGCCACGGGGAGGACGGGCGACGCCGTCGTCGACGAACGACGAAAGCCCGCTGCCGCATACGGGGGAGATGCGGCAGCGGACCTTCACCGACAACCATAGCGGTTGATCATTCAACTGGAAAATGCGGTGGTGGACGCGAGGCGGCGGCGATCACAGCGAGGTCAGCGGTTCCGCCTCGTAGGCGCGGTGCAGCAGCTCCACGAAGGACGGCGCCTCGGGGAGCGGGACGGCGCCGATGCGGTGGACCGCGACGCCCGGCGTCCAGGAGTTCATGACCACTGCCCCCGCCAGGTCCGGCAGATCGGCGACCGTGACCTCCTGACGGCGCTGGGGGACGCCGAGGCGGTCCAGCTGTCGCTCGACGACGGCCATCGTGGTCCCGCCCAGCATCTCGGCGACGGGCCACACCACCGAGGCGCCGTCCCAGAAGGCCAGGTTCCAGATCGTCCCTTCGCTGATCCGGCCCCGCGGGTCGACGAACGCGGCGTCGTCGAAGCCGTCACCGACGGCGCGGCGGAGCGCGTACGTCTTGGCCACCTCACCGACGTGCTTCACCTCCGGGAGGAAGCGCTCGTACGTGACCGGCGCCAGCGCCAGCGGGCCGGCGGGGCCGCTCGAGGCCGGACCGGTGCGCACAAGCACCTCGGGCTCCTCGTCGGCGTCGGCGACGGTGAACTCGCCGGACGGTGAGTACGCCGTGGCCACCAGCGAGAGATCGGCGGGACCGGTGGCCCGCGCCGCCGTTCGGAGCCAGGTACGCACACGGTCGTCGGGGAGCGCGCGGCCGAAGAGCTCCACGGAGGCGTTCCGCAGCCGCGCCAGGTGGAGGTCGAGGCCCCGGACCCGGCCGCCACGCACCTGCATGGCGGTGAAGTGGGCGTAGCCCGCGAAGGCCAGTGGCGCGAGCTCCTCGGCGGTCGCCGTCCGACCGTTGCGCTGGACAACGAAGGTGGTCATGGTGTCGCTCCTGCCGTACGGGTTCGAGGGTGGGGCGAACCTCTACGGGGTCGCTCACGGCGCGAAGCTATGGCTTCACATCAATGGGAAGGTCAAGCTCGGGCCGCTGCGGCAGGATCGGCGTCATGAACACTGCCGACTGGGTACCCCTGTTCAGCTTCGAGAACGTTCCCGGCTGCCCGCGGCCGGGGCGGCTCATGGCGGTTTGACTGCGCGACCGCGGTATCGACTGGGACCCCTTTGCCGGCAACGACATCAGGATCGACCTCATGTGCGGGGTCCGTGCGGACGGGCGTTGGCACGGCACGGTCACGATGAGCGTCCGCGGGGAGGTCCTGCGTCGACTCGGCCTCCATCCCGACCAACCGACATCCGCGCCCGCCGACCCCTTGCCACCGAGCTGGTGGGGCCCTTGGGCGCGCTGACTCGCCGTCGGGGTGGGGCGATGCCACGATGAGGAGGAAGAGCGGGAATCGAGGTGCTCGATGAAGGCTCCTTCCGGGAACCGTGCTGCGCGGGGCCCGGGCCTGTTCACCGCCCGGGACCGGGCCGTGATCGCGGCGGCTGCACTGTCCATGCTGCTCGTGCAGATGGACTGGTTCGCGCTCAACCTCACGCTTCCCGTGATCGCCCGGGACTTCCACGAACCGACCACCGACCTGCAGTGGCTGGTCAGCGGATACATGCTCACCCTGGGCGCCTTCATGATCACCGGAGGGCGGGTCGCCGACGTCCACGGCCGGCGGCGGACGCTCGTCAGCGGGCTCGTCGGGTTCGGCGCCGTCTCCGTCCTCTGTGGCCTGGCACCGTCCACGGGGTGGCTCGTCGCGGGGCGGGTGGTGCAGGGCGTGACCGCCGCCTTCATCTTCCCGGTCGCCGTCGCCGTCGTCACGGGCTACTTCAGGGACGACCGGCAGGGCCGGGCCGTCGGAACGGTGCTCGCGTTCAGCGCCGTGGGCACAGCCCTGGGGCCTTTCGTCGGCGGGACGCTCGCCGAGCACGTCAGCTGGCGTGCCGTGTTCTACCTGAACGTGCCGATCTGCGCCGCCGCCGTGTTGTTGATGCTCCGCCACGTCCCGGAGACCCGCGACACCCACGCCTCGGGGCGGCTCGACCTGCCCGGGGCGGCCGCGATCGCGGGCGGGCTGACGCTGATCATGCTCGGCGTGGATCAGGGAGCCCGGTGGGGCTGGGCCGCTCCGGCTACGTGGGGCTGCCTCCTCGCGGGAGCCGCGCTGCTGGCCCTCTTCGCCCGGATCGAGCGGCGCAGCGCGGAACCGTTGCTGGACCTCGGACTGCTGCGGAACGGCCCGTTCATCACCATCACCCTGGCCGGGTCCTTGTCCAACGTCGTCTACTGCCTCGTCGCCGTCTTCTCGGCGCTCTACCTTCAGCAGGCGCGGGGCCTGTCGCCCTTCACCGCGGGGCTGATCTTCCTCGCGCTCTCGGTCGGCGCGGGTACGGCCAGTTACTTCTCGGGGCACCTGGCACACCGATGGCGGCCCGAAGTGCTCATGGCAATCGCCATGTTCCTCAGCGGCACCTCGCTGCTCGCCCTGACCTGGTCGACTCCGATCGGCCTGTACCTGGTGGTCTTCGCCGTGGTCGGCGCCGGGCTGGGCCTCGGCTGGGCCCTGACGAACGTCGCCACCCAGTCGTACGTACCGGAGACTCGTCTCGCCGCCGCCTCCGGCTTCGTCCTGACGTCGCTGGTCCTGCTCGGCGCGCTGGCCGTCGCCGTCGCCTCGACGGTGCTGGAAGCGCTCAGCGGTTCGGCGTCACGCGCAGCCTCCGACGCCTCGGCCATCGAACTGGTGCTCCGCGCCGCGGCTGTGCTCGCCCTGCTCGGGGGAGCACTCCTTCTCCGCCTGGTCCGCGCACCGGACCGGCCGGCGCTGCCGGACACCGCCTAGGGGTGCGGGTACGACCCGAGTCGTAGCGTTGCGAGGCCGCACCCCTGGTCGCGTTCCCGAATCCGTTCGTCAGGCTGCGGGGACGGCGCGTTGAAGGGCGGTGATGACGCGATCGAGAGCGTCCTTGCTGTACGGGTCCGCGAGGTTGACCCAGAGTTTGAACATGAAGCGTCGCAGGGTGGGGCGGCGAAGGGCCTTGGTGGCGACGAGCTTCATGACAGCGGGGTGGCCAAGGGCGTGGACGACGAGGCGTCCGACGGTGAAATACCGGCCGTAGGTGTCGCGGATGGTCTCGGGGTATGCGAGCAGAACCTCCTCGCGTGCATGCGCGGTGGGCTGCGCGAACGCCCGGGCGGCTGTTTCGGCTGCCAGGCGTCCGGACTCCATCGCGTAGTCGATGCCTTCACCGCTCAGGGGATTGATCATTCCGCCGGCATCGCCGGTCAGAAGCAGACCTCGTGTGTAGAGCGGACACCGGTTGAGGCCGGCGGGAAGAGGCGCTCCGCGCAGCGGGCTGAGAGCGTGGGCTTCGTCGAAGTGCCCGGCGGAGGCAAGACGCGCGGTCCATTCTCTGAAGAGCTGTCGGTGGTCGACCTTGGGTTTGAGTCCGATGTGGAAGGTGCCCAGGCCCACGTTGAAGGCGCCGTTGCCGACAGGAAAGACCCACCCGTAGCCGAACGGCATGTACGTTCGGTTACGGGAGTCGCGTGTTTCCAGATCGAGCCAAGCCTCCAACAGGTCCTCGTCATAGTGCGGCGCCGTGTAGTAGCGGCGCACGGCCACACCCATGGGTCGGTCCTTGCGTGGCTCGATCCCGAGTGCGACAGCCAGACGGCTCGACGCACCGTCTGCGGCGACCACCAACGGCGCCCGGTAGGTGCGGGTGGTGCCCTCCTGCTGAGCGATCACGCCGCTGACACGGCCGGTTGCCGGGTCGACGAGCGGCTCGGTGACCTTGGTCCCCTCGAGCAGGAGCGCGCCGCTCGCTACGGCTCTCTTGGCGAGAAGGTGGTCGAAATCCAGCCGACTGCGTACGAGCCCGAAGTCGGGGAAGGGCCCTTCACTGGGCCAGGGCATCTCCACAGTCGTGCCGGAGCCGTGTACCCGCAGACCTCGCGTTCTGGTCCAGCCGTCCCCGTCGATATCGAGGCCCAGGGCGATGAGTTCCTTCACGGCGCGTGGGGTGAGGCCGTCTCCACAGATCTTGTCCCGAGGGAAGGCGGCCTTCTCCAGCAGCAGGACGTCATGGCCTGCCAGCGCCAAATAGTGAGCGGCGGTACAGCCGGCAGGTCCCGCGCCGACAACGATGACATCCGCCGAATGGCGCTGTGGGGATGAGGTCATGAAACCTTCCTCTGTCGCAATGTGCCATGAGGCGCAACGGCTTCCCATGTGTACCCAGGACTGCAGGCCTCGACCACCCGTCTTCCGAGCGAAGACTTCGTCGCGCCTTCACGTCTCAGCAGTGCTATGGCGGGTGGGGCGTCCTGGAGATTCCGCCCTGTCGTCGCGACGACCTCAACGAGGTCCTGGCCGAGAGGGCGCGCAGGGCCAGAGGCGGATGACCGTGAGAGCTGATGTCGTCGGCGGCGCCTCCGCGAGGTCGAGGCGGGCGGTGGGTGCCCGGCGCTGCTGCGCCGCCGCGTCCGCCCGCCGGCCTCCGCCATGGTCGCCCGCCTCGACCCGGCCGCCAAGCGCGGCAGCGGCTTTGGCGGCTACGGCTGCGGGTGACGTGGAACGGCTCCGACCTGTCCACCGTCGACCCGGCGAGCGTCCGGGACCGCACCGGCCTGGTTCCGCAGATCTTCGCGCAGTGGCCGCTGCGCGTCCGCGAGAGCGTGACGCTGGGTCAGCCCCCGCACGGTCGACGACGGACCGGTGTGGGAGGCGGTCGGGATCCGCGTAGGGAGCACGGCATCTTCGAGCGCGTCAAGGCCATCGCCGGGGACCGCATCACGATCGTGGTGACGCACCGGCTGGAGAACACCTGTATCACCGACCGGGTGATCTGCCCGGAGAACGGTCGGATCACCGAACAGGGCAGCTGTGACGACCTCGTTCACGCCGAAGGTGTCTTCGCCGAGCTGCTCGCCCTCTCCCGCGACCGCTGAGACTTGCACGTCGTGCAATTTCTCTTTTACAGTGTTCAAACAAGGCCTTGAACACCGTTGAAGTCAACGGTGTCCGCCTCGGCGGACACCACTCCGACTGGGGGAACGCCATGCGCCACGAAGCGGCCGCACACCTGCCCGAGCCCGTATCACTGCCCTACGACCGCCCCGCCGGCTGCCCGTTCGATCCGCCCGCGCCCCTCGCCGAGCTGCGCGCACGGCAGCCACTCAGCCCCATGGCCTATCCCGACGGGCACCAGGGCCGACTGATCACCAGCCACGCCCTCGTCCGTGCCGTCCTTGCCGACCCCCGCTTCAGCTCGCGGTACGAGTTGATGCACTACCCGCTCCCCGGCGGCCCCGAGGGCGAGCTGCCGCCGGCGCCGCCCGGCGACATGACCGGGATGGACGCACCCGAACACACACGCTTCCGTCGCCTGCTCGCCGGCAAGTTCACCGTCCGACGGATGCGGTTACTCACCGAGCGCGTCGAGGAGATCACCGCCGAACACCTGGACGCGATGGAGGCCCAGGGCCCCGGCACCGACCTGGTCCAGGCGTTCGCGCAGCCCATTCCGGCGCTCATGATCTGCGAACTGCTCGGTGTGCCCTTCGGCGACCGCGAGACCTTCCACGGTTTCGTGACCGCTTTGATGAGGCTGGATTCCACGCCCGACGAGCGGATGGCCGCGATGACGGGACTGCAGGAGTACATGTACGGATTGGTGCTCGCCAAGCGGGCCGAACCGACCGACGACCTGCTGAGCGATCTGACGGCCAGCGATCTCACCGACGAGGAACTCACGGGCCTCGGAGGCTTCCTGCTCGGTGCGGGCCTCGACACCACGGCGAACATGCTCGCGCACGGCACCTTCGCGCTGCTGCGGCACCCCGACCAACTCGCCGCCCTGCGCGCCGATCCGGGCCTCGCCGAGCAGGCCGTCGAGGAGCTGATGCGGTATCTGAGCATCGCCCACACGACGGTGCGTGTCGCGCTGGAGGACGTCGAGCTCGACGGACAGGTCATCAAGGCCGGCGAGTCGGTCACCCTCTCCATCCAGGCGGCCAACCGCGATCCGGAGCGGTTCGAGGATCCCGACACCCTCGATCTGCACCGCAAGGCCACCGGGCAACTGGGCTTCGGGCACGGGATCCACCAGTGTCTGGGCCAGCAACTCGCCCGTGTCGAAATGCGCGTGGCCCTGCCCGCGCTCCTCACCCGGTTCCCGACGCTGCGCCTGGCCGTCCCGGCCGACGACGTACCCCTGCGGACGGACATGAACATCTACGGTGTGCACACCCTCCCCGTGACCTGGGACGGGAAGTAGAGCCATGGAACTGAGCATTGCCCGCGAACGGTGCCAGGGCGCCGGGATGTGTGTCCTGACCGCGCCCGAGGTGTTCGACCAGGACGAGACCGACGGCCGTGTCGTACTCCTGGAGGCCACGCCTCCGGTCGATCGACTGACGGCCGTGCAAGAGGCCGCCGAGCTGTGCCCCGCCGGTGTCATCACGGTCGACGATCCCCGCGGCATCGCCGGCCCGGCACCGGTGTAGCGGACCGGCTGCCGGTCGCGCTCGGGCCGCAGGTGCCCGAGCACGACCCTCTCCCCCATACCGAGAAACCTCCTCTGGCCTGCAGGGATTCCGAAGTGATCCCCCGCACACACCGGCCGGTACGTGCCCTGCCGCGTGCTAGCGTCCGCGAGCGTGACATCCGCCCTCGGCGGGCCCGGGCCCGCGTCCCCCACGGGTCCGGCCGGACCCTGCCCGTACGGTCGGGCGACCGGCGACTCGCCCCTTCCGGCGCACGAGACGCCCGGGGAGTTCGGGGCGCTCGGGGAGCTCGACCTGTTCGGCGAGGGCTTCGTCCGCGACCCGTACCCCTGGCTCGACGTCCTACGGACCGATGCCCCGGTACATCACGATCCCGCCACCGGGCTGTGGCTGGTCAGCCGGTACGACGACATCCGCCGCGTGCTGCTGGATCCTGCGGTCTTCCGGCCGGACAACGCACAGCACGCGATCACACCGCTGACTGTTCCCGCTCTCCGCGTGCTCGCCCGGGCGGGCTTCCGCGTCCGCCCCGCGCTCGCCAACAACGGCAGCGAGACCCATGCCGGGCTGCGCCGCGTGGTCACCCGGTTCTTCAACGCCCAGCGGGTCGCGGCGGCCGTGCCGGTGATCGAGCGGGTCGCCGAGGAACTGCTCGACACCGTACGAACCGAGATCGACGCCACCGGCGGCAGCGACCTCTTCGGCGCGTTCGCCCACACCCTGCCCTGCCGGGTCATGCTGGAGCTGCTCGGCATCGACGGCCTCGACACCGCGACCCTGGTCCGCTGGAGCGACGCCTCTCTGGAGTTGTTCTGGGGGCGCCCGACGGCAGAGCGTCAGCTCGAACTCGCCGCACTGGTCGCCGAGTTCCACCAGTGGCTCACCACCGTGGTGACGAACCGGACGGCTCCGTCGGACAGTTTCGTCGGCGCGCTGGTCCGGCACCGTCTGCCCGACGGGGAGCTGCTGGACGTGCGGACCGCGGTCGGCGCGTGCTTCTTCGTGTTCGTCGCCGGGCAGTCGACGACCGGCCAGCTCATCGCCACCGTCCTGCGCGGCGCACTCGCCGAGCCGGGCGTCTGGCCACGGGCGGCGCACGAGGAGGGCCTGGCCCGGGCGTGGGTCGAGGAGGTCCTGCGCCGCGAGCCCCCTGTCACCACCTGGCGCCGTGTCACCGAGCGACCCGTGGAGCTCGGCGGCGTACCGCTTCCCGCCGGCGCCGAGCTGCTGCTGATGCTCATGGGCAGCGGCTCCGACCCCGAGGTGTTCGAGGCCCCCGAGGAGATGCGCCCGTACCGCGCCAACTCGCGTCACCACCTGGCGTTCGGCGTGGGCCGTCACCGCTGCCCGGGCGCGTCCTTGGCCCGCACGGAGGCGGCCGTCGCCCTCCGCGCGGCGGCCCGCCGATTTCCCGCCCTTCGCCTCACACCGGACGCCCCTCCCCCGCCGGTCCTCGATCTGCTCTCGTTCCGCGCCCCGCTCCAGGTCCGGGTCTCGCCTTGAGGCGGCGGTGCGTCTCGGTCTGAGGCGCACGCTCCCCTGGTGAGGTCCGTTCCGGCCGGTCCGTGGGATCTTGCCCGGCCGCACACCTCTCCATGACACTGGTGTTCCATAGGAACGGACCTGACATGGGACGGCGGGAGAGACACGTGGGCACTGCCAGGATCGCGATCGTGACGAGCGAGGCGTACGCGGACCTCGACGAGGATCTTCCGCTGATGGTGGAGGCGCTGCGCGCCGGCGGCTTCGCCGCGGAGGCGGTGGCCTGGGACGCCGACGCCGCGGACTGGGGCGGTTTCGACCTGGCCGTCATCCGGTCGACCTGGGACTACGCCGACCGGCTCGACGAGTTCCTGGCATGGGCCGAGGAGGCGGGCCGTGCGACCCGGTTGAAGAACGCGTCGCAGATCGTGCACTGGAGCAGCGACAAGCGGTATCTCGCGGCGCTGGCCGAGCGGGGCGTCTCCGTCGTCCCCACGCGATTCATCGAGCCCGGCGAGCAGGTGCGCGCCGAGTACTTCGACGGACCCGAGGGTGTCGTGGTCAAGCCGACGGTCTCGTTGGGTGCGCGAGACACCGCGCGGTACGAGCCGGGCCGGTACGCGGATGCCGCCGGCCACGCCCGGATGCTGCTGGGGCAGGGGCGGGCCGTCATGGTCCAGCCGTACCTCCCCCTTGTCGCGGAGGGCGAGCGCGCCCTGGTCTTCTTCTCCGGGGTCTTCAGCCATGCCATCCGCAAGGGGCAGGTGCTGACCGAGCCCAATGTGATCGACAACGCCCGGACGCCTCATCCCGACGTCGCCCCGTATCAGCCCACCGAGACGGAACTCCGTACGGCGCTGGAGGCGTTGGCCTCGGTTCCCGGGACCGAGACGCCGTTGATCGCCCGTGTGGATCTGGCGCTCGACTCGTCGAGGGTGCCCGTGGTGATGGAGCTGGAGCTCATCGAGCCGAACCTGTTCCTCGGGGCCAACCCTGAGGGGCTGAAGCGTTTCGTCGAGGCCGTGGCAGCCGAGAGCCGCCGCTAGGGAGTCCTATGCGGGCAGTCGGGCGCATCGGCGACACGCCCGGGCGGAGGGTGCGGTCAGGGCGTGCGACGCCGCCGCGAGTGCGCAGGCCACGGCGATCAGAGGCCAGTTCGCGGCCATGATCGCTGCCACCGCGAGCGTCAGCGTGGCCAGCGCCATCGCGATGCTCGCGGTGGTGCCGGTCCACGCGACGACGAGTGGCAGCCGGTGCGGGGTGGGGAGTCGGCGGGCGAGGGTGCCCGAGGCCGCCAGCATGGCGGCGGCGAGGAGTGCGGCGACGCCCGCGACCCCGGCCAGATGGACCGCGAGGAGCTGACCCGTTCCGGCGCCACTGCTGAAGAGCGTGTACCAGCAGGCGATGAGGAACGGGGCGGTGAGGACGACGGACCGGGCGGTGTGCCGGGCCTGGGCGATGGTCAGCTCGCGCTGACACCCGGGCGCGAGCTCGTCGGGGGTGCCGAACTCCCGTACCGCCTGCCGGACGGCTTCCTCGTAGGGCGTTCCCTCGTGGGTGTACGCCTCCGCGGTGTCGGCGAGCCCGTCGCGCAGCTCCTCGATCAGCCGCGCCTTGGCCCGTGCCGGGCCGTGCAGGGTGCCCGCCAGGTCGGCGGCGTACTCCTCGACGAGGTCGCCCGGGCGACCGGCGGCGCTCATGTGGCGGGCCGGGGCGAGGTGGCGGGGTTCAGGACGGAGCCGATCGCCGCCGTGAACTCGCGCCAGGCGCTCCGCTCGCTCGCCAGGGCGCTTCGGCCCGCGTCGGTGAGCGCGTAACAGCGTCGGCGGCGTTCGCCGACCGAGTCCCAGCTGCTGCTCAGCAGCCCGATCCGCTCCAGCCGGTTGAGCGCCGGATAGATCGTGCCCGTCCGCAGGTCGAGCACGCCTCCGCTGCGCTGCTGGACCGCGGTGATGATCGCGTATCCGTGCAGTGGCCCCTGCTCCAGCACGGCCAACAGCAGTCCGTCCAGGTGCCCTCGCACCGCATCCGCCCTCATAGGTAGGCAGCCTACTCAATGGAGCAGTAGACGTGCTATCTATTGGCAGCCAACATATTGAGAACGGCTGGAGGGGCCTTCCATGACCAAGTTGCTGCTGTCCATACACGTGCTCGCGGCGATCCTGGCGGTCGGACCGATCGCCGTGGCCGCGTCGATGTTCCCGCGGTACGCGCGGGAGGCCGCGCCCGGAGGCGCGGACGTGGATACCGCCGACCAGCGAACTCGCGCCTCGTCCGTCGCCGCGATCCTGCACCGGATCTGCCGCGGCTACGCCGTCGCCGGTGTCGCCGTTCCGGTCTTCGGGCTCGCGACCGCCATCCAGCTCGGCGTACTCACCGACGCCTGGCTGATCTCGTCGCTGGTGCTGACGGCGGCGGCCGCTGCCGTCCTGGTGCTCGCGATCCTGCCCCGACAGCAGCGGATGCTCGCGGGCGGATCGGACCTGGCCGACGGCGGCACTCCTCAGGCGCTCGCGGCGCGACTGGCCATGCTCACGGGGGTGTTCAACCTCCTCTGGGCGATCGTCGTCGTCCTCATGATCGTCCGCCCCGGCTCGACCACGGGCGCGTGACGACCGTGCGTACTCTGCGCATCGCCGCCGGCGTCGAGGCGTTCTCCCTCGTGGCCCTGCTGGCCAATCTGCTCACCACGCACACGCCCGCAGTCTCGAGCCTCGTCGGCCCGCTCCACGGCACCGCCTACCTCGTCGTCATCGTGGCCACTTGGCAGGCCTCCAACACCACCACGCCGGGCACCCGTTGGGCCGCCGCCGTCCCCGGGGTGGGCGGACTGCTCGCCCTGCGACGGATGCGCAGCGAGGGGGCGTAGGACCGTCGGGGCCACCTCCGCATACGGCGGCGCTCCGCGGATGACGGTGAAGCACCTCTCCGAGGTGACGGCCGCCGCGAACCGGGGTGAATGATCCGCCGAGCGGAACCTGGTGCGGCGCTCTGTGATCCCGGGCGGGAACCGGCGTCCCACTACGCTCTCGAGAACCACGCGCCGCCCTGCTGCTTGGGTGTATTCGTTTCGATCACGTTGGGGTTGTGCCAGTGTTCGACGTAAGCAAACCGCAGGCCCCCTGGGTGGTCTTCGGCCCACGGGGCGCCGTCGAGATCGAGGAGCAGGTGGCGGCGCTGGAAGCCGCCGGGGGCAGGTCCTACCATCTCCAGGCCCAGGCGTTCACCGACATGGTGAGCACCTGCGACGCCTTCGGCGCCGCACTCGGGTTCCCCGGCTCCTTCGGCCGCAACTGGGACGCACTGGTCGACTGCCTCGACGACCTGCACGTGCACGAGACCGGCGGCGTGGGCATCGTCGTCGTCGTGCACGGGGCCGACGTCCTCCTCGACGCGGAGGACCTCAAGGCCCTCATGACCACGCTCTGCCTGGCAGCGGACCGCGCCAACACGGACGTCGACCCCGACGGTGACCCCCGGGAGCGCCCCGTGGTGATCGAGCACTTCGTCTTCCTGCTGGACGAGGTCGGGGTGGAGCATTTCGCCGCACGAATCGAGAACCCGGACCTCGTGGTCGAGACCGTCGCAGGCTTCCTCACCGTGACCCTGGACCTCGCGGTCTGGCGTCCGTGACGAGGTCGAGCGGACGATCAACCGGCTCGGACACCATCGGGCTCCGCCCTTCGGCGCCTCAGACCTCGGCAATCAGCGCGTACCGCTCATCGTCCACCCGCTTGCCCCACAGGTCGTCGTCTCCCTCACCGTCCAACGGCACCACGCGCAGTCGGGAGACGAGGGGGCGGACGGCCCCCGCCAGGTCCTCGGCACCGATCCCGCCGTGCCACGGCAGCGATTCGGCTCCGGCGACATAGGGGATCCCGCTCTGGCCCGCCTCCCTCCAGCGGCCCTCGACCAGGACCAGCCGACCTCCCGGCCGCAAGCGGCCGATCCAGTCACGCAGTGCGGCCTCCGGATCGGGGAGCGTCCAGAGCAGGTGCCGGGACAACGCGACATCGAAGCGTCGGTCCCCGGTCGGCGGCGCCATCGCGTCACCGGCCAGAAAGTGGCCCGAGAGGTGGGCGGCCTCGAGCTTCGCACGCGCCTGTTCCACCATCTTCGGCGCCAGATCGACGCCGGTCACCCGATGCCCCGCCTCGGCCAGCAGCAACGCGAGCGAGCCCGTGCCGCAGCCGATGTCGAGGACGTCGAGCGGGCCGGACGGTACCCAGTCACGCAGGTGCCGGGCCCAGGCGGCACGGGTGCGGGCGGCCCGTAGGCCATGGTCCGGTTCGTCGTCGAAGGCCGCGGCGGCGGCATCCCAGTAGGCGGCGATCGATGCGGTGCGGTCGGTCATCTCGCGATCCTCGCACCAGCCACTGACACTCCGTCCGGTGCCGAGCCACCCCTCACGCTATATTCAACGAGTTGAATAACAGACGTGTTGAATTCATTGCGGCGTGTCGGCCAGGACACAAGGCTCACGGAGGAGCGAAGCGCCCATGCACAACGGTCCCTTTACGCGTTACGTCGCGCTGGGCGACAGTCAGACCGAAGGTCTCGGGGACGGCGACGACGCCACCGGACTGCGTGGCTGCGCCGATCGGCTCGCGGAGCTGATCGCCGACACCAGCCCCGGGCTGGCCTACGCCAACCTGGCCGTGCGGGGGAAGCTCGCCGGGCAGGTGCGGGCCGAGCAGCTCGGGCCGGCTCTGGCGCTGCGTCCGGATGTGGCCACCGTGGTCGCGGGGATGAACGACCTGCTCCGGCCCCGCTTCGACGCCGACGAGGTGGCGGATCACCTGGAGGCGATGTTCGCCGAACTCACCGGCCAGGGCGCGAGAGTGGCCACCGTGACGTTCCCGGACACGGCGCGGATCATCCCGCTCGCACGGCCGCTCACGTCCCGAGTCACCGCCCTGAACGCCCGCATCCGGGAAGCGGCCGGTCGGCACGGCGTTGTGGTGGCCGAGACCTACCCTCATCCCGTCGTGACGGACTCCCGCCTGTGGAGTCCGGACCGGCTGCATGCCAGCCCGCTGGGTCACGAGCGCATCGCCGCCGCGGTCGCCGACGCCCTGGGCCTGCCCGGCAGCAGCGAGGCATGGACCCACCCGCTCCCCCCGCACCCGGGCCCGCCGCGGTCCGGAGCGCGCGCCGCGCTCGACGAGTTGCGGTGGGTCGCGGGCTTCCTGGGCCCGTGGATCGGCCGGCGTCTGCGCGGCCGTTCCTCCGGGGAAGGCCGTACGGCCAAGCGCCCCGAACCGATGCCGGTCCGGTCCTCGGGGGCGTGACGCCGCCCCGGACGCGAAACGTCCGGCCGTCGAAGGACGGCCGGACGGCTAGCTCGGCGGGGAAGCCGCCTCGGGTCAGGAGTCCGAGCGTTCGGCCTTCGCGGCCTTCTCGGCCTGCATCTCCTTGATCCGGACCGCTTCCTTGCGGACCTCGGCCTGGGTGGCGCGCTCCTTCTGCAGCCACTCCGGGTCTTCCTTCTTCAGCTCCTCGATCTGCTCGGTCGTGAGGGCGTCAGTGATCCCGCCCCGCGCGAGGCCGGAGATGGAGATGCCGAGCTTGGCCGCGATCACCGGGCGGGGGTGCGGTCCGTTGCGGCGCAGTTCGCGGAGCCACTCGGGCGGATCGGTCTGCAGGGCGTTCAGCTCGGTGCGCGAGACGACACCCTCCCGGAACTCGGCGGGGGTGGCCTCGAGGTACACACCCAGCTTCTTCGCCGCTGTCGCGGGCTTCATCGTCTGGGCGGTCTGGTGCGACGTCATGGTGTCAAGGGTATCGAGCGTGTGAGCTACCTCTGACCACGACCGGTAACCTGGCGGAGTGACTGGCCAGGAAGTATCCCCCTCGTTCCGGCTCGCCTACGTCCCGGGAGTGACGCCCACGAAGTGGGTGCGGATCTGGAACGAGCGGCTGCCCGACGTTCCGCTGACCCTCGTCCAGGTGCCGCCCGCCGAGGCCTGCGCCCTGCTGCGGGACGGTGGCGCGGACGCCGGTCTGGTGCGCCTGCCGGTCGACGGTACGGACCTCAGCGCCATCCCCCTCTATGCCGAGACGACCGTCGTGGTGATCCCCAAGGACCACGTCGTGGCGGCGGTGGACGAGGTGTCCCCCGAGGATCTGGCCGAGGAGATCGTGCTGCATCCGCTCGACGACACGCTCGACTGGGAGCGTCCGCCCGGGTTGCCGGCGTTCGAGCGCCCCGCCACGACGGCCGACGCGATCGAGCTGGTGGCGGCAGGGGTGGGTCTGCTCGTCGTGCCCCAGTCGCTTGCCCGGCTGCACCATCGCAAGGACCTCACCTACCGCCCCGTGTCGGACACCCCCGAGTCACGGGTCGCGCTGTCGTGGCCGCAGGACGAGACGACGGATCTGGTGGAGCAGTTCATCGGGATCGTCCGCGGGCGGACCGTGAACAGCACCCGTGGCCGTCCCGCGACCTCGCCGCAGCCGAAGGGCAAGCGTCCGGAGAAGGGCGGCAGGCCGGCGGCCAAGAGCCCTCGGAGCGGTTCCGGCGGATCGGCCCGCTCCGGTGCTTCCGGCCGCTCCGGCGGTTCCGGTGGTTCCGGCGGCGCGAAGGGCTCCAAGAGCGCGCCCAAGGGCTCGAAGAACGTCAAGCGCGGGAAGCCGCGCCGGAAGCCGTAGCGCCGTCCTCACCGCGCCCGACCAGTGCTCATAGGCGTACACCTATGACTCCCATGGTGATCCGGTCTTGGACAGGGGCGCGCGCCGGCTGATCTTCTGGCGCCATGAGCGACGACACGAACACGAACGGGCGGAACCACCACGGCTTCGCACGGCGGGCGGTGCTCCGAGGCGCCGCCCTCGGCGCGGCCTTACCCCTGCTGCCGACCGCGGTGGGCGGCGCGACGGCCCAGCCCCGGTCCGCCGACTCCGCCCCCGACCCGGACTCCGCGTCGCTGCGCTGGCTGGGCACGGCCGGCTGGCGGATCGACGTCGGCGACCGGACAGTGCTCTTCGACCCGTATCTCACCCGCTTCAAGACGGGCCTCTTCGAGGCGGCCTTCGATCCGGCCACGAAGATCAAGGAGACCGACGCCGGGCTGGTACGGGAGTACGCCGGGAGCCCCGAGCTCATCCTGGTCAGCCACTCCCACTGGGACCACATCGCCGACGTGCCGTACATCGCCAAGGCCACCGGCGCGCGTGTCGTGGGAACCGAGACCACGTTCCATCTGCTCGTCGCCTTCGGTGTGGATCCGCTCCAGATCTCCGTGGTCAAGGGCGGTGAGGTGCTGGACTTCGGCGGCGGCCTGACCGTGGAGGTGGTGGCGAGCCTGCACAGCCGTAACAAGAAGCACGCCTATTTCGCCCCGGGCACCCGCACGGCGCCGCCCGCCACCGTCCCCGAGACCATCTCCGACCTGCCGGAGGGCGACACCCTCGCCTTCCAGGTCACGGCCGGCGCCGGGGGCCCCGCACTGTTCCTGATGGGCGCCAGCGACTTCTCCGAGCGGGCGGCCGACGGGCTGCGTCCCGACGTGGCGATGGTCGCCGTGCCCTCCAGCTCCGCGACCCACCGCTACGCGCCCCGGCTGCTGCGTGCACTGGGATACCCGCCGGTGGTCGTCCCCGTCCACTGGGACAACTTCGAGACGCCGCTGCGCGAGCCCGTGGTCCCCGATCCCACGATGGATCTGACCGGGCTGATCGGCCGGGTGCGCCGGGAGTCGCCCGCGAGTCGTGTCGTCGTGCCCGACTACCGGACCGTCTACGGCGGTGACATGCGGCCTCGCCGCTGACGAGTCACGCACGACCGGCCAGTGCTCGCCAGCGCGGGAACGCCGTCGCCCCCGGCGGGTGGCCGGGAGCGACGGCGGTCGGCGTGCGGAACGGGTCAGGCGACGGTCACCAGGCGACCGGAAGGCGCTCGGGGATGCGCTTCATGAAGCGGGTGCGCCAGACGAGTTGGTCGACCGGGACGGCGAGGTGGAGGTCGGGCATCCTGTCGAGGAGCACCTCCAGGGCGATCTCGGTGTGCCGCTTGCCGAGGGCCGTGGCCGGGCAGTAGTGGCCGCCGCCCCCGAACGACAGATGCGCCGCGGCGTTGGGCCGGGTGATGTCGACGGTGTGCGGGTCGGGGAAGACGGCCGGGTCGGTGTTGGCCGCCTCGACCAGGACGAGGAGCAGCTCGCCCTTGCGGACCTCGACGTCGCCGAGGGTGACGTCCTCGAGGGCGAGGCGCGGCAGCCCGTCGGCGATCGAGAGGTTGACGCGCAGCAACTCGTCCACGGCGGCGGGGATCCGCTCCGGCTCCTTGCGCAGCCGCTCCCAGACGTCGGGGTTCTGGAGCAGCGAGAAGATGGCCATGGTGAGGAAGCCCATGGTGGAGATGACGCCCGCGCCGAAGAAGGTGACGCCGACCGTGGCGAGCATCTCGTCGGTCAGGTGGGCGTAGTCGGGATTCCCTCGCAGGGCGGCGAGTTCGGCCATCAGTCCCGTGGTCGCCGGGTCGTCCAGGCGCTCGACCATGTAGGCGATGTCGCGGTCCCAGTTGAGCCGGGCGCCGGTGACGGGGCAGGCCGAGTTCATGAACGCGATGTCCAGGCTGGCGGCGAGGCGCGGCGCGTCGGCCTCGGGTATGCCGAGGATCCGGCAGTGGAGGTTCTCCGCGTACGGGTTGGTGAACCGGCCGCGGAGGTCGACGGGCGGGCCGTACGCGACGAGCTCGTCGACGAGTTCGGAGGCGTGGCGGCGCATCCACTCGGTGAGGCCGTCGCTCTTGGGGTTGATCGCCTTGAGGACGGCCTTGCGGAGCCCCGCCCCGGTGATGTTGCCCATGTTGTTGACCACCTCGGGCGGGATGGTCAGCGCGTACTGCCGGGGGGCACCGGGCGCCGAGGTGTCCTTGAGCGAGAAGCGGGGGTCTTCGAGGACCTGCTTGCACAGCTCGTAGGAGGAGACCAGCCAGGCCGGGTCGCCGGCGATGGTGCGGACTCGTTTGACCGGCTCGGCGCGGAGGGACTCGATCTCGGTCGGAAGACGGTCCCCGCGGGCGGAGAACGGGAAGTCGGTGAGCGTGTCAGTGGTCATCGTGGTCTCCGAGGATCGCGCTGACGATGGCGTGGCCCTGGTTGCGGGAGGCGCGCAGTCCGGAGCCCCTGGAGTAGAGGAGTTCGGCCATCGGCAGGAGCTGGTGGTAGCAGTTGAGAGAGGAGGGGACACCGAGGATCGCGGGGGTGTCCAGGAAGAGCGGCGCCTCGGCGCAGATGTACTGGAGGCAGACCTCGCGCTGGCGGGCTGTGGCGGTCTGGCCTTCGAGGACCTTCGAGGAGAGGAACGCCGCGACGAGTTTGTCGCAGGTGGCGAGAAACTCCGGGTCGGTGGCGAGCAGGTCGTCCAAGTGCTTGCGCAGGTGCCGGTAGGCAGGTATGTCGAGGAGCGCGGACATGGGGCGCCCTCGGAGCCGTTCACCGCCGGGGTCGGTGGCGGCGACGGCGTTGTTGACCTTGGCGCGCACGCCGCGGAGGTTCTTGACCGTCTTGCGGCGGGCCTCGTCCGGCGGGTAGCCGAGGGCCTCGTACATGTCTGCGACGTGCAGGTCGGTGTAGATGAGGTCGACCTGCTCGAAGTTGCGCAGTCCCCAGGTGGCGAGGTCGGCCACGCGCTGAGCGGAGAAGTAGCCGTTTCCGGGGGAGATTCCGATGACCGCGTGGGCGCCTTCGGTGTGGATCACTTGGCAGTGCTGCGTATACGGCTGGACCTTGAAGCTGTCGGTCGCTGTCGTCGACAAGTGAAGAGATGTCCTTCGGGCCGCTAGTCCCGTCGGGGCCGTGTGCCCCTGGTGTGGCGGCGACGGCATGAAGTTACCGGCGATCTCCACAGAGTGACGATTCTGATTGCGACGTGGCTTGTAATCGTCTGTACATGACCGAAATTGATACGCCGTCCTTCATTTGGAGCGGCATATTCCGGCCATTGTCTCGGGTGTTGGACGCTCAGCTCGACTCGCGGCGCACCAGCTCCGTGGGGAGGATGACCGCGGACGGTTCCTCGCCGCCGATGCGGGCGAGCAGCATCCGGACCATTTCCGTGCTGATGCGGTCCCACGGCTGACGGATCGTGGTGAGCGGCGGACGGGAGGACACGGCCGCCTGGGAGTCGTCGAAGCCGCCCACGGCGACGTCCTCGGGGACCCGGCGGCCGGCGCGGTCGAGGGCGTCGAGCACGCCCTGGGCCATCAGGTCCGAGGCAACGAACACGGCGTCGATGTCCGGGGCCCGCTCGAGGAGCCGGGCGGCCGCGCTCGCCCCGCTCGCCCGGCTGTAGTCCCCGGTGGCGATCAGCGCGTCGTCGACGGGCAGGCCGTACTCGGCCAGCGTTTCGCGGTATCCCGCGAGGCGTTCGACGCCGCCCGGGGTGTCCAGGGGGCCGGTGACGGTGGCGATGCGGCGGCGCCCCGTCTCGTACAGATGGCGGACCATGTCCCGTGCGCCGTCCCGGTCGTCCGCCGCGACATAGCCGATCTTGGCGGTCTGGCCGAGCGGCTTGCCGCACGCGACGACCGGGACGCCCGCCGCGTGCAGATGGGCGACGACGGGGTCGCCGGAGTGGCTGGAGACGAGCAGGACGCCGTCGACGTGGCCGGCTTCGATGTAGCGCAGATTGCGCCGCCGTTCGTCCTCGGTGCCGGCGATCATCAGCAGCAGCGGGATGTCCTGGGCGGCGAGCGCCTGCGTGCAGGCCCGCAGCAGCACGTTGAAGTTCGGGTCCTCGAAGAACCGCTCCTGAGGCTCGGTCAGCAGGAACGCCACCGAGTCGGACTTGCCGGTGATCAGCGAGCGTGCGTGCCGGTTCACGACGTAGCCCGTCCTGCGGATGGCGGCGTCGACGGCGGCCTTGGCCGTAGGGCTGACGTAGTGCCCGCCGTTGAGGACGCGCGAGACCGTGCCGCGCGAGACCCCTGCCTCTCGCGCCACGTCGTGGATCGTGGCCGGGCGACGCCTGCCCGCTGGAATGCTCATGCTCGTTTCCCCTTGTTCCCCGGTGCTCAGGACTTTACGGCGCCGGACAGCAGATCGAGGCTCCAGAACCTCTGGATGACCAGGAACAGCGCGATGAGCGGGACGATCGCCAGCAGCGCGCCGGTGACGACCAGCGTGTAGAGGGCGGGTTGTCCGGCGCCCTGCTTCAGCAGGGTGAACAGACCGACGGTCATGGGGAACTTCTCGTCGTCGCCGAGCATGATGAACGGCAGCAGGAAGTTGTTCCAGATGGCGACGAACTGGAAGAGGAAGATGGTCACCAGCCCCGGTGACATCATGGGCAGGGCGATCCGCAGAAAGATGCGCCACTCCCCCGCGCCGTCCATCCGGCCGGCCTCCACGAGCTCCATGGGGATCGCGGCCTCGGCGTAGATCCGGCCGAGATAGACGCCGTACGGCGAGAGGATCAGCGGCAGCAGGACGGAGAGGTACGTGTCCGTCAGATCGGCCTCGGCCATGAGCAGGTACTGCGGGATGGCGAGAATGACGGGGGGCATGAGCACGCCGGTGAGAATCAGGTTGAAGAACGTCTCGCGGCCGCGGAAGCGGTAGACGGCGAGGGCGTAGCCGGCGAGCGCCGACACGATCGTGGAGAGCACGGCGCCGAGGCCCGCGTAGAACACGGAGTTGGCCATCCACCGCCAGTAGAGACCGTCGCGGTACGCGGCGAGGTCGGCGACGTTGTCGCCGAGGCCGTCCCCGGGGAGGAAGGTGAAGGTGGAGAAGAGGTCGGCGCCCGACTTGGTGGAGGCCACCAGGACCCAGGCGATGGGCAGCAGGCAGTAGAGCGCGCCGAGGAGCAGTGCGGCGGTCGGCAGGAGGGCGACGCGGCGGGGGCGCGGAGGCCCCTGGGACGTTCCGGGGGTGCTGCCGGCGGCCGGGGCGGCCTTGCGTACCTGCGGCGGGGAGGCGAGCCCGCTCATCGGGTGGCTCCTTGCTTCGTACGACGGTTGGAGGCCCTGAGCAGGCCGAAGGAGAGCAGGAAGGTGGCGGCGGCGAGGACCACGGCGGTGGCCGAGGCGGCGTGGATGTTCCCGCCGGTGAAGGCGTCGTTGTAGACCTTCATCAGGGGGCTCCAGGTGGTGGGGATGCCGTTGGTGAGCGGCCGGAGTGTGGTGGGCTCGTTGAAGACCTGGAGGGTGGCGATGATCGAGAAGAAGAACGTCAGGACCAGGGAGGGCGCCACCATCGGGATCTTGATCCGCAGGGCGATCTGCAGCTCCGAGCAGCCGTCGAGCTTGGCGGCCTCGAAGACCTCGGTGGGCAGCGAGCGCAGCGAGGTGTAGATCACGATCATGTTGAAGCCGGTGCCGCCCCATACGGCGATGTTGGCCATCGCCAGGTACAGCGGGCCGCCGTCCATCAGGTCCGGTTCGGGCATCCCGAGAGCGTCGAGGAGGTAGTAGAAGGGGCTGACGTCCGGCAGGTAGAGGAAGCCCCACATGAGGGCCGCGATGACTCCCGGGACCGCGTACGGCAGGAAGATCACGAGGCGGGAGAAGGAACGGGCCCGTACCCGCTCGGAGTCGAGCAGCAGCGCGAACAGCAGCGCGAGTCCGAGCATGACCGGGACGACGATCGCGCCGTAGCCGACGATCCGCAGGGCGCTGTGGCCGAGTTCGGAGTCGGTGAGGGCGGCGGTGTAGTTCTCCAGACCCGCCCACACCTCGTACCTGTCACCCTTGCCCAGACCGAGGCCCTTGACCTCGATCTTGTGGAAGCTGAGCCACAGCGCGTAACCGATGGGCAGCGCGAAGAAGAGGACGAAGAGGACGGCTGCCGGGAGGAGAAAGAGGTAGGGGGCGCTTCGCGCTCGATTGAGGGTGGTGGTGGGCGACGGAGAGAAGGAGGGGGCGCTTCGCGCTCGATTGAGGGTGGTGGTGGGCGACGGGTGGGCGTACGGGGCCGGCTGGGCCCCGTACGCCCGGCGCACGCCCTTGATGGGCTGCGTCACCGGGCGACCTCGAAGCCCTGCTTCTTGAGGTCGGCGACGGTGGCGCCCTGCATCGCGGTCAGGGCGGCGCCGAAGTCGGACTTGGCCTTGGCGGCCTTGCCGAACTCGTCCTTGAAGGAGGTGTAGGCCACGTTCACGTTCGGTCCCCAGGCGGCGGGGGCGGTGGTCTTCGCGATCTCGGCCGCCTTCGTGTAGAACTCGGCCTGGTTGGCGAAGAAGTCCGGGGACTTGGCCAGCGCGCCGCCGGTCTGGGCGGCGGTGGCGGCCGGGTAGATGCCGGCCTCCTTCACGAGGGCGGCGAGCGCCTCGGGGTCGGTGTTCAGCCAGGTGGCGAACTTCGCGGCGGCCGCCTTGTGCTTCGAGTCGGTGGTGACGGCGGTCGTGGATCCGCCCCAACTGCCCGTGGAGGGCTTCGACGCGTCCCACTGCGGCAGCGGGGCCATGGCCCACTTGCCCTTGGTGTCGGGCGCGGCGGTCGTCAGGATGCCCGGCGCCCAGACGGCGCTGACCCAGGCGAGCTGCTGTCCGGTGTTGAGGGCCTTGTTCCAGGCGGGGGTGTACATCGGCTGGTTGTCGATGGCGCCCTCCTTGACGAGGCCGCCCCAGAAGTCGGCGACCATCTTGGTGCCGGGATCGTCGATGGCGACCTTCCACTTCTGGTCCTGGGTGGTCCACCACTGGGCGCCGGCCTGCTGGGCGAGGCCGGCGAAGAGACCGGAGTCGTTGGAGGAGAAGGTGGTGAGCGCCTTGTCGGGAGCCTTGGTCTTGAGGGCCTTGGCTGTGGCGGCGAACTCGTCCCAGGTGGTGGGGACCGTGAGGCCGTACTGCTGGAACAGGTCAGTCCGGTAGAAGAACATCAGCGGGCCGGAGTCCTGGGGCACGGCGTAGACGGCGTCGGAACCGAGCGTGGTCTGCTGCCACAGGCCGGGTGCGAAGGCGTCCTTGACGCCACCGACCTCCTGGGAGATGTCGGCGAGGGCGTCGTTGCTGACCAGCGTCGGCAGTGCCTGGAACTCCGCCTGGACGAGGTCGGGGGCCTGGTGGGCCTTGGAGGCCGTGATGATCTTGGTGACCAGGTCGTCGCCGGAAGCCTGCTTCTGGACGGTGACCTTGATGTCCGGGTTCTTCTTGTTCCAGATCGCGGCCACCTTGTCCATGTTGGGCGCCCAGGCCCAGTAGGTGAGCGATACGGGACCGGATTCGGCCTGCTCGGCGCTGTCGGACGAGCCGCAGGCGGTGAGCACGGCCGCGCCGAGCGCGACGGCGGTGGCAGTGGCGACAACACGGTGGCGCAAAACGATGGGCATGGAGCCTCTCCCCTGACGAGCGGTCCTTCCGTCGCGGAAGGACCTGCCATGCATCTGTGAGCGTTCACAGTAGAGAAACGTTCCGGACACTTGTCAATGGTGGATCGTGTGCGGTTATGTTGCGTTGCCACATCGAGATCTGATGTGTGTACGTTCCCAGATGTTCGAGTTCGACGCTCAGGAGACACCTCATGCAGGACACCGGCCCCCGAGGTCTGCACCGCCTCGCCTTCGGCGGGGACTACAACCCCGAGCAGTGGCCGGAAAGCGTCTGGCAGGAGGACGTCCTATTGATGCGCGAGGCCGGCGTCACCATGGTGAGCGTCGGAATCTTCTCCTGGGCGCTGCTCGAACCAGAGCCGGGAGCATACGATTTCGGCTGGCTCGACCGGGTCCTGGACCTGCTGCACGAACACGGCATCCGCGTCGACCTGGGTACGCCGACGGTGGTGCCGCCCGCGTGGTTCTACCGAGCCCACCCCGAGGCACTGCCGGTCAGCCGCGAGGGCGTGCGCTACGCGTTCGGCTCGCGCGGCGCGATCTGCCACAGCTCACCGGCGTACCGCGAGGCGGCCGCCGGGATCACCACGAAGCTGGCCGAACGGTACGCGGGACACCCCGCGCTTGCGATGTGGCACGTGCACAACGAGTACGGCGTCCCGGTCAGCGCCTGCTACTGCGACACCTGCGCGGCCCACTTCCGCCGGTGGCTGGATGAGCGGTACGGATCGGTCGAGGCCGTCAATGAAGCGTGGGGCACCGCTTTCTGGGGCCAGCACTACACCTCGTACGAGCAGATCGACCCGCCGCGCCTGACCCCCACCGTGGGCAACCCGGCCCAGCAGCTCGACCACCGCCGCTTCGCCGACGCCACCATGCGCGAGAACTTCCGCATGGAACGGGACATTCTGCACCGGCTCTCCCCCGGCGTCCCCGTCACCACCAATTTCATGACCGCGCTCAGCCAGTGCCACGCGGTCGACTACTGGGCCTGGGGCCGCGAGGTCGACCTCGTCACCAACGACCACTACCTGATCACCGACGGGCGCCGCACGCACGTCAACCTCGCCATGGCCGCCGATCTGACCCGCTCCGTCGCGGGCGGCGCGCCCTGGCTGCTTCTCGAACACGCCACCTCCGGGGTCAACTGGCAGCCCCGCAACCCCGCCAAGCGTCCGGGAGAGATGGCCCGCAACGCGCTCGCCCATGTCGCGCGCGGATCCGAGGGCTCGATGTTCTTCCAGTGGCGCCAGTCCCGCAGCGGCGCGGAGAAGTTCCACTCGGCGATGCTGCCGCACGCCGGAACCGACTCGCGCGTCTGGCGCGAGGTGGTGGGGCTCGGCGGCGATCTCGACTCGCTGGCCACGCTGCGCGGCACGCGTACCGTCCCGGACGTCGCCATGGTGTGGGACTGGCAGTCGTGGTGGGCGCAGAGCCTTGAGTGGCGCCCGACCGAGGACCACGACGCGCGCGAGCGCGCCGACAGCTTCTACGAGACGCTCTACGACCGGCATCTGACCGTGGACTTCGCCCGCCCGGAGGCCGATCTGTCGGCGTATCCGCTGGTCGTGGTGCCCGCGCTGTACCTCACCACCGAGGCCGCGGGCCGCAACCTGCGGGCGTACGTGGAGAACGGCGGCACGCTCGTCGTCTCGTACTTCTCCGGGATCGTCGACGAGCACGACGCCGTCCACCCCGGCGCGTACCCCGGCGTCCTGCGGGACGTGCTCGGGCTGACTGTGGAGGAGTGGTCGCCGCTGGGCGAGGGTGAGTCGGTGCGGATCGCGGGCCCGGGCGGGGCGACGCTGCCCGCGGACGTCTGGACCGAGTTCGTGGTCGCGCGCGGGGCCCGGCCCGTGTGGACGTACGCGGACGGGCCGGCCACCGGGCGCCCCGCCGTCACCCGCCATCGCCTGGGCAAGGGCACCGCCTGGTACGTCTCCACCCGGCTCGACGCGGTCTCGCTGGACACCATCCTCGGCGCGGCCTGCGAGGACGCCGGCATCGCGCCTCGCGGCGATCTCCCGCACGACGTCGAGGTCGTCCGCCGCTCCGGCGGCGGCGGTGACTACCTCTTCGCCCTCAACCACACGGAACACGACGTGAAGGTGCCGCTGGAGTCCCCCGGCACCGAACTCCTGGGCGGCGAACGCTCCGCCGGTCACCTCGCCCTCCCGGCGGGTTCGGTCCGCGTCGTGCGTCTCGACGCCTGACCGCCTCCCATGACTCCCCGGGGACGGGCGTCCCGCACGCCTGCCCCCGGGTGAACGGCACCACCGCACCACCTCCCTTTCCCTCCACCGTCGAAGGGACATCGACGATGTACGCCGTTCCCCGCACCCTGCGGTCACTCATGTCAGGTACACGCCTAAGAGTCGCCGCGGCCTCCGCGCTCGGCGCCCTGTTCCTGGCCGCACTGCCCGCGGCACCCGCCCAGGCGGCGACCACGCTCGCCAACACCGGTTTCGAGGCCGACGGCACCGGAACCGCGACACCCTCCGGCTGGTCCACCTACTCCGCGACCGGCCAGAACTCGGCCTCCTTCACGGAGGCCGGCGGCCATGCCGGGAGTTACCGGCTGAGCCACTGGGCCTCGACCGCCTACCAGGTGGAGACGTACCAGTACCTGTCCGGGCTGACCGACGGCCCTTACACGCTGAGCGCCTGGGTGCGCTCCAGCGGCGGCCAGAGCACCGCCCGTCTCGCGCTGCGCAACTGCGGCTCCGCCGAGCAGCGCACCGACCTGCCGCCCACCCCGAACGGCGCCTGGATACGCCTCGTGACCTCGGTGAAGGTCACCGGTGGCCAGTGCACGGTCAGCGTCAACTCCCACGCGTCGGCGGGACAATGGCTCAACGTCGACGACCTCACCTTCACCTCCGGCTCGACGGGCCTGTCCGTCAAGGGCGTCGACATCTCCTCGCTGAAGAAGAGCGAGGACCTCGGCGGTACGTACCGCACCGGCACGGGGGCGACCGGGGATGCCGTGGCGATCCTGAAGTCCGCGGGCGCCACCTACGGCCGGCTCAAGGTGTGGGTGAATCCGGCCGACGGCTACAACGACAAGGCGCGCGTCCTGGCGACGGCTCAGCGCATCAAGGCGCAGGGCATGAAGCTGCTCGTCGACTTGCACTACTCCGACACCTGGGCCGACCCCGGCGCCCAGGCCAAGCCCGCCGCGTGGGCCGGTCACTCGTACAGTCAGCTCACGACCGACGTGTACAACCACACCTACGACGTCCTGAACGCGCTGAAGGCGCAGGGCACGACGGCGGACATGGTGCAGATCGGCAACGAGATCAACACCGGGATGCTGTGGCCCGAGGGCTCGACGGAGAACTGGTCGCAGCTGGCGGGGCTCCTGAAGGCGGGCATCTCCGCCACCAAGGCCGTCTCCTCCTCCACGCAGGTGGCGCTCCATCTCGCGCACGGCGGCGACAACGCCCTGTACCGCTGGTGGTTCGACAACGCGACCGCTCAGGGAGTCTCGTACGACGTCATCGCGGTCTCCTTCTACGGATACTGGCACGGATCCCTGTCCGCGCTGCAGACCAACCTCGACGACATCTCCGCCCGCTACGGGAAGAAGGTCATGGTCGCCGAGACGGCGTACCCGTTCCGGCTGGACAGCGAGGACGGCCACGAGAACATCATCGACACGTCGGCGGAGCTGGTCTCCGGCTACCCGGCGAGCACGGCCGGTCAGTCTGCCTGGCTGCGGGACGTGATGAACGTCGTGGAGGCCGTGCCGAACGGTCGCGGACTGGGTGTCGTCTACTGGGAGCCCACCTGGACCGCCGTCGCCGGCAACGGCTGGGACCCGGCGGACCCCGCGTCGGGCAACGGCTGGGAGAACCAGGCCCTGTTCGACTACGACAGCAGGCTGCTGCCGGCGGCCTCCTGGCTCGCCCATCGCTGACCGGACACCACGGCGACCGGCCTCGCTTCCCTGGGGAGGCGGGGCCGGTCGCTCGGTGGAGCCGATGGAGCCTGTGGAACCGTTACGCGGAGGCGGTGTGCACCCGGCCGAAGACCCGTCCGCCGAGGTCGATTCCGGCGATGGCACCGCTCGCGTCGCGGGAGAAGAAGCCTCGCTGCCCCGCCAGTCCACCCGCGGTGACGATGAACTCGTCGCCGCCGCCGGGCAGCAGGCCCATGGCCGCCGGCTCGTAGTCCGCGGGCATCTCGTAGTCGGCCGCGGCGCGGATCTCCGCCTTGATCCCGGCCGCGAGGGTCAGCTCCGCCCCGTCGGTGGCGACGGCGAGCGTCATGGCGTCGTTCTCGTACCCGCCGACCACCTCCTGGGCCCGCGCCGCGTCGTACGGAAGCGGCTCCGGGTCCTTGTCCACGACGCCGAGGTAGTGCTCCAGGGCCCAGCGGACGGCGGTCCGGTTGAAGGGGATGCCGTCCGGGCCGGCGTTGGACATGGCGACGACGGCGAAGTTCCGCTCGGGCACGAGCAGCAGTTCGACGAACTGGCCGTTGACCGAACCACCGTGCTCGATGGTCCTCACGCCGTCCACCTCGCGCAGGAACCAGCAGAGGCCGAAGCCGTCGCCGAGATTGCTGCCGCGCAGCTCGACCGTCTGCTCCCGCATCCGGTGCAGCACCTCGGTCGGCAGCAGCCGCTCGCCCTTCTCCGTGAGACCGTCGCCGAGCTGGAACCTGGCCCAGGCGAGGACGTCCGACGCCGAGGAGGCGAGACCCCCGCCGGGGTTGTTGGCTCGGGTGAGCTTCCACTCCCTCGCGACGGCGAGGTCGCCGTCCTCGCCGGGGTTGTGCCCCACGGCGAACCGCCTGGTCATGGCCTCGGCGGTGCCGAAGAAGCTGTGCGAGAGCCCCAGCGGCTCGACGAGCAGCGAGGCGATGGCCCGCTCGTACGTCAGACCCGTGACGTTCTCCAGGACCCGCCCGAGCAGGTTGAACGCGGCCTGGCTGTACGAGGCACGGGCGCCGGGCTCACCGACGAACTGCAGCTCGGCCATCTTCGCCACGAAGGCGGCCAAGGCGTCGTCGCCGTCCCCGGTGTCGACGATGAGGTTCCAGTCGAGGCCCGAGGTGTGGTTGAGCAGGTTCAGGACGGTCATCTCGGCCGCTGCCTTCTCGTCGGCCAGCACGAGCTCGGGAACGTACCGGCGCACCGGCGCGTCCAGCTCGACCCGGCCGTCGGCGACCAGCCGCATCAGCGCGGTCGCCGTGAAGGTCTTCGTCACGGAGCCCAGCAGGAAGAGCGTTTCCTCGTCCACGGGGAGCGGGTTGTCGAGGCTGGTCACGCCATGGCTCGCGAAGACCTCGCGGCCGTCCGCCCACACGCCCACGGTGACACCGGGGATGTCGAACTTCTCGGCCGTCAGCGCGACGAAATCGGTCAGCTCGGTCCGGTACTTCTGGGTGGTGCTGGCACTCATGGTGGTTTCTCCTGATCGGGTGTCGTCGTTCTTGATGACCACGACGATGCCCGGGTGCCCTGACAGCTCGCAGACCGCTCGCTGACAAACGGCGTTGTCGCCTGTCAGCGAGCAGCGCCGGCTGTCAGCCCCCTCTTCGGATCACCGTGCGATCTCCTCGGCGGGACCCATCACGATCACCGGTTCCTTGGCCGGGTCCAGGTGGCGCAGCAGCAGTCGCATGACGTCGGCCGTCAGGGAGATGCACCCCTGTGTGGGGCCACCGTGGTCGACATGGATCCATACGCCTCCGCCACGCTCCTCGCCGAGCGGGCGCTCCTTGTTCAACGGGGTCGTTCCGGAGACGCGGTTGTAGTCGATGGCGACCACGTAGTCGAACGACCCTTCCAGGGGTTCGCCGAGGAAACCGGTGCCCGGGGAGACGAACTGCTCGTCCTGGTCGTAGGGCAATAGAGCTCCGGGGTCCGGCATCAGGCCGCCGGCGTCGCCGAGCGTGAAGACTCCGATGGGGGTGCGCAGATCGCCGACCGTGTGGTCGTTCGTCCAGCCGCGCAGTGCGTTGTGAGCGGTCCAGGGACCGGCGGCGCGCTGCCACCGCCCGGCCGCGTCCCGCTCGTAGAACACCGCCTTGGCCACGTTGGTGTCGCGGGTCTTCCCCGTGACCACGAACACCTGGCGTGAGCCGTCCGGAATTCTCGTACGGGTGGCGGGGCCGAGGCCGGGAGGGGCGGGGGGCCGGGCCGCGGGTGCGGCGGGCCGGGGGGCGGCGGCCCCGGAGCCGGCGTTCTTGGCGGCGGCGCGGGGCGGGGCGGGTGGCGTGGATTCCTCGGGTGACACCGTCGTGTAGCCGACTACGGCGAGTGTCGCGCACAGGGCGGCGGTCAGCCCACGGCCGGGGCGTACCTTCCTGACAGACATGGGGCGGCATCCTCCGACGCTCGGAAACGGCAGTGCGGCGATGTGTACCCGGTCCGCGTACGTCTCTGTCGGAAGAGCGGCTTCCTCACCCGACCGGGGCAGAGCCGACTCATCGCCAAGGACGTTTCTGAACAACCGTCAGAGGGGGCGGCGCCCTCACAGGAAGCGCCGGCGCGCCGTCAGGAAGGAGTGGCTCCCCGACTCTCCCGCCACCGCGGCGCCTCGTCGTCGGGGCAGTCGGGGCTCGCGAAGTGGAAGGGAACGCCCAGCCGCTCGGCCAGGTCCGGGCCTTCGCGCAGCGCCTCCTGGGCCTCGGGCCACGGCGGGACGGTGCCGTTGAACACACGCAGGTCGCCGCCGTGCCGGATCTCGGCGAGGTAGTGCTCGGCGGCCGGATCGTCGGTGATGAGCAGGAGGAGCACCCTCCAGCCGAACGAATCGCCGTCCCACACCGCCTCGACGGCGACGGGACGGCCCGGCAGCTTCGCGGCCCGCTCGGCGAGGGCCGCCGGGTCGAGGGGCTCCGTCGGACCGGGCGCGAAGCGCCTGCCGAGTTCCCCGTAGCGCTCGATCACCACATCGAGCGCCTCGTACAGGCCTGGTCGGGATCGTTCCGGAAAACTGTCGCGGATCTCCTTGACGGCCGTGAGGCGGCGGCCGAGACGGATCAGGTCGTCGACCGCCTGACGTGCCTCGACCGGGAGTGCGGTCCAGATCTCCGAGTTCATGATCCGGTGTCAGGCGGTGGCGGCGGGGGTCTCGTCGAGCTCCCAGGCGTGGCGCTTGAACTCGCGGACGAAGTCCGGGTGGTCCTCCCAGTTGCGGGCGACGCCGCGCAGGACGTCCCAGTTGTGCTCCAGGGCCTGGTCGATGATGTTGCGCATCGCCGGGTCGGCCGCCGCCCGCTGCTTGGCGAGGCCCTTGACCGCCGCGGCGGCCTTCACGGTGCCGAGGAGGGCCCGCAGGGCGCGGGAGGTGTCGTCCATCCCGAATCCGTGGTCGCTGCCGTTCTCGGGGTCGAACAGCGGCCGGAGGCGGTCCTCGATGAACGCGGTGATCCGCTCGAAGTGCTGGACGTCCATCGGGGTCTCCCTCTTCTGCCGCTCCACCACGGGGCCCGGCCTGTCGCGTGCTTCTGTCGTCCGCGCGGTGCTTCGTCCGCGCCCTGTGATTATCCCGTGTGCCCTACGGGAGCGACGGCGGGGCCATCCGTATGTCGTGCCACAGGGCGTGCGCGGCGCTCGCGCCCTCGGTGCGGTCGGCGGGCACGCCCCAGACGTGGACGGCGGGTGTGGCGGCGGTGAGCGGGGCCCACCCCGGGTCTCCGGTGGCCGCGAAGGCCGCCCAGGCGTCGACGATCCGCCGGGACAGTGCACGGTCGTCGGCGTCGGCGGGCCCGCCGGTCAGGAAGTCGACGCCCCTGGCGTCCAGGGTGCCCAGGGCGAAGGGCACGTCGGCCGCGTGCCAGGCGCGCACCGGACTTCCGTCGGGTCGGGTGCGGCGGCGGTCGAAGCGGGAGACGAAGGTGCGGCCGCCCGCGCGGGCGTGGGCATCGGCGATGCGGACGGTGGGGACGGTGAAGACCGCGTCGCCCGCGAGGGCGAGGAAGACGTCGAGTACCGGCGCGCCGGGCATGAGGTCGCGGTAGGCGGCGACGAGGTCCAGAGGGAGGCCGTAGTCGGCGGCGAACCGGGCGAGGCCGTCGTCCGTGGTGACCGGCGGCATACTGCCGACCTGGTGCATCAGCCAGTACTCCTCGGTGGTGTGGCAGACGAGGAGGTCGACGGGGCGGGGCGCGCCGTCGGAGGCCGGGGCCTCGACCGGGTCCCTGCTCAGCAGCACGCCGTCGAGGACGGGGCCGTAGAGGACGGTGTCGTAGTGGAGGAAACCGGAGTCCGGATCGCCGGCGTACCGTGCCACCACCTGGTCCGATGCCTCGACGAGAGCGCCGGGGGTCGCGGAGAGCAGTCCTTCGGCGGTGGGGGCGACACCCGCGGCCTCGGCCACCTCGCGGGCCAGGCGCTCGGCGAGCTCCGGCGGGAAGAACGCGTCGGGGACGCTGTGGGCGATGGCCCGGTGGAAGAGTCCGTCGGCCCGCGCGCTGCTCATCAGGCACGCGATCGAGCCGCCGCCGGCGGACTGACCGGCCACCGTGACGTTGTCGGGGTCGCCGCCGAAGGCGGAGATGTTGTCGCGGACCCACTGCAGTGCGGCGATCTGGTCGAGCAGTCCCCGGTTGTCGGGGAAGCCGGGGACATGGCCGAACCCCTCGAATCCGAGGCGGTAGTTGCACGTCACCACGGTGAGTCCGGCGTGCGCCAGGGCGGTCCCGTCGTAGTCGGGCTGGGCGGACGAGCCGAAGGTGTAGGCGCCGCCGTGGATCCAGAAGAGCACGGGCTGCGGCTTCGAGGTGTCCGCCGTGGACCAGATGTTGAGGGTGAGGACGTCCTCCCGGTCCGCGCGCCAGACTGGGGCGCCCGGGAGCTCCGCGGACTGCGGCGCCACCGGCCCGAAGCCGGTGCAGTCGCGTACTCCGTCCCAGGCCTCGGCGGGCATCGGCTCCCGGAAGCGGCCGGCGCCGAACGGCGGTGCGGCGTACGGGATGCCCAGGGTGACGCGCAACCCGTCGACGACCGTGCCTCGCACCGATCCCTGCTTCGTCACCACGATGTCCTCGGCGGCACGCGCACGCACAGGCGGAACTCCCCCTCTTGGTCGTCGCCGCCGGTGTCTCCGTGCGACGGGACACCCTCGCACGCGACTGGGGGCCGGGCAATCGAATAAAGATCATTCCGGGGCGGCGGTGTCCGGCGCGGCGGGATCGCCGTCCAGGGGCTGTTCGGCCCAGATCACCTTGCCCTCCCCCGTGTAGCGGACGCCCCAGCGCCGGGTGAACTGCGAGATCAGGAAGAGGCCGCGGCCGCCCTCGTCGGTGGTGCGCGCGTGGCGCAGATGAGGGGAGGTGCTGCTGGCGTCGAAGACCTCGCAGATCAGGGTGCGTTCGAGGATGAGCCGCAGTCGGATCGGTCCCGAGGCGTGCCGGATGGCGTTGGTGACCAGTTCGCTGACGACGAGTTCGGTGGTGAAGGCGAGCTCCTCCAGCCCCCACGCGGCCAACTGGCGTGCGGTCATCACCCGGGCGCGGGCCACGACGGCCGGTTCGGCGGGCAGTTCCCACACGGCGACCTTCCCTGCCGCCAGGCTGCGGGTCCTGACCAGCAGGAGGGCCGCGTCGTCGGTGTAGGGCCTGCTGGGCGCCAGTTCGTCGACGACGCTGCGGCAGAGTTCGTCGAGCGGCAGGTCCCGCGACCGCAGGACGCGGCCCAAGCCTTCCTTGCCCGCGCCGGGCACGGCGATCAGGCCCTCGGTGTAGAGAGCCAGCACGGTGCCCTCCGCCAAGGGCAGTTCGACGGACTCGAACGGCAGCCCTCCGATGCCCAGGGCCGGGCCGGGAGGCAGCGCGGGAAAGTCGATGGTTCCGTCGGGGGCGACGACGGCGGGCGCGAGGTGACCGGCGCTCGCGAGTTCGCAGCGCAGGCTGACGGGGTCGTAGACCGCGTACAGGCAACTGGCACCGACGGCCCCGAGGTTGGCCTCGCCGCCGATGCCGGCCTCCCGCCCCTCCCGTGTCGCCTGGAGGACGAGGTCGTCCAGGTGGGCGAGGAGTTCCTCGGGCGACAGGTCGAGGTCCGCGAGGGTCCGGACGGCCGTACGGAGCTGGCCCATGGTCGCGGCGGCCTCGATACCGTGCCCGGGCACCTCACCGACAACGAGGGCGACGCGGGCTCCCGAGAGCGGGATGACGTCGAACCAGTCTCCGCCGAGGCCGGAGAGTTCGTCGGCGGGACGGTAGAAGGATGCCGCGTCGACGGCTTCCTGTTGCGGTACTCCGTGGGGAAGGAGGCTGCGCTGGAGGACGAGCGCGGCGGCACGCTCGCGGGCGTAACGGCGGGCGTTGTCCAGGCAGACGGCGGCGCGGGCGACGAGCCCCTCGGCGAGCCGCAGGTCGTCCTCGTCGAACGCCTCGTCCCGCCGCGAGCGGAAGAACGTGGCCACGCCGAGGGTGACGCCCCGGGCGAGGATCGGCACGACCACGGCCGTGTGCGCCAGGGCGTCGGTGGACGGCCGTCGGGTGGAGTCGGCGGATGGAGGACGCGCCGGCTCCGCCGACGTGGACGGTACGGGTTCGGCGGAAGGGGGCTCCGCAGGCGCGGCGGGGGCGGAGCGTACGGCGTCGGCGGAGGGGGACTCCGCAGGCGCGGCTGGTGTCGCCTGCCCGGGGGCCGCGGTCGCGAACGGTCCCGTACTGTCGCGGAGTTCCGGCCCCCTGGCCGGAAGGGCCGACTCCCTGCCGGCGGCGTCCAGTCGGGCGGCGATCCAGGACCGGCCGTGGGCCAGGCAGCCGATCTGGGGGGACGACGGCAGGTAGGCGGCCTCCTTCCCCGGCTCCACCACCGCCTCGGACGCGCCCGCGCGCGCCATCTGGGCCCCCGCGCGCACCAGCCGTACCGCCGTGGCCCCGGCGGTCGGGCCCGCCGCCGGCTCGGCGCCCCGGATCACGGAGTCCAGCAGGTCGACGGCGACGAAGTCGGCGAGCCCGGGCACGGCCACATCGGCGAGGTCCTGGGCGGTCCCCATGACGTCCAGGCTGCGGCCGATGCGTTCGCTCGCGAGGGCCATCAGGGCGAGCCGGAGGCGCGCGCGGTAGCGGTCGGTGATGTCGACGACCGCGTAGCAGACCCCGAGGGGGCGGCCGTCGTCGTCCTCGAGCCGGATGAACGACATGGAATGGGCGTGGTCCCGGCCCGGAACGGCCCGGGTGCGGCCCACGTGTTCGTACCCCGTGACCGGGTCGCCGGTCTCGAGGACCTGACGCATCTTCGACTCGACGAGCTCCGCGTTGAGGCCGGGCTGGATCTCCGCGAGCCGTCGGCCGCGGCGCTCGTCGGCGCGGCCTCCGCCGAAGTGCTCCAGCGCGGTGTTGGACCAGACGCAGCGCAGCTCGGTGTCGACCAGCGCGAGCCCGACGGGGGCCTCGGTGACCATCCGCTCCAGCAGGGCGGGCCCCATCGTCCACTGGCGGGAGCGTGCCGCTCCGGTGGCCACGGCCAGCCAGCGTGCCGGAGTCGCGTCCTCGGGCAGGGGCAGCAGGGTGATGTCGACGGCGATGTCGCGGCCGTCACGGTGGCGTGCGAGGACGACACCCGACCAGCCACCGTCCGTCGTGCAGCGCTCCGCGATGGCGGGCAGGCGTGCGACCTCGCCCGGGGCGAGCAGGGACTCGACGTGTCGGCCGCGCAGCGCCTCGAGCGAGTGGCCGAGGAGCCGCTCGGCGGCGTGCGGGCGGCCGATGACGACCCCGTCCTCGTCGAAGAGGAGGACGGCGGAGCCCGCGACGCCGAACGCCGTCGTCTGCCCGGTGGTGTCTGTGTCCTCGGGTCTCCCCACGGCCGTCGGCTCCGTTCTCGGCTCCCACCCTGTTTTTCCCTTTTATCACACTGCGTACGCTTCATCCGGGCACTGCGCGGCCGTCACCCCTTCGGCGGACGGGCCGGGTTCCCGCCCCGCCGGAGAGGTTAGTCAGCAGTCAAGGACCGACGACCCGGAAGGCGGGCACGTGACTCGACCGAAGATCCTCGTGGTGGGCGCCGGCTTCGCCGGGGTCGCCTGCGTGCGTCGACTCGAGCGGCGGCTGACCGCGAGGGAGGCGCACATCTCGCTGCTCACGCCGTTCTCGTACCAGCTGTATCTGCCCCTGCTCCCCCAGGTGGCGGCGGGGGTGCTGACACCGCAGTCGGTCGCGCTGTCACTGCGGCGGAGCGAGCGGCACCGGACCCGGATCATTCCGGGCGGCGCGGTCGGCGTGGACACGGCCGCGAAGGTGTGTGTCGTCCGGACGATCACGGGTGAGCTCGTGAACGAGACGTACGACCATCTGGTGCTGGCGCCCGGCAGTGTGACGCGGACCTTCGACATCCCCGGTCTGAGCGAGCACGCGCGGGGGATGAAGACGCTCGCCGAGGCGGTGTACATCCGCGACCATGTGATCGCCCAGCTCGATCTCGCCGATGCGGGCCAGGACGAGGCCGAGCGCGCGGCGCGGCTGCGGTTCGTGGTGGTGGGCGGCGGATACGCGGGGACGGAGACGGCCGCGTGTCTGCAGCGGCTCACGCACAACGCGGTCAAGCGGTATCCGCGCCTGGATCCGAAGCAGATCAGATGGCATTTGGTGGACCTCGCCCCCAAGCTCATGCCGGAACTCGGCGACAGGCTCGGGGGCGCGGCCATGGAGATCCTGCGCCGACGCGGGATCGAGGTCTCGCTCGGCGTCTCGGTCGCCTCCGTCGACGACGATGCGGTGACGCTCACCGACGGGCGGGTGCTGCCGAGCCGGACCCTGATCTGGACGGCCGGGGTGGCCGCCAGCCCGCTGATCGGCACGCTGGGCGCGGAGACGCTGCGGGGTCGCCTCGTGGTGACGCCCGACATGGTCGTGCCCGGCCTGGACGGGGTGCACGCCCTGGGCGACGCCGCGGCCGTACCGGACCTGGCCAAGAACGAGGAGGGGGCGATCTGCCCGCCGACCGCGCAGCACGCCCACCGTCAGGGCAAGCAGGTCGCCGACAACATCGTGGCGACCCTCCGGGGCGAGCAGACGTACCCCTACTTCCATCGGGACCTCGGTCTGGTCGTGGATCTGGGCGGGCGGGACGCCGTCTCGAAGCCGCTCGGCGTGGAGCTGCACGGGACGCCCGCCCAGGCGGTCGCCCGCGCGTACCACTGGGCGGCGCTGCGAACCCAGGTGGCCAAGACGCGTGTGATGACGAACTGGCTGCTCAACGCCGTGGCCGGCGACGACTTCGTGCGTACGGGGTTCCTGGCGTCCCGGTCCGGGACGCTGGCCGACTTCGAGTACACCGACGCCTATCTCACCCCCGAACAGGTCCGGGAGCACACCTCGGCTCTGCGGACTCAGGGCTGAGGCCACGGCGCCGGTCCGACGGGCCGCGGTCACGCTCACGCCCGGCACGGGCACGGCCGGTCCACTCGGTTTCGGCCGGCGCCGGCGCGGTGGGTCAGAGCCAGCCGTTGCGGCGGAAGCTTCGGTGAAGGAGGACGCAGGCGGTGGCCATCGCGGCGACGACGATCGGGTAGCCGTAGGTCCAGCGGAGTTCCGGCATGTGCTCGAAGTTCATCCCGTACACCCCGCAGACCATCGTCGGGACGGCGATGATCGCCGCCCATGCCGTGATCTTGCGCATGTCCTCGTTCTGGGCGACGGTCACCTGCGCCAGATGCGCCTGGAGGATCGAGTCGAGCAGGGCGTCGAAGGACGTGATCTGTTCCGTGACCCGGGAGAGGTGGTCGGCGACGTCGCGGAAGTACGGCTGTATGTCCGGGCCCACGAGCGCCAGCGGCTGCGCGGCGAGGGCCTGCAGCGGGCGGTCGAGAGGGGTCACCGCCCGCTTGAGTTCGAGCAGTTCCCGCTTCAGCTGGTAGACGCGACCGGCGTCGCCGCGGGAGGACTGCTCGCTGAAGACTGCCGTCTCGACCGCGTCGATGTCGTTCTGCACGGCGTCGGCGACCGCGAGGTAGTCGTCCACCACGTGGTCGGCGATGGCGTGCAGGACGGCCGCGGGACCCTTGGCCAGCTGCTCGGGCTCCGCCTCCAGCGCTTCGCGCAGCGGCCCGAGCGAGCCGTGCCTGCCGTGCCTGACGGTGATGACGAAGTCGGAACCCGTGAAGACCATGAGCTCGCCCGTGTCGACGACCTCGCTGGTCGCGGTGAGCTCCTCGTGCTCGACGTAGCGGACCGTCTTGAAAACGGCGAAGAGCGTCTGGTCGTACCGCTCCACCTTCGGCCGCTGATGGGCGTGTACGGCGTCCTCGACGGCCAGCGGATGCAGCCCGAAGAGCTCGGCGAGTCCGGCGAACTCCTCGACGGACGGCTCGTGCAGCCCGATCCATACGAACCCGTCGCCGGACTTGCGTACCCGTCGGACCGCCTCCTCCGCGGGGCAGGGCCCCCGCTGCCGCGCCCCGTCCTCGTAGACCACACAGTTGACGACCGCGGTCCCCAGCGGCGAGCGCGCCGGGTGGCTGAGGTCGACGGTGCGGCGGTAGGCGCGGCGGACGGTGCGCCGGAGGTTGCGGATGATGGGCACGTGGGGCTCCTCGGGACGATCAGCGGTCAGTGTGCCATCCACCGGCTGTGAGCGGGACTCCTGACAAATGTCACAGGGTCCCTGTGCACAAGATCCTCCCGGGGGTGGAGGTCGGGCCGAGCGCGCGGGCCGAGGATGAATCCACCGCATTCGAACGAGGGAAGCAGGATCCACCCATGTCTTCGTCCCGCAGGGCCCGACTGTCGTCCGTCGCCGCGGCCACCCTGATAGCACTCTCCGCCTCGGCGTTACCGGCACAGGCCGTCACCGCCGAGCCCGGCTCCGCCACGGCCGCGTCCCCCGTCGCGGCGGCCCTCCCCGGCCACGGTCTCGACCGCGCGGCGCTGCGCGGCTCGCTCGACGCCTTCCACAAGGCGGGGATGTACGGCGCCTATTCGGCGGTCCGCGACGGTTCCGCGCAGTGGCGGGGCGCCACCGGTTTCGCCGACGTCGACACCCGTCGGCCCGCCCGGCCGGACCTCGAGCACCGGGTCGGCAGCATCACCAAGACCTTCACGGCCGTCGCCGTCCTCCAGCAGGTCGGGGCCGGACGCATCGACCTGGACGCTCCCGTCGGCCGCTACCTTCCGGACGTCGTGCCCGGCGAGCGAGGCCGGCAGGTGACCGTGCGGATGCTGCTCAACCACACCAGCGGCATCGCCGACTACGTCCTGCCCGCCTTCCCCGGCATCCTCGAGAACCCCGGCAAGACCCTCGACGAGAACCGGCTGCGGCACATCGCCCCCGAGGAACTCGCCCGCCTGGGACTCGCGGCCCCGCCCGTCGCGCAGCCCGGGAAGCACTCGTACTCCAACACCAACTACATCCTCGCCGGGATGATCCTGGAGCGGGTCACCGGTCAGAAGGCCGAGACGTACATCACCCGGAACGTCATCCGCAAGGCCGGCCTGCGCCACACCTATTTCCCGCGTACCGCGTCCATCCAGGGACCGCACGCCAGGATGTACGAGTCGTTCTTCGGTCTGATCGACCCGCCCCGCGACTACAGCGACTACGACATGTCGTGGGCCGGGACGGCCGGCGCCCTCGTCTCGACGACGGGCGACCTCAACGACTTCTACCGCGCGCTGCTGAAGGGGCGGCTGCTCGGTGCGGCCGAGCTGCGCGCGATGAAGACGACCGTCCCCGCGTACGAGACGGAGCCGGGCGAGGAGTTGAGGATGGGCTACGGCCTGGGGATCTACACCCTCAAGATGCCCAGCGGCGGCTGGTACTGGGGGCATGACGGAGGCGTCTTCGGCGCCGGTACATGGGCCCTGTCCACCGAGGACGGCCGTCGCCAGGTCGCCATCGGCTACAACCTCATGAAGTACCAGCGCTTCGACGAGCAGGGCCGCCCGCTGCCGGACCCCGTCACCGACGCGCTGCGCGCCCACGTCGACGGGGCCCTGTCCGGCGCGCCCGCGCCCGCCCGCGGTGATGCTCCCGCGTCCGCCCCTGGTGTGGCGCCTCAGCGTGCCGAAACCCTGCCCGGCCTGCCGATCGGTCCGGACGCCATGCACCAGGCGTCCCTCCGGTAGACGCGCCCACTTGCTCCGAGTGTCCCGGTTCCCGGCCGCCCCCCGGCGGCCGGGAACCGGCGTCAGCGGGACTGCAGGGCGTCCAGGGCGACGGCCTGCGCTATCGCCAGGCGGCGATCGAGGTGCGCGTCGCCGATCTCCAGCACGTAGCGGTCCCGCAGGCCGAACTGCTTGTTCACCGACATGACCGAACGGCCGTCGACCGCGAAGTCGAAGTGGTACGGCCAGGCGAACGGCAGCACGTCGACGAACGGGATCAGGTCCCAGACCCTGCGGACGACGGCCACGGTCATGTTGCGCTCCACACCGGTGGTCTCGGCACCGGCCCCCTCCTGGTTCATGTGCCAGGTGCTGCGCAGCAGGGAGGCGGCGAAGTTCTTGCGGAGCGTGCCGACGGGGCTGCCCGAGGCAGCGCGTATGTCGTAGGTCGCGCCGAGATCCACGATCTGCCGGGCCTGGAAGGTGAAGAGGACCTGCCGCTGGGACTCGTCCGTGTAGAAGGTGATCTGCTCCTTGAGGGCCATCCTCTTCTGGTGGGCGAACGCGACGACCTCCCCGTCGGCGCCGTCGGGTCCTGCTGCGTGCACCACATATCGATTGGCCATCGGCGTGAGCTTCTGGCGGATGTGGAAGCGGTGCTGCGACTGCTCGAGACCCACGGTGCACTCCACGTTCGTCGTTGACTTCACGACGATGATCGCGCCCGGTCCGAGGCCGCCGCAGTCATCGAAAGTCGTTTCCCACGACGACGAACGGATGGCGTGATCCCGGTGGACGGGACGGGCGCAGGGCCGCCGTCCCGTCCACCGGGCGGGGGTCAGCCCCGCGAGGCCGCCAGGAGTGCGTCGGAGGTGATGAGGGCGGTCGAACCCGGGGCCGTACAGGCGTAGGCGCCGGCCACCGCGCCGAGTCGGGCGCAGTCCAGCACGTCCCGGCCGGCGAGCTTGCCGTAGAGGAAGCCGCTGACGAAGGCGTCACCCGCGCCGTTGGAGTCGACGACGGGTGTGGGCGGGGCGACGGCCGGGATGTGGCGCGGGGTGGGGCCGCCGTCCCGGGTGAGGACGTACGAGCCGTCGGCGCCCGCCGTGGCGACCACGGTCTGCGCGCGGCCCTCGCGCAGGATCTCCCCCATCAGGTCCGGGGTTCGCTCGCCCGGCCCCTCGGCGCTGAAGAAGACGAGATCGGAGCGGAGAGCGAACTCCCGGTGGTGCTCGGCGAGCCCGTCCCAGTCGTGGACATCGGTGGAGACGGGTACGCCCAGAGCCTCGATGTCGTCGTAGAGGAAGCGCGTGAAGTTCATGATGGACAGGTGCGCGTGGCGGGTGCGCCGCAGCCGGGGCAGGTAGAACTCCCGGGGCATCCGCAGGTCGGCGGGGTCCCTGGCGTCGTAGAAGGACATCCGGCGCCCTGTCGCGTCCACGAGGTTGACCGCGCGGCGTGTGCCGGCGGGCGAGATCACGGGGGCGAACTCGACGTCCCCCTCGGCCATGCGCGCACGGACGAGTGCCCCGATGCCGTCGTCGCCGATGCAGTCGAGCAAGGCGACCTCGAGGCCGAGGGCGCGGGTGCCGAGGGCCACGTTTCCCCCGGTGTGCCCGGCCCATTCCTCGATCGGACCGACCTGGACCGAGTCGGCGAGCGGGACGGGCAGGGCGTCGACCCGGATCACGGTGTCCACGCCGCTGCCACCGAACACCAAGACGTCGTACTGCGCCTGTTGTTGACTCATGGTTCCGCCTCTCAGGTCCCGCCGCGGACCAGTATGGCCGGACCCGAGGTACGGATGTGATCGGAGAAGCGCGACCGGGAGGCCGCGCAGGTGAGCCTCACGGTCTCAGGACCGCGCACCGGTCACTCGCCGGCGTCGCCGCCGCGGTCGAGGCTCGAGTTGCCGTTCGTGCGGCCCGAGCGGCGTACCAGTTGGCCGGCCGCCAGGGTCACGGTGGCCACACCGCGCACCCAGCGCGGGCCGCCGCGCGCCGCCCACACGACACAGACGCACCCTCCGACGGCGAGCACGAGGACGCCGGACAGGATGAGCAGAGCCATGCTCCTCCCCCTTCCTACTGTTGCGGTCCTCGTCATCCTCTCATCGGCGAACGGACCGTCGGAGAGCCCCTCGGCACCTTCAGTCCTGGTAGTCCGGGCAGGTCCGGTCCAGGAGGCGGAGCATGGCCGCCCATGCCAGTTCGTACGCGTCGTCGTCCTGGAAGTCGGCCGTGGCCTCGCCCGTGAGTTGTCGGGCCGTGTACTCGCAGACTTCGGCGGGAGGTGTCACCAGGGGGCCGCCGCCGGCCTGGGCGGTGACCTGGATCTCGCAGGCCCTCTCCAGGTAGTACATGCGGAGGAAGGCCTGGGCGGCGGTCTCGCCGACGGTCAGCAGGCCGTGGTTGCGGAGGATCAGTGCCGGGTGGGGGCCTATGTCGGCGACGATGCGTCGCTGCTCGTCGAGGTTGAGGGCGATGCCCTCGTAGTCGTGGTAGCCGACGCGGTTGTGGAACTCCATCGACATCTGGTTGAGCGGGAGCAGCCCGTGCTCCTGCGCGGCGACGGCGCAGCCGGCCTTGGTGTGGGTGTGCAGGACGCAGTGCGCGTCGACGCGGGCGGCGTGGATGGCGCTGTGGATGACGAAGCCGGCCGGGTTCACGGGGTACGGGGTCGGTTCGACGGGGTTCCCGGCCAGGTCGATCTTGACCAGGTTGGAGGCGGTGATCTCCTCGAAGAGCAGCCCGTAGGGGTTGATGAGGAAGTGGTGCTCGGGTCCGGGCAGCCGGAGGGAGATGTGGGTGAAGATCAGGTCGGTCATCCGGAAGTGGGCCACGAGCCGGTAGACGGCGGCGAGTTCGCGGCGCAGCCGGAGCTCCTCGGCGGTCCTCGTCGGCGTTGCGGTGGTCATGCGGCGGCTCCTTCGGGGGCGGGGGCGGTCGGGTCGACGACCGGGGCGGGGACGGTCGGGTCGACGCCCGGGGCGGTCGCGGTCGGGTCCACGACGGGCGCGGGCGCGACGGGTGCGGCGGTCGGGTCCACGACGGGGGTCAGGGGGCGGCCGGTGCGGTGCCAGGCGAGGACGTTCTCGGCGGGTCCGCACACATAGGCGCGGCGCGAGGTGTCGGACAGGAACGCGCTGTGGGGGGAGAGCTGGATGCGCGGGTGGGTGCGCAGCGGATCGTCGGCCGGGGGCGGTTCCACGGGATAGACGTCGAGGGCGGCGCCCGCCAGCCGGCCGGTGTCGAGGGTCGTCAGCAGGGCTTCCGGGTCGACGAGTTCACCGCGTGCGACGTTGACGAGGAAGCCGCCGGGGCGCAGTCGCCCGAGCAGCGCTCCGTCGACGAGGCCGCGGGTGGCCGGGGTGAGGGGGACGTGCAGGGAGAGGACGTCGCTCGCGGCGGCGAGGGCGCCGAGGTCGTCGTACCGTGCGATGCCGGCCGGCCAGTGGGCCGGGGCGGTGTGCGGGTCGTACGCCGCGACCCGCCCGAAGACGGGGGCGGCGATCGCCGCGAAGGAACGGGCGATCCGGCCGAGACCGACAAGGCCCAGGGTCAGTTCGCTCGCGCGGCGCGGCAGCCGGCGCTGCCCGGCGAACTCGGCGTTCCAGCCGCCGGAGCGGACGACGGCGTCGGCCTGCGGGAGGCGGCGTACGAGCGAGAGCGTGGAGGCGAGCGCATGGACGGCGACGTCCTCGGTCGCGGCGTCGGGGAGGTTGGCCACCCACAGTCCCCGGCGTCGGGCCTCGGTCGTGTCGACCATGTCGTACCCGGCGGACATGGTGGCGAGGATTCGCAGTCCGGGCAGCCGGTCGAGCAAGGCCGCGTCGATCCGCGCGTAGCCGACGATCAGGGCGACGGCGTCCGTGGCGATCTCGGCGATGGCGTCGGTGTCCCGCGTGCCGGCGACGCGCACCTCGAAGCCTGCCTCCTCCAGCAGACGGACGCCCGGTGCGGGGTCGAGGTCATCGGTGTCGGTGAAAACGGCGACGGGCTGGTTCACACCGCCCCCTTCTCGTTCGCGCGGCTGATTCGTCTGTTGACGACGGCTAGAACTTACGATTCCTCCGAGGAAGCTGTCCACTGGCAGATGCACCGGATGCCCCGTGACGCATGTCACGAACGCGGCCCAGCCGCGCCCCGGTACCCGAGAATGACTGCGGACCCGGGCCCGAACGCCGCCCCGGGCCATCGAGCCGAGGAGATCACCGGGTGGATCTGGACCCCATCGACCTGGCCGTCGTCCGCGCCCTCCAGGACGACGGGCGCCTCGCCTACGAGACGCTCGCCCAGCGCGTCGGCCTGTCCCGGCCCGCCACCCGCGCGCGGGTCCAGCGGCTGCTGGAGTCGGGCGCGGTCCGGGTCGTCGCGGTCGTCCACCCCTCGGTCCGCGGACTGACCGCGTCCGCCCACCTCTCGATCGACGTGCACGGGGCCGCGGAGCCGGTGGGCCGCGCGATCGCCGCCCTGCCGGAGGCACCGTTCGTCAGCCTGACGGCCGGACCGCGCGCCATCATGACCGAGCTGCGCACCGAGGGCTTCGACGCCCTCGAACGGACCATCGAGCGCGTGCGGTCGACACCCGGTGTCGCGGTGGTCGACGCCCTGATCGGCACCCGCCACCTCAAGGACCCGTACCTGCTGGCGGACGAGCCGACGGCCGCCGCCCCCGACGACACCGACCTGCGGATCCTCGACGCCCTCGAACAGGACGGCCGCCTGCCTTTCGCCGAACTCGCCGAGCGCGTCGGCCTCTCCCCCGGCGCCACCCGCGCCCGTACGCTGCGCCTCCTGGACGGAGGCGTGGTGAAGGTCCTCGCGCTCGTCCGCCCCGAACTGCTGGGCCTCGGGTACCTGTGCGGGTTCGCCGTCCGGATCGAGGGGGCGCGGGAGCCCGTGGCACGAGCCCTTGCCGGGTGGGAGCGCGTGACGTTCCTGTCGGCCTGCCTCGGGCGGGCCGAACTGGTGGGCACGGTCACGGCGGAGTCCCTGGGAGCGGTGCGGGCGACCCTCGACGCGATCCGCGCCGAGCCGGGGGTGCGGGCGGTGGAGAGCTGGATCCATCTGGAGCTGGTCAAGGAGCGCTACGACCTGGGCGCGCCGACCTGGTGACACCGAGGCGCCATCCGATCCCCCTCCCCCGCGACATCCGGCTCGCGTACCTCGCAGCCTCCCGGCGTGACGCCACCGGCGGGTGGTAATAATCCAGTTATGAGCGCAAAGTCCGTTGTCGTCGGTGTGGACGGGTCCGAGCACAGTCACCGTGCCCTGGAGTGGGCACTGAGCACCGCACACGAGCTCGACGCCCCGCTCGTGGTGGCCCATGTGCGCTCCGAGGCGCTTCAGCTCGGGGCCGCGCGCATCGCCTCGCTCGGCGAGACCACCGAGATCCCCGACAGCGTCATCGACGGCGTCCGCCAGTGGATCGAGGAGCGAGGCACCAGCGTGCCCGTACGGTACGAGTCGCTCGACGGCTCCGTGCCGGACGCCCTGCTGACGGAGGCCCGAACCGCGCGCCTCCTGGTGACCGGCTCCCGCGGCCGCGGCGGCTTCGCGACGCTGCTCCTGGGCTCCTCCAGCCGGGCCCTCGCCTCACACGCACCCTGCCCGGTCGTCGTCGTGCCGCACGAGGCGCGGGACGCCTCGCTGGAGAGCGGCACGGAGGCGGGCAGGATCCTGCTCGGACTCCACCCGGAGGAAACCGCCGACGAGGTCCTCGACTTCGCCTTCCACGCGGCCCGGCAACGGGGCGTGGCGCTGGAGGCGGTGACGGCCTATCGGCTCCCACCTTCGCCGATCATGCTGGTCGGCCCGCCGGCTCCGGCACTTCAAATGCCGCCACCCATCCCCGTGGACGAGACACCCGAGCTCGTCGAGGAGACCTCGCGGAATCAGGAGAAGCGGCTACGCCCCTTCACCGAGCAGTACCCGGACGTCGAGGTCGTTCCCGTCGTCGTCCCGTCGGACGCGGCGGGCCGGCTCGTCGAGGGATCACGGAAGGCGGGGCTCGTGGTCGTGGGCCGCCACCACAGACACCGGGTCCAGACGCTGCTCATGGGATCGGTCGCGCACGCGGTCCTGCACCACGCCCATTGCCCGGTCGCGGTCGTCCCGGCGGCCGCTCCCGCATCATCCTGAGCGACGAGGCCATCAAGCCTCGAACCAGGGACCCCTGACGGTTCGAGGGTTCGGACGGCGGTTCCAGAAAGCGCTTTCCGAAAGTATCGCGCAACCCATTGACGACACACGGCGGTAGCCCTAGCTTCATGCGCACCGCACTTCGTACGTCATATATGAGACGCGATACACGAGATCTGAGAGCGCCCATGGCCTTCGCCCCGAGCCCGATACCCTCCCGCACCCAGTACGTCCTGGAGGCGATCAAGCACGACATCCTGACCGGAGGGCTGAGACCGGGCCAGGCTTTGGTGGAGACCGAACTCGCCGCTCGTTTCGGGGTGTCGAAGACCCCGGTGCGCGAGGCGCTGAAGACCCTCGCGGGCAGCGGACTCGTGGTGATGAGTCAGTACAAGGGCGCGACCGTCCGCATGGTCGACGCGGACATGGCGCGTGCCGTATACGACGTGCGGCTGCTTCTGGAGCCGGAGGCGGTACGGCGCACCGTCGCCTCCGCGGCCCCGCTCGACACGGCACGGGAGGCTCTGCACCGCGCTTCCGTGGCCAACGATCCGGCCGAACGGTCCCTGGCCAACCGGGACTTCCACCGGGCGCTCTACGTCCCGTGCGGCAATCCGCTGCTCGGCCGGATGCTCGACGAGGTCCGCGACCAGGCCGCTCTGGTCTCCACCGTGGCGTGGGCCGCCGTTCCCTCCTGGGAGCGGGAGGCCGCCGAGCACGAGGAGATCCTGCGCCTGTCCGTCGCCGGAGACGTCGACGGCGCCGGCCGGGCCGTCCATGACCACATCGCCTCGTTCGTCGAACGCGCCTTCCCGCAGGAGAGTGAGTGACCATGGCCTTCGAGTCCATGAAGGCCGCGTTGGCCGATGTCGTGGCCATCCCCGTGACCCCCTTCGCCGAGGACGGTTCCCTCGACACTGCCGCGCATCGCACGCTGCTGCGCCGGCTGCTCGACGGCGGCGTACGGACGCTCACGCCGAACGGCAACACCGGCGAGTTCTATGCCCTCACTCCCGAAGAGCGGCGTCTGGTCACGGAGTTGACCGTTCAGGAGGCGGGCGACCGTGCCACGGTGCTGGTGGGCGTCGGACACGACATTCCCACCGCGATCGAGGCCGCCCGGCACGCCCGTGACGCGGGGGCCGCGATGCTGATGGTCCATCAGCCCGTGCATCCGTACGTCTCCGAGAGCGGCTGGGTCGACTACCACCGGGCCATCGCCGACGCCGTACCCGAGCTCGGCATCGTCCCCTACATCCGCAACGCCCAGCTGAGCGGGGCGCGTCTGGCCGAGCTCGGCGCCTCCTGCCCGAACGTCATCGGGGTGAAGTACGCCGTCCCGGACGCCTCCCGCTTCGCGGCCTTCTCCCGGGACGCGGGCCTCGACCGCTTCGTCTGGGTCGCGGGTCTCGCCGAGCCGTACGCACCGTCCTACTTCGCGAGCGGCGCGACGGGTTTCACCTCGGGCCTGGTCAATGTCGCTCCCTCCGTGTCCCTGGAGATGCTCACGGCGCTGCGGGCGGGTGACTACCCGGCCGCGATGAAGGTGTGGGAGCAGATCCGCCGCTTCGAGGAGCTGCGGGCCGCCCACTCCAGCGCCGACAACGTCACGGTCGTCAAGGAGGCGCTCGCCGCCCTCGGACTGTGCCGACGTGATGTCCGTCCGCCCTCCCGTGAACTGCCCGAGTCCGAGCGGGCCGAGGTCGCCTCCATAGCCGCCGGGTGGCCGGCATGAGCCGTTCGCCCGAGGAGCTGCGCAGCCATCAGTGGTACGGCACGGACGGTCTGCGCTCGTTCAGCCACCGCGCCCGCACCCGTCAGCTCGGCTATCTCCCCGAGGAGCACCTCGGCAAGCCGGTCATCGCGATTCTCAACACCTGGTCGGACATCAACCCCTGCCACGTCCATCTGCGCGACCGCGCGCAGGCCGTGAAGCGGGGGGTGTGGCAGGCCGGCGGCTTCCCGCTCGAGTTCCCGGTCTCCACGCTCTCGGAGACCTTCCAGAAGCCGACCCCGATGCTCTACCGCAACCTCCTCGCCCTGGAGACCGAGGAGTTGCTGCGCTCCTACCCGGTGGACGGTGCCGTACTGATGGGCGGGTGCGACAAGTCCACACCGGCGCTGCTCATGGGGGCGGCCAGCGTGGACCTGCCCACCGTCTTCCTGCCCGCCGGGCCGATGCTGCCGGGCCACTGGCGGGGGGAGACCCTCGGCTCCGGCACGGACATGTGGAAGTACTGGGACGACAAGCGGGCGGGTCTGATCGGCGACTGCGAGATGGCCGAGCTGGAGAGCGGTCTCGCCCGCTCCCCGGGTCACTGCATGACGATGGGGACCGCGTCCACGCTGACGGCCGCGGCCGAGACGCTCGGTGTGACGGTGCCGGGGGCGTCCTCGATCCCGGCGGTCGACTCGGGCCACGACCGGATGGCGGCCGCCTCCGGGATGCGGACCGTGGAACTCGTACGGCAGGACCTGCGGTTGTCGCGGATCCTGACCCGCGAGGCGTACGAGGACGCGGTCGCGGCCGTCCTGGCCCTCGGTGGTTCGACGAACGCGGTCATCCACCTGATCGCGATGGCCGGGCGCTCGGGGGTGAAGCTCACCCTGGACGACTTCGACCGGATCGCCAGGACCGTGCCGGTGCTCGCCAACCTACGGCCCGGCGGGCAGTACCTGATGGAGGACTTCCACTTCGCCGGCGGGATGCCCGCCTTCCTCTCCCGTCTGACGGATCTGCTCCATCTCGACCGGCCGACGGTCTCGCACGCCACGCTGCGGGAGCAGCTCGCCGGCGCCCTCGTTCACAACGACGAGGTGATCCGGGTACGGGAACGGCCGCTCGCGGCCGAGGGCGGGGTCGCGGTGCTGCGCGGCAACCTGTGCCCGGACGGCGCGGTCATCAAGCACATCGCCGCCGAGCCCCACCTGCTCAAGCACACGGGTCCTGCGGTGGTCTTCGACGACTACCGCACGATGCAGCGAACCATCGACGACCCGGCGCTCGGCATCACCGCCGACCATGTGCTGGTGCTGCGCGGTGCGGGCCCGAAGGGCGGTCCGGGGATGCCGGAGTACGGGATGCTGCCGATCCCCCGCCACCTCCTGGAGCAGGGAGTACGGGACATGGTGCGGATCTCCGACGCCCGGATGAGCGGCACGAGTTACGGCACGTGCGTGTTGCACGTCGCACCCGAGTCGCATGTGGGCGGGCCGCTCGCGCTGGTGCGTACGGGGGACGTCATCACGCTCGACGTCGAGGCGAGGACGCTTCGCCTGGAGGTCTCGGACGAGGAGCTGGAGCAGCGCAGGCGGGCGTGGACGCCTCCACCCGCACGGTACGAGCGCGGCTACGGCGCGCTCTACATGGAGCAGATCTCCCAGGCCGACACGGGCTGCGACTTCGAGTTCCTGGCCAGGCCGGGGACGACCCCGGACCCCTACGCCGGCTGATCCCGGCGGGCCGACCGCAACTCCCCGTCCGTATGGGTTCGGTATTTCGAACACTGTCTGCGAAGCGCTTCACGCCAAGATCGGAGCCGCCGTCATGGCCTCAGCTGTGACCTCACCACCCAAGGCCGCCAAGGCACCTGGGCGACGCCGCACGGGAGCGACGCCACGCCGGCTGCCGTATCTCCTGATCGCCCCCGCGGGGCTGCTGATGCTGGGCTTCATCGCCTACCCGGTGCTCAGCGTCTTCTACTACAGCCTCCAGCACTACAACCCCACCAAGCCCTGGCGGAACGGCTACGCGGGCTTCGACAACTTCACGCGCATCTTCACCGAGGACCCGCACTTCTGGGGGACGCTGACCTTCTCGCTGAAGTGGGTGGCCGTCGAGGTGACCCTCCAGCTGCTGTTCGGGCTGGCGCTCGCCCTGATCGTCAACCAGACCTTCGTGGGCCGCGCGGTGGGCCGGGCCCTGGTCTTCTCCCCGTGGGCGGTCTCCGGGGTGCTGACCTCGGCGATCTGGGTGCTGCTCTACAACTCCCAGACGGGCATCACCCGTTACCTCGCGGACATGGGGATCGGCGAGTACGGCACGTCCTGGCTTTCGGACACGGCAACGGTCTTCCCGGCGGTGGTCGTCGCCGACCTGTGGCGCGGTGTCCCCTTCTTCGCGATCCTCATCCTCGCCGACCTCCAGTCCGTACCGAAGGACCTGTACGAGGCGGCCGAGGTCGACGGAGCGGGCCGGCTGCGGCAGTTCTTCCACATCACACTGCCGCACCTGAAGGACGCCATCATCCTGTCCACGCTGCTGCGCGCGGTGTGGGAGTTCAACAACGTCGACCTGCTCTACACCCTGACGGGCGGCGGTCCCGCGGGCGAGACGACCACCCTGCCGCTGTACATCGCCAACACCAGTGTCGACGCCCACAACTTCGGTTACGCCTCCGCCCTCACGACGGTGGCGTTCGTGATCCTTCTCTTCTGCTCGATGGTCTATCTGCGCCTGAGCAAGTTCGGAGGCGAGAGCAAGTGACAGTCGAGGTCACCACCCCCGACACGGCCGCAGGCCCCGCGGCCCAGGCGCCACCACCGCCGGCCACGCCCCCGTCCGCGGGCCGCAGGCGGCGGCGCGCCTGGGACGAGGTCCCCCGCTGGCAGATCTATCTCCCGCTCGGCATCTACCTGCTCTTCACCCTCGTCCCCTTCTACTGGGTCCTGCTCTTCGCCGTCCGCCCGGCGGGCTCCACCTCTCTCGTGCCCTGGCCGATGACGACCGAGCACTTCGAGAAGGTGTGGAACGAGCGCAGCTTCGCGATCTTCTTCCAGAACAGCCTGCTCATCGGCCTGGCCACGCTGGTCACGACCACGGTTGTCGCGCTGGCCGGCGGCTACGCCCTGGCCCGCTTCGACTTCAGGCTCAAGAAGGGGTTCATGCTGGCCCTTCTGTGCTCCCAGTTCGTGCCGGGTGCGCTGCTGCTCGTGCCGCTCTTCCAGATCTTCGCGAATCTGCGGATGATCAACTCGCTGGGCAGCGTCATCATCGCGGAGACGGTCTTCCAGCTGCCCCTGTCGATGATCCTGATCAGCGGATTCATCAAGAACGTGCCGTACTCGCTCGAGGAGGCGGCCTGGGTCGACGGCTGCAGCCGGTTCACGGCCTTTCGTATCGTCGTGCTCCCGCTGCTGCGGCCGGGTCTGGTGGCCGTCGGCTCCTTCGCCTTCGTCCACTCCTGGAACCACTTCCTCTTCGCGCTGATGTTCCTCAGCAGCCAGGACAAGCAGACCATCCCGGTCGGCCTCAACACGCTGATGGGCGCCGACAGCGTCGACCTCGGAGCGCTCGCCGCCGGCGGTGTGATCGCGGCCGTGCCGGTCGTCATCGTCTTCGCCTTCATCCAGAAGTGGCTGGTCACCGGCTTCAGCGCGGGGGCGGTGAAGGGATGAGCGAGGTACGCACCCCGCTGCCCGTGGTCCTCGCCGGGGCCCGCGGTCACGGCCGCTCGCACCTGGTCAACATCAACCGGCTCGAACGGCTCGGCCTGGTGCGCCTCGCGGGCGTCTGCGAGCTGCGCCCCCTGGACGCGGAGGAGTTGGGCGGCTTCGGTACGCCGGAGCAGTCCTCCGACTTCGACGCGCTGCTCGCCTCCACCGGGGCACGGATCGCTGTCATCTGCACGCCGATCCAGACGCACACCGACCTGGCGCTGACCGCCGCCCGGCACGGGGCCCATGTGCTCCTGGAGAAGCCGCCGGCCCCTTCGTACGCGGAGTTCCGCCGGATGGCGGACGGGGTCGCGAAGGCCGGTGTGGCGTGCCAGATCGGCTTCCAGTCGCTCGGCTCGCACGCCGTCCCCGCGATCCGCCGGCTCATCGAGGAGGGCGCTGTCGGTGAGCTCCTCGGCGTCGGAGGAGCCGGGGCATGGGTGCGGGACGAGGCGTACTTCCGGCGCGCTCCCTGGGCGGGGCACCGGCGCCTCGACGGCGTGGACGTGGTCGACGGGGCGCTCACCAACCCGCTCGCCCATGCCGTCGCCACCGCGCTCGCACTCGCGGGCAGCACCCGGGCGGAGGACGTCGAGCACATCGAGACGGAGCTGCTGCGCGCGAACGCCATCGAGTCCGACGACACCTCCAGCGTCCGGATCGTCACCGCGCAGGGCACGCAGGTCACGGTCGCGGCGACGCTCTGCGCCGAGACCGCCTCCGAGCCGTATGTGATCGTCCACGGCACACGGGGCCGAATCACGCTCTGGTACAAGGACGACCGGGTCCTGCTCCAGCGTGGTGGCCACGGCCCGGTGGAGACCGTGTACGGCCGCACCGACCTGCTGGAGAACCTGGTCGCCCATCTGACCGACGGCGAGGCGCTGTGCGTGCCGCCGGAGGAGACCGGCGCGTTCATGCGGGTCGTCGAGGCGATCCGTACCGCGCCGGACCCCGTGGAGCTGCCGGGCGAGTGCTGGCGCACCGAGCCGGGCGAGAGCGCCTCCCGCCGGGTGGTCTCCGGTGTCGACGGGCTCGTCGCGGCGAGCGCCGACACCCTCAGCCTCTACTCCGAGCTCGCTCCCCCTTGGTCCCTGACCCCGAAGGCGGATGCCCGATGAACCAACCCATGGTGCTGCGCTGCGCCGGCCGTGCGGTCGCCCGCTACGTCCTGCGCCCCGATCTGGCGGCCGACCACTCCCCCCGTCCCTATCTGCACCCTGTCTCCACCCTGGCGGGTGTCGAGGTCACCGAGCAGTTGCCCGCCGACCATCCGCACCACCTGGGGGCGGGGGTCGCCGTCCCCGATGTCGCCGGGTTCAACTTCTGGGGCGGGCGCACGTTCGTCCGCGACCAGGGGCCGGTCGCGCTCGACAACCACGGCGTCCAGCGGCACGAGGGGTTCAAACTCCGCGACCCGGACGGCTTCGTCGAGGAGCTGGTCTGGGTGGCCGGCGAGCGCACCCTGCTGCGGGAGCACCGGACCGTCTCGGCCACGGCGCTCACCGACTCCGCGTGGGCACTCGACTTCACCTTCTCCCTCGCCAATGTGTCGGGCGAGGAGCTGTCCATCGGCAGCCCCGCCACCAACGGGCGGCCCGGCGCCGCCTACGGCGGCTTCTTCTGGCGAGCACCTCTGGAGGGCGCCTCCCCCGAGGTGTTCGGCGCGGACGCGGAGGGCGAGCGGTCCGTCCACGGACGGGCGGCCGACTGGGTCGCGCTCGCGGGGCAGGGCTGGACGCTGATCTTCGCCGGAGCCACGGAGGAGACCCGGCGCGACCCGTGGTTCGTGCGCGCCGCCGAGTACCCGGGTGTGGGCTCCTCCCTCGCCTTCGCCGACCGGCTGACGGTCGCGGACGGTGCGGCGGTGGTACGGCGGGTGGTGACGGTCGTGGCCGACGGGCGGCTCGACCGGGACGCGGCCGCTGCCCTCGTCCGCAAGGCGGTGACGGCGTGACCGCGACCGCGCTGCCGACCGGGGACCTCGGCGACGGGACATACCGCAATCCGATCCTGGCCGCGGACTGGTCCGACCCGGACGTGCTGCGGGTCGGCGAGGACTACTACCTCACCGCCTCCAGCTTCGGCCGGTCCCCCGGCCTTCCGCTCCTGCACTCCCGCGACCTGGTCAACTGGACGCTCGTCGGACATGCTCTTGACCGGCTGCCGCCGGAGGCCGCGTACGCCTCGCCCCGGCATGACGGCGGAGTGTGGGCGCCCTCGCTGCGCCACCACGACGGCCGGTTCTGGATCTTCTGGGGCGACCCGGACCACGGCATCTGGCAGACCAACTCCCCTTCCGTACGCGGGGAGTGGAGCATCCCGCAGCTCGTCAAGGCGGGTCGCGGCCTGATCGATCCGTGCCCCCTGTGGGACGAGGAGACCGGCGAGGCCTATCTCGTGCACGGCTGGGCGAAGTCCCGTTCGGGCATCAGCAACCGGCTGACCGGCCACCGGATGAGCCCCGACGGCGGCGGTCTCCTCGACGAGGGCAGGACGATCGTCGACGCCGACACGATCCCTGGGTGGTTCACCCTCGAAGGGCCCAAGCTCTACCGCCACGACGGCTGGTTCTGGATCCTCGCCCCGGCCGGCGGTGTGGCGACCGGTTGGCAGGGCGCGCTGCGGTCGCGTGACTTCTTCGGACCGTACGAGGAACGGGTCGTCCTGGAGCAGGGCGACACCGACGTCAACGGCCCGCATCAGGGCGGCTGGGTACGTACCCCGGGCGGCGAGGACTGGTTCGTGCACTTCCAGCAGTGCGGGGCGTACGGCCGGCTCGTCCACCTCCAGCCGATGCGCTGGGACGAGGACGGCTGGCCGGTGCTCGGGGACGCGGGCGCTCCCGTCCGCGTCCACACCAAGCCGGCGCTGCCGCCTCAGCCGGTCTCCGCGCCCGCGGTCGACGACGACTTCCCGGGCGGGCGGTTCGGGCGCCAATGGCAGTGGACGGCCAACCCCCGGGACGGCTGGGCCACCCAGCACGGGGGCGACGGACTGCGGCTGAACTGCGACCGTACGGAGGGCATCGCCGACCTCCGGACGATGCCGCACATCCTGACGCAGCGGCTGCCCGCACGCCCCGGCAGCGTCGAGGTCGAGCTGCGGCTCGACAGCGAGGAGCCGGGCGCCCGGGCCGGTCTGGTGGTGCTCGGCGACGCCTACAGCTGGATCGGGCTGCGCCGCGAGACGGACGGCACGGTCCGTTTCGTGCACCGCTTCGCCCCTCTGAACGCCGACCGTGAGCGGGACGCGGCGCCGTCCCTGCCGGTCCCCGGCAGCCGCGTGAGGCTGCGGATCGACCTGCTGTCGGGGGCCCGCTGCCGGTTCTCACACTCCGTCGACGACGGCGCCGAGGGCTCCGACGGCTTCGTGGTGAGCGGGCAGGTCTTCGCCGCCACGCCCTGGCGCTGGGTCGGCGCCCTGCTCGGTCTGTTCGCCGCCGCCCCTTCGGGCGCGGGGGGCCCGGCGGGCACGGCCGCGTTCACCTCGTTCCGTATCACCCCCTCCTGAACCCGCAACGCACGACATCCGAGAGAAGAGAGCCGACGATGACCATCTTCCGCGGCGGGCGGCGCAGAGCCGCCAGCGCCCTGGCCCTGTCGACCGTCCTCGCCCTGACCGCCACCGCCTGCGGTGACGACGGCAGCGGCGCGGCCGGAGACAAGGGCACCGAGGGATCGGGCAAGGGAAAGATCACCTTCTGGGACAACAACGGCGGTGTCCGCACCGATGTCTGGAAGGAGATCATCGCGGACTTCGAGAAGGCGAACCCCGACATCGACGTCGAGTACGTCGGGGTCGCCTCCAAGGAGGTCCAGTCGAAGTACGACACCGCGATCCAGGGCGGCGGCCTGCCGGACGTCGGTGGTGTCGGTGCGGCGATGCTCGCCGGGATCGCCGCGCAGAACGCGCTGGAGCAGCTGGACGCGCGCATCGCGTCCAGCTCGCTCAACGGCAAGCTCAACGCGGGCATGGTCGACAGCGTGAAGTCCGCGGGCGGTCAGGACAAGCTCTTCACGGTCCCGACCTCGGCGAGCAACGGTGTCCTCTACTACCGCACCGACCTGTTCAAGGCCGCCGGTCTCGACGAACCCGACACCTGGTCGAAGTTCTACGCGGCGGCCGACAAGCTGACCGCCAAGGACAAGAACAAGTTCGGCTACACGATCCGCGGCGGCGCGGGCTCCATCGCCCAGGCCCTGGACGCCATGTACGGCCAGAGCGGAATCACCAGCTTCTGGAACGGCGACAGGACCACCGTCAACGATCCGAAGAACGTGGCGGCCCTGGAGAAGTACGTGGGGCTGTTCAAGAAGAACACCCCGGCGGCGGACGTCAACAACGACTTCACCAAGATGGTCGCCCAGTGGGACAGCGGTGAGATCGGGATGCTCAACCACAACCTGGGGTCGTACCAGGACCATGTGAAGGCACTGGGCACCGAGAAGTTCCGCGGCATCCCGAACCCGACGACCGACGACGGCGCCCGGGTCATGGTGTCCAACCCGGTCGACGGTCTGGGTCTGTTCTCGTCGAGCAAGAACAAGGCGGCGGCCTGGAAGTTCATCGAGTTCGCCGCGTCGCACGCCTCCAACAGCAAGTGGAACGAGTCGGCCGGCGCGATCCCCGCCCACACCGAGGCCGCCAAGGACGCCTGGATCCAGAAGGCCGAGCCGACGAAGCTGGCCGCCGAGGTGCTGTTCAGCGGCAAGGCGACGATCATCCAGCTGCCGTACTACCTGCCCGACTGGAACACCATCTCCAAGGCCGACAACGAGCCCGGCTTCCAGAAGGTCCTGCTCGGAAAGTCCTCCGCCAAGGAGTTCCTGGACGGCCTGGCCGAGCAGCTGAACACGGCACAGGCCGAGTGGAAGTCGCAGAACAAGTGACCGTCGCCCGACGGCGGATCCTCACGGCCGGGGCGGGTCTCGTGCTCGCCCCGGTCCTTGCACCCACCGCACACGCCGCCCCCTCCCGAGGAAAGCCCCGTATGCGCACCCTGTTCATCGCCGGCGACTCCACGGCCGCCCAGAAGTACGCCGACGCAGCACCCGAGACCGGCTGGGGCATGGCGCTCCCCTTCTTCCTGCACAAGGACGTGACGGTCGCCAACCACGCCATCAACGGCCGCAGCACGAAGAGCTTCATCGACGAGGGCCGGCTCGACGCGATCCTCGAGGTGATCCGGCCCGGCGACCTCCTCCTGATCCAGTTCGCCCACAACGACCAGAAGGACACCGACCCCACCCGCTACACCGAGCCCTGGAGCACCTACCAGGACAACCTGCTCCGGTATGTCTCGCAGGCGCGGGAGCGCGGTGCGCGGCCCGTGCTCGCCACCTCCGTGGAACGGCGCAGGTTCGACGCCGACGGCACGGCGCTGCGGACGCTCGGGGACTACCCGGCCGCGATGCGGGAGGTCGCCCGGGACGAGGAAGTCGACCTCCTCGACATCCAGGAGCTGTCCCTGGCGCTGTGGCAGAAGCTCGGCCCCGAGACGACCAAGACGTACTTCAACTGGACGCCGGCCGAGCAGGACAACACCCATTTCAACCCGCCGGGGGCCATCGCCGTGGCACGGCTGGTCGCGGCCGAGCTGCTGCACACCCGGGTGCTCGCCCCGCGCGACACGCACCGCATCGACGAAGAGATCCCCACCGAGTGGGTCACCTGGCCCGATTCCGAGGAGAGTTGAACGTGAGACGACACAAGAGCCTCTGGCTGGTGGGCGCGACCGCCCTCGTCCTGGGCATCACCGGTCCCACCGGCGTCGCGCGGGCGGCGAGCGATCCCGCCCGTCAGACCCTGCCGGCCGGGGACGGCTGGGCGTCGGAGGGCGCGGGGACGAGCGGCGGCGCGGCGGCCGACGCCTCGCGGGTCTTCACGGTCACGACCTGGGAGCAGTTCCGGGCCGCGCTCGCCGTGCCGGGGACCGCACCGAGGATCGTGAAGATCGTGGGGACGCTGAACGCGACGGCGGCGGGATGCTCGGCCTTCGAGGCACCGGGCTACGACTTCGACCGCTATCTCGCGGACTACGACCCGGCGGTCTGGGGGTACGAGACGACTGTGAGCGGCCCGCAGGAGGATCTGCGGGCGGCCTCCGCGACCAGCCAGGGCAAGGCGATCAAGGCGTACGTCCCCGCCAACACGACCGTCGTCGGGGTCGGCAGGAAGGCCGGGATCGTCGGCGGCAGCCTGCAGATCCAGGGCGTCGACAACGTCGTGGTCCGGAACCTGACGCTGGAGAGCCCGCTCGACTGCTTCCCGCAGTGGGACCCCACCGACGGTGCGACCGGTGCATGGAACTCCGAGTACGACAGCATGGTCGTCTACGGCTCCACGCACGTCTGGATCGACCACAACACGTTCACCGACGGCGCGCACCCGGACAGTTCGCTGCCGAGGTACTACGGCGAGGTCTACCAGCAGCACGACGGCGAGCTGGACATCGTGCGCGGCGCGGATCTGGTGACCGCGTCCTGGAACGTCTTCGCCGACCACGACAAGACGCTGATGATCGGCAACAGCGACAGCGCGGGCGCCACCGACCGCGACAAGCTGCGGGTCACCCTGCACCACAACCTCTTCAAGAACGTGATCGAGCGGGCGCCCCGGGTCCGCTTCGGCAAGGTCGACGTGTACAACAACCACTTCGTGGTGCCGGCCTCCGGCTACGCGTACAGCCTCGGTGTCGGTCAGGAGTCCCAACTCGTCGCCGAGAAGAACGCGTTCACGGTGCCCACGGGCGTCGGCGTGGGGACGATCCTGAAGAAGTGGAAGGACGCCCCGGTCACGACGGTGGGGAACCTCGTCAACGGCCGGCCCGTCGATCTGCTCGCGGTCCACAACACGGAGTTCCCGGGCGAGATCCTGCGCGACGGAGCCGGCTGGACTCCGGTGCTGCGCGGCCGGGTCGACGCCCCGCAGGCCCTGCCCGGCCTGGTCGACCACCGCGCCGGCGCGGGCCGGATCTGCTGACCGGAGGCGGGGCGGCCCACCGTGGCCACCCGTCCGGCCTCCGCCCCGCCTCCCGCTCCGTCCCCCTCTTCTTTTCGCACCCTTCGATGAAGGAGCTCTTTGCCATGCCTCCGCCCAGTCGTCGTGCGCTGCTGACCGCGGGCACCGCGGCGGCGCTCTCCCTCGCCGTCGCCGCCGTCCCCACGGCCGCCGCCGCCCGTTCCGCGCGGCCGTTCGGCCGCTTCGGCTCGCCCTCCCGGCGGCTGACCGAGCGCACCCTGTACGTCCACCCCGGTGGGCTCGGCGACCACACGAGCGTCCAGGCCGCGGTGTCCGCGGCGAGCGGCTCCGGCCGGACGGTCGTCATCGCCCCCGGCACGTACCGCGAGACGGTCGCGGTCGGCGCGGCCGCGACCGGCATGACGTGGATCGGGGCGAGCGAGGACCCCCGCGACGTGGTCGTCGTGTACGACAACGCGGCAGGCACGGTTCGCCCCGACGGCACGACGTTCGGCACCTCCGGTTCGGCCACGACCACCGTCCAGGCGGACGGCTTCGCCGCCCGTTGGATCACCTTCGCCAACGATTTCCTCCGCACCGACCTCCCCGGGAACCCCGGCACCCAGGCGGTGGCGATCAAGGTGCAGGGCGACCGGTCGTCCTTCCTGCACTGCCGGTTCCTCGGCCACCAGGACACGCTGTACGTCGACTCGATGTCCCTGGCCGCCGTCGCCCGCCAGTACTTCGCCCATTGCTATGTCGAGGGTGACGTCGACTTCGTCTTCGGCCGCGCCCGTGCGGTGTTCGAGCACTGCCATTTCCGTACGCTGCTGCGCAGCGATCTGACCTCCGCACCGCACGGCTTCGTCTTCGCCCCGTCCACCGCCGGCGCCAACCCGTACGGTTTCCTGGCCACCCGCTGCCGGGTGACGACCGAGGCGCCTGACGGCTACTACAAGCTGGCCCGCCCGTGGGTGCCGAGCTCGGACCCCACCGCCTGGCCCGCGCTCGTGGTCCGCGACAGCGTCCTGGGGCCGGGCGTCGACGCCGTCGCTCCGTACGCGAACATGCGCGACGCCTATCCGTGGCAGGCCCAGCGGTTCGCCGAGTACCGCAACACGGGCCCCGGCGCGGCGATCACCGTCCCGGAGAACCGGCCCCAGCTCACGGCGGTGCAGGCCGAGTCGGCGACCGCGTCGGCGTATCTGGGCGACTGGACGCCCGGGCGGACCGGTTCGACCATGAACTGACGGTCGGTGAACGTGCCGGCGACGTACCGACCGTCGCGCTCGGCACAGTGACGTGGGGAGGGGTCCTCCGGCGGGTGCCCCTCCCCGCTTGTCGTTCCCGGGGAGGCCGCCGGTGCCGCCCGGTGGTGAGCGGTTGCCGGTCAGCCGGCGAACGGGGTGGCGTGCAGTCCTTCACCGATGCCGGGCAGGACGAGCAGCGAGCCGGCGTCCGGCTCGGGCTCCCGCAGGCCCGTGCGGGCCGTGGTGACGTACAGATCGCGCAGTCCGGGGCCACCGAACGCGCAGGCGGTCGGTCGGGCCACGGGAAGCGGGAGGATCCGGTCGAGCGTGCCGCGCGGGGTGTAGCGGCGCAGGGCTCCGCCGTCCCAGAGCGCGACCCAGACACAGTCTTCGGCGTCCACGGCGAGTCCGTCGGGGAAACCCGCGCCCTCCTCGACGGTCGCGAACTCCCGGCGCTCGACCACGTGTCCGTCCTCGACGCGCAGCATGTCCACGCGGCGGGTGGGGGTGTCGATGTAGTAGGTGAGGGTGTGGTCGGGGCTCCAGCCGACGCCGTTGCTGATGGTGACCTTGTCGAGGAGGGTGGTCGTGGCGCCGTCGGGGGCTGTCCGGACGAGGTTGCCGCCGCCGGCCTCCTCGTCGTAGCGCATGGTTCCGGCCCACAGGCTGCCGTCGGGGGCGACGGCGGCGTCGTTGCCGCGCCGTCCGGGTACGGGGTCGTGGCGGAGCCAGGAGAAGGCGCCGTCGGCGGAGTAGAGGCCGATGCCGTCCCGGAGATTGGCGACGAGTCCGCCGCCGACGCGCGGTTTCACCGCCCCGATGTGCTGGTCGACGGCCAACACGGAGCGGCGGCCGCTCGCCGGCTCGTAGGTGTGGACGCGGCGGCCGAGGATGTCGACCCAGAGGAGCCGCTCGCCGGCGGTGTCCCATGTGGGCCCCTCGCCGAGTTCGGCGTCCTCGCATACCGCGACCTCGGTCTTCACCGTCCGCCCCGGTGGCCGAGGCGCAGGGAGAGGTCGGCGGCGCCCTTGGCGGCGAGTTCGGCCAGTTCACCTTCGCGCTGCTCACTCCAGCGGATCATGGGGGCGGAGATGGACAGGGCGGCGACGACCCGGCCGGCGCGGTCGCGCACGGGGGCGGCGACACAGCTGACATCGGGGTTGGATTCTTGGTGCTCGCTCGCGGTCCCTCGCGCGCGGATCTCGGCGAGGGCGGCCCGCAGGGCGTCCGGCTCGGTGATGCTGTCGGGGGTCATGCCGACCAGGTCGCGGCCCTCGATGCGGGCGTCGAGCTCGTCCTCGGGGAGGGCGGCGAGCAGCATCTTGCCGACGGCGGTGCAGTGGGCGGGCAGCCGGCGGCCCGCGGCCGAGACCATGCGGACGGCATGGGTGGAGTCGACCTTGGCGATGTAGATGACGTCCGTGTCCTCCAGGATCGCGACATGGACGGTTTCGTCGCAGGTCTCGGCGACCTCGCGGGCCACGTTCTGCCCTTCGGCGGCGAGGTCGAGCTGCTCGGCGTAGCGGCTGCCGAGCTGGTAGGTGCGCACGCCGAGGCGGTAACGACCCGGCTGTTCCGGTATGGGCACCAGGTAGGCGCGGGCGGTGAGGGTGGAGAGCAACTCGTGCGTGGTGGTGCGCGGGAGTTGGAGCCTGCGGGTGATCTCGGGGGCGGAGAGCGTTCCGTCGCCCTGCAGGAACAGCTCCAGAATGTCGAATGCTCTGGCCACCGCGGGAACGAGGCGTCCCATGACCATCACCCACCCCTCTTGTTCGATATTCCGACCGTCGATCGGTATGGCGAACGCAGGCTAGCGGTGGGGCTGTTCGTCGGGCAATGGTTGTGCGGGCCATTGACACCATGGCGGCCCGCAAATACGGTCACGCCACCATTTCGAACGTGTGACGAAATATCGAACAACTCCGGGAGCCAGCACCGTGCGCATCACGGGAATCACCACACAACACCCTGGCGCAATCTCACCTACGTCCAGGTGCACACCGACGAGGGTCTGACCGGGGTCGGCGAGACCCGGATGCTGGGTCGTACCGACGCGCTCGTCGGGTACTTGCGCGAGGCCGAGGCCAACCACATCGCGGGGTCCGACCCGTTCGGAACCGGCCACTTCGAGCTGGACGCCGAGCAGTCGCGGTACGCGGTGTCGCTGATCGAGGCGGTCCGGGACGCGATCGGGCCCGACACCGAGCTGATGCTGGAGATGCACGGGCGGTTCTCGCCCGCCACGGCGGTGCGACTGGCGCGCGAGCTGGCGCCGTTCCGGCCGGCGTGGCTGGAGGAGCCGGTGCCGCCGGAGAACCTGAAGGCGCTGGAGAAGGTCGCCGCCAAGGTGGACCTGCCGATCGCGACCGGAGAGCGCATCCACGACCGGATCGAGTTCCGGGAGCTCTTCGAGTCGCAGGCGGTCGACATCATCCAGCCGGACCTGGGACACATGGGCGGCATTCTGGAGACCCGCAAGCTCGCCGCCACCGCCGAGACCCACTACATGCTGGTGGCGCCGCACAACGTGGGCGGTTCGGTGCTCACCGCGGCCTCACTGCAACTGGCCGCCTGCACACCGGACTTCAAGATCCTGGAGCACTTCAACGACTTCGCGGACGCCGAGATCAAGAAGGTCGTGCGCGGGGCGCCGCAGGTCGATCCGGAGACGGGCTGCTTCGAGGTGTCGCACGCGCCGGGACTCGGGGTCGAGCTGGACGTGGACGCCGCCGCCGAGTTCCCCCAGCAGCGGGCCCGGTTCGATCTGTGGGCCGAGGGCTGGGAGCGGAGGGACCCGAAGTGAGCGGCCCGCAGGCCTCCGGGGTCAGCCGGGCGGTCGTGGTCGAGGCGCCCGGTGAACACCGGCTCGTGGAGCGGGAGATGCCCGAGCCCGGCCCCGGCGAGGTACGGGTGCGGGTCGCCGCCGCCGGGATCTGCATGAGCGACCGCGAGGTGTACGACGGGCACCGCGCGCCCGGCTACGTCCGCTACCCGGTCACCCCTGGGCACGAGTGGGCCGGCACAGTGGAGGCCGTCGGGGCAGGCGTCGATCCCGCCCTCGTGGGGCGGGGCTGCGTCGCCGAGGGCTTTCGCGCCTGCGGGACCTGCAAGCGGTGCCGGTGCGGGGAGACCAGCCTGTGCACGGCGGGGTACGCGGAGACCCGCTTCACCGAGCCGGGCGCCTTCGCGGACCATCTGGTCGTGCCCGCACGGCTGTTGCACCTGCTGCCCCCCGGGGCCGACCTGCGTGCCGCCGCGCTCATCGAACCCGCGGCCGTGATCGCCGCCGCGATACGGGTGGGGCGGCCGCGTCCCGGTGAGCGCGTGGCCGTCGTCGGCGCCGGCACGCTCGGGCTGCTCGCCGTCCAGCTGCTCGCCGCGTCCTCGCCGGCCGAGCTGGTCGCGGTCGACCCTCGTGCGGCGCGTGGCGAGCAGGCGCTGCGGCACGGGGCGAGCGAGGCCCTGAGCCCCGAGGAGGCCGGTGCCGCCTCGCTCGGCCGCTTCGACCTGGTCGTGGAGACCGCCGGGGCACCCTCCACGGCCGCTTCCGCCTGTCTCCTCGCCCGCAGGGGCGGCCGGGTCGTTCTGACCGGGATGTTCGCGGCCGGGGCGACCGGTATCGACCCCGTGCATCTCTCGGTCAGCCAGCTGGAGATCCGCAGCGTCTTCGGGGCGCCGTCGGCCGCCTGGGCCGATGCCGTGCGCGCCTTCGGTCTGGGGCTGCTCGACCCCGCACCGCTGATCAGCCACGAGTTCCCACTGGAGCGATTCGCGGAGGCTGTCGCGCTGGTCGGCGGCGGCGATCCGGAGACCGGCAAGGTGCTGCTGCGCCCCTGAGCGTCGCGGCCCGCCACGCCCGCCGTTCGCACGCGCGCGAGCCGTACGGCGGTGCGGGAGCCCTGACGCCCCGTACCGCCGTGCACCCACTGAACCGAACCCTGTCCGATATACCGAACAAAGGACGATCGTGACCGCTGCCTCCCCACCCCGGCGCCCCGGCGTCGACGCGCTCGCGCGGATCGGCCATCCGGTGCCGCCCCTCGATCCCGCCGACGCCTCGCCTCACGCCTTCCCCGACGGCGGCACGTGGCGCACCGAGATCCCTTCCGTGGAGGGCCCGGAGGCGCTCGCCGTCGTCCTGAAGGAGAGCGCCCGGCTCGACCTGCCGGTGCACCGGATCAGTCAGGGCAGCGGTGTCTGGATGCTGTCCGACGCCGAGATCACGGAGATGGTGGAGAGCTGCGCCGAACGCTCCGTCGAGCTCTGCCTGTTCACCGGACCGCGCGGCATATGGGACATCGGCGCCGCCACCCGTACCGACTCGGGCGGCGCCGGGCTACGGGCCCGGGGCCACGACGCACTCGCCGGATGCGTCGAAGACGCCCTGCGCGCCGCCGACTTGGGGGTGCGCTGCCTGCTCGTCGCCGACGAGGGCGTGCTCTGGACGCTGCACCGGATGCGGGAGTCCGGCGCCCTGCCGGCCGACATCACGTTCAAGGCCTCGGCGCTCATCGGCCCCGTCAATCCCGCCTCGTACGCGGTGTACGAGCGCCTCGGCGCGGTCTCCCTCAACGTCCCCTCCGACCTCACCCTCGACCACCTCACCGAGATCCGCCGGGCCAGTCGCGCGCCCATGGACCTCTATGTGGAGGCCCCCGACGACCTCGGGGGGTACGTCCGGATGTACGAGGCGGCCGAGCTGATCCGGCGGGGCGCGCCGCTCTACCTCAAGTTCGGGCTCAGCAAGTCCCCCGGCATCTATCCGTACGGCGCCCATCTGCGTGAGCACACTCTCGCCACCGCCCGGGAACGCGTCCGGCGCGGACGGCTCGTGCTCGATCTGCTGGCCCGGCACGGAGCCGACGGCGGGATGTCGCCGCTCGGCTCCCGGCTGCCCGGCGACCTCCGCCGCTTCCCCGCCCCCGAAGGGAACTGACCCATGCCCACCCGCACTCTGCGCGCCGCCACGGCGGCCGCCCTGCTCTCCGTGCTCCTGGCCGGCGGCCTCACCGCCTGCGGCCAGGAGGCCCGCGGCGGCAGCCGCTACAAGCCCGACGCCGGCAAGGGCGGCACCATCGGCCTCGCGATGCCGACCAAGGCCTCCGAGCGATGGATCGCCGACGGCGAGAACATGGCGAAGCAGTTCCGGAAGGCCGGCTACGACACCGATCTGCAGTACGGCGACGACAAGGTCGAGAACCAGATAGCCCAGATCGAGAACATGATCACCAAGGGCCGGCGGCTCCTGGTGATCGCCGCGATCGACGGCTCCGCGCTCACCGAGGTGCTGCAGCGCGCCCACGACGCCGGCATCCCCGTGATCTCGTACGACCGCCTGATCATGGGCACCGAGAACGTGGACTACTACGCGTCCTTCGACAACGAGCGGGTCGGCGAGCTGGAGGCGACGTACATCGTCGAGCGGCTGAAGCTCGGCGCACCGGCGAAGAACGCCGGCAAGCCGTACGACATCGAGCTGTTCGCGGGTTCTCCGGACGACAACAACACCCGGTACTTCTGGAGCGGCGCCATGAAGGTGCTCCAGCCGTACTTCGACAGCGGCCAGCTCGTCGTCCGCAGCGGGCAGACGAAGATGAACCAGGCCACCACGCTGCGCTGGGACGGCGGTACCGCCCAGAAGCGGATGGACGACCTGATCAGCAAGAACTACGGCGAGGAGAGCGTCGACGCCGTCCTCTCGCCGTACGACGGCATCTCCATCGGCATCATCTCCGCCCTCAAGAGCGCCGGTTACGGGACCGCGGGGCAGCCGCTGCCCGTCGTCACCGGGCAGGACGCCGAACTGGCGTCGGTGAAGTCCATCATCCGCGGCGAGCAGACGCAGACCGTCTTCAAGGACACCCGCAAGCTCGCCGCCCAGGCGGTGGCGATGGGCGACGCCGTGCTGAACGGGAGGAAGCCCGTGGTCAACAACGTCGAGGACTACGACAACGGCAAGAAGACCGTGCCGTCGTATCTGCTCGATCCGGTCAGCATCGACAAGTCGAACACCTCGCTCCTGGTCCGCGAGGGGTACTTCACGGCGGGACAGCTCTCATGACCGGGCCCGCCGTCCTGGAGATGCGCTCCATCACCAAGACGTTCCCCGGCGTCACCGCGCTCAGCGAGGTGAACCTCACCGTACGGGCGGGCGAGATCCACGCCCTGTGCGGGGAGAACGGCGCGGGCAAGTCCACGCTGATGAAGGTCCTCAGCGGCGTCCATCCGCACGGCAGCTACGAGGGCGAGATCCGCTTCGAGGGCGAGCCGGTGGCCTTCAAGGACATCCGGGCGAGCGAACGCCACGGAATCGTGATCATTCATCAGGAACTGGCTCTGATCCCCCATCTGTCGATCGCCGAGAACATCTTCCTCGGCAACGAGCAGACCCGTCGCGGCGTCATCGACTGGAACGACACCCTGCGCAGCGCCGGCCGGCTCCTCAAGCGGGTCGGACTGCACGAGAACCCCCACACTCCGGTAGGCGAACTCGGTGTCGGCAAGCAGCAGTTGGTCGAGATCGCCAAAGCGCTCTCCAAGGAGGTGAAGCTGCTCATCCTCGACGAGCCGACGGCCGCGCTCAACGACGAGGACAGCGCGAAGCTCCTCGAACTGATCCTGGAGCTGCGGCGCGAGGGCATCTCCTCCATCATCATCTCCCACAAGCTGAACGAGATCCGGCGGATCGCCGACCAGGTCACGGTCCTGCGCGACGGCCGCACCATCGAGACGCTTCCCGTGCGTCCGTCGGCGGACGCGGCGCCGGAGCTCTCCGAGGACCGGATCATCCGCGGCATGGTCGGACGCGACCTCGACCACCGGTTCCCGGAGCGCACCCCCTACGAGGGCGAGGACGCCGGCCAGGTGGCGCTGGCCGTCCGCGGCTGGACCGTGCGCCACCCGACGGACCCCCGTCGCACCGTCGTCGACGATGTGTCGCTGACGGTCCGCCGGGGCGAGATCGTCGGCATCGCGGGCCTCATGGGCGCGGGCCGCACCGAGCTGGCCATGTCCGTCTTCGGCCGCTCGTACGGGCGGTACGCGGCGGGCACCGTGGAGATCGACGGGCGGGAGACGGCGACGCGGACCGTACCGGAGGCGATCCAGGCCGGACTGGCCTACGTCACGGAGGACCGCAAGCAGTACGGCCTCCATCTGGCCGACACCGTCCATCGCAATGTCTCGCTGGTCTCCCTGCCCGGGATGCGACGGCGCGGAGTCGTCGACGAGTTCCACGAGCGCAAGGTCGCCGAGCGGTACCGCACGAGCATGAACATCAAGACGCCCACGGTCTTCGAGCAGGTCGGCCGGCTCTCCGGCGGCAACCAGCAGAAGGTCGTGCTCAGCAAGTGGATCCACGCCGACCCGAAGGTGCTGATCCTCGACGAGCCGACGCGCGGTATCGACGTCGGCGCCAAGTACGAGATCTACACCGTCGTCGACCGGCTCGCCGCGCAGGGAAGAGCGGTGCTCTTCATCTCCTCCGAGCTGCCGGAGCTGCTCGGGATGTGCGACCGGATCTACACGATGGCGGAGGGCCGGCTGACCGGTGAGGTCGCCCGTGCCGACGCCACCCAGGAAACCCTGATGCGTCACATGACCATGAGCAGAAGCTGAGGCCCCGCCATGACCACCACGACCCCTTCCGCACCGGAGACGAAGGCGGCGCACCCGGTGCGCCCCTCGGCCGGGGCCCTGCTCCTCCAGGGCGTGCGGGCGAACATGCGCCAGTACGGGATGCTCGTCGCGCTCGTCTTCCTCGTCATCCTGTTCCAGATATGGACCGACGGCACACTGCTGCTGCCGAACAACGTCTCCAACCTCATCCAGCAGAACAGCTACATCCTCATCCTGGCCATGGGCATGATGATCGTCATCGTCTCCGGCCACATCGACCTGTCCGTCGGCTCCCTGGCAGCGTTCGTCGGCGCCCTGTCGGCGGTGATGATGGTCAGGCACGACATGCCCTGGGTCCTGGCCCTGGTGCTGTCCCTGTTGGTCGGGGCGGTCGCCGGCGCGTGGCAGGGGTACTTCATCGCCTATCTCGGCATCCCGTCGTTCATCGTGACGCTCGCCGGAATGCTGCTGTTCCGCGGTCTCACCCAGATCTTCCTGGAGGGCCGGTCGCTGGCGCCGTTCCCCGACGGGTTCCAGAACATCGCCAAGGGCTTCATCCCCGAGATGGGCCCGTACACGCAGTACCACAACCCGACGCTGTTCCTCGGTCTCGTCACGGTCGTCTTCCTGCTGCTGCGCGAGTGGCGCGACCGCAAGCGCCAGCTGGCGTACGAGCTCGACGTGCTGCCCGCCGGACTGTGGGCGCTCAAGTGCGTGGCGATCGCGGCGGCGATCGTGGCCTTCACCCTCACGCTGGCGAGCTTCCACGGGGTTCCGGTCGTCATGCTGATCATGTGCGTGCTGTTGATCGGCCTGGGGTACGTGATGCGCAATGCGGTGGTCGGACGCCATGTGTACGCCCTGGGCGGCAACAAGGCGGCGGCCAAGCTCTCGGGCGTGAAGGACAAGCGCGTCACGTTCCTGGTCTTCGTGAACATGGGCGTCCTGGCGGCGCTCGCGGGCTGTGTGTACGCGGCACGGCTCAATGCGGGCACTCCGCAGGCGGGTCTCAACTTCGAACTGGAGGCCATCGCCGCCGCTTTCATCGGCGGAGCGTCGATGAGCGGCGGAGTGGGCACGGTGACGGGCGCCGTGATCGGCGGCCTGGTGCTCGGTGTCCTCAACAACGGCATGTCGCTGGTGGGCATCGGCACGGACTACCAACAGGTGATCAAGGGCCTCGTCCTGCTCGCGGCGGTCGGCTTCGACGTCTGGAACAAGCGCCGGTCGGTGGCGTAGGCGGGCCGCACACTCCTCCCTCGCGGCGATGTCCGGTGGTCGGTCCTAGGGTGATCCACGACGGAAGATCACCACCGGCGCTACAGGGAGACAGGCATGACGGGCACGCCCCTTCTCGTACCGGAGCACACGCTCCATCCGGCGATCACGCACGAACCGACCCGGCGCCGGCTGACGGAGGAGGGGCTGCCCGATTCCGGGAGTGTGATCGGCTTCGCGCGGCTGGCCGAGTCCCGGGTCGTGACGGTGTCGCACCTGGTCGAGGAGGGCGACGATCCGGGGGACCTGGACCCGGACATCGCGGGCCTGGTGGCCCTCGGGGAGGTGGTCGCGGACGAGTGGAGCTCCCTGGAGGTCGTCCTCGACGGCGCGTCGGGGCGGGTGTTCAGCCTGCGCATGAGCTCGGCTCGGTACGCCGAGGTGCATCCGCTCGCTCCGTCGCTGTCGGCGCTCGCGCGTTTCCTGACGGCAGTCGACGAACTGACCGGGCTTCGCGGCCGGTTCGCCGGCCTGGCGGGGCGCACCGGCGCCGAGGCGGTCGGCGAGGCGACCGGGTTGCTGCTCTCCGTCTTCACGGAAGAGGAGTGGGGCGACGGCGGCTGGGGAACGGCCGGCGACCCGGCGGAGTGGGACCATGCGGTCCCGGCTCTCTGGCGCATCACGGCACAGATACGGCCCCTGCCCCTTGTCTCCGGACCGGGCGGGGGCCTGCGGCTCGACCTGCCGGCGGATCTGCTGGACGAGGAGTTCGGGCCCGAAGGGGTGGTACGGGTCGACCCGGCGAACCTGCCGACGGCGCTGGAGCACGAGCCGACACGGCGCTTCCTGGCCGAGGTCGGGCTGCCGAAGGACGGCCGGATGTTCGGCCTCGCCGACGAGGACACGCTGCTGCTTCCGCTGCCCGAGGACCGCGCGCGGTCCAAGGAGGATCCTCGGCTCCGCCATCTGTGGAACGGCACGGACACGCTGCCGCCCGACGCCGACCGCCTGTTCGTCGTCGGGGGTCTGATGCACGACTTCGACGTGGTCGTCGACGGGTCGACGGGAGAGGTCCACTACCTCACGTACGACGGCGACACGGTCACACCGGTGAATGCCGACCTCTCCACACTGGCCTTCACGGTCTGGATGCACAGCCGGCAGCAGGGGTTCGCGGACGAACACGACCTGACCGGCAGGTTCGGCGACTTCTACCACGCGCTCGCCGCCGCGATGGTCTCGGCGCTCGCCTCGGTCGACCCGATCGCCTGTCTCCCCGCGAAGGACGATGACGACTACCGCTACTGGCCGGAGGTGTTCCACGACGAGGCGGGCGCGGTGCTCTGAACTCTCTCGGTCCAACCGCGCCGACAAGAGTCCAACAGTCCGGCGGGCCGACGGGGTTGTGGTGACCGCGACCCCACGGTGGGATGAGGGCCGACGGAAATCGCTTTCTGCATTGGTGACCTCCCCATTCCCTCCTCTCCCACAGGAGCCCCATGTCCACCCTGCCCTGGTACGAAGACGTCTCCCCCGGGTGCGGCGGGCTGCCGCCTCGGGCCTGGTACGCCCGCTCGGATGCCGTCTCCCTCTCCCTCTGCGGAGCCTGGCGGTTCCGGCTCTCGCCGGCGGCGGACACCGAGGACGAGTCCTTCGCCTCCGAGGGGTACGACGCCGGCGCCTGGGAGGAGATCGCCGTGCCGGGGCACTGGGTGCTCCAGGGCAAGGACCACGGGGCGCCCGCGTACACCAATGTCGTCTATCCGTTTCCGGTCGATCCGCCGCGCGTCCCGACCGAGAACCCCACGGGTGACCATCTGCGCCGCTTCGACCTGCCGGAGATCTGGCCGGATGGGGGCGAGGCCGTGCTGCGTTTCGGCGGTGTCGAGTCCGCGGCACGGGTGTGGCTCAACGGCGAGGAGCTGGGCGAGTTCAAGGGCTCGCGACTGCCGCACGAGTTCGCCGTCGGACCACTGCTGAAGGAGCGCGGCAATGTGCTCGCCGTCCGGGTCCACCAGTGGTCGTCCGGGTCCTATCTGGAGGACCAGGACCAGTGGTGGCTCCCGGGCATCTTCCGCGACGTGACGCTGCTGCACCGCCCCGAGGGCGCGGCCGGCGACTTCTTCACCCATCTCTCGTACGACCACACCGACGGCACGGGCACCCTGCGGGTGGAGTGCGACGTGCCCGGCCGGGTCACGGTGCCCGAGCTGGGCATCGACATCGGAACGGGCGAGTCGGTCACGGTACCGGTCGAGCCGTGGACGGCGGAGACGCCCCGGCTGTACGACGGCGAACTGGCCGCCGGGGGTGAACGGATCCCCCTGCGCATCGGGTTCCGTACGGTCGCCGTCGAGGACGGCGTGATCAAGGTCAACGGTCGCCGGATCCTCTTCCGGGGCGTGAACCGACATGAGTTCCACCCGGAGCGTGGCCGGAGCGTCGACCTGGCCACCATGCGCCGGGACGTCGAGCTGATGAAGCTCCACAACATCAACGCCGTACGCACCTCCCACTATCCGCCGCACCCCGCCTTCCTCGATCTGTGCGACGAGTACGGCCTGTGGGTGATCGACGAGTGCGATCTGGAGACGCACGGATTCCAGGATCTCGGCCGGCGCTCCAACCCGGTCGACGACGCGCGCTGGACCCCCGCTCTGCTCGACCGGGCGGCACGGATGGTCGAGCGCGACAAGAACCACGTCTCCGTGATCGTCTGGTCCCTCGGCAACGAGTGCGGCACGGGCGCCGGGCTCACCGCGATGGCCGAGTGGATCCGCGACCGCGACCCCTCGCGGCTCGTCCACTACGAGGGCGACCTCTCCTGCGAGGACACGGACGTCTACTCACGGATGTACGCCCCGCACGCCGAGGTCGAGCGGATCGGACGCCGGGAGGACCCGGGCCCGGCGGCTCGGCGCGAACTCCCCTTCATTCTCTGCGAGTACGGGCACGCCATGGGCAATGGACCCGGGGGACTCGCCGACTACCAGCGGCTGTTCGAGAGGTACGAGCGCTGTCAGGGCGGCTTCGTCTGGGAGTGGATCGACCACGGGCTCGTCCACCCGGAGTACGGCTACGGATACGGCGGCGACTTCGGCGAGGAGCTGCACGACGGGAACTTCGTCTGCGACGGGCTCCTCTTCCCCGACCGGACACCGTCGCCGGGCCTGGTCGAGTACAAGAAGGTGATCGAGCCGGTCCGCATCGAGGCGGGCACCGCCGAGAACACGGTCCGGATCACCAACGGGTACGACTTCGCCGACCTTGCCGGCCTCGCCTTCACGTGGGCCTTCGCGGTCGACGGAGAGACGGCCGGGACCGGACGGCTGACGGTGCCCGGGCTCGCACCCGGCGAGAGCGCGGAGATCGCGCTGCCGGCGCCTCCCGTCGACCGGACGGACCGCGAGGCGCACTGGACGGTCCGGGCGCTGCTCGCGCACGACACGCCGTGGGCGGCGTCGGGCCACGAGATCGCCTGGGGACAGCTCGCCGTCGGCGGGCCGGTGCCGCCCACTGCGGCGGCCGGTGCGCCGCCGGTTCGGCACGCCGGGCGGATCACCCTCGGTCCGGGCTCCTTCGACGCCCGTACGGGCGAGCCGCTGGCCATCGGCGGGATCCCGCTCACGGGCCTACGCCTGGACGTCTGGCGGGCGCCGACCGACAACGACAACGGCGCGGCCTGGCAGCCGGACGAGCGCTACGGACTGCTCTGGCGCGAGCTCGGTCTGCACCGGATGCGGCATCGGATCGACGCCGTGGAGACGGACGCCGAGGCGCTGACGGTACGGACCCGGGTGGCATCGGCGGCCCAGGACCTCGGCCTCGTGACCACGTACCGGTGGACGTCGGACGGGACGAGGCTCCGGCTGACGGTGAGCGTCACGCCCGAGGGCGAGTGGCGGCTGCCCCTGCCCCGGCTCGGCGTCCGCCTCGGCCTCCCGGCTGCCGTGGACCAGGCGGCATGGTTCGGCGGCGGACCGGGCGAGGCATACCCCGACACACGTGCGGCGGCGCGGACCGGCCGCTGGGAGGCCACGGTGGACGAGCTGCAGACACCCTATGTACGCCCGCAGGAGAACGGCGCCCGGATCGACACCCGGTGGGTCGAACTCGGCGACGGATCGACCGGATTGAGGGTCGAGGGAGACCCGCTGTTCTGGTTCACCGCCCGCCGTTGGACCAGCGAGCAGCTCGACGCCGCCGAGCACCACGGCGACCTCACGCCCGGCGACACGGTGTGGCTCACCCTCGACCACGCCCAGCAGGGCATCGGCTCGCAGTCCTGCGGCCCTGGGGTCCTGCCGGAGTACCGGCTGGACGCCGCCCCCGCGACGTTCGCCTTCACGTTCGAGCCCACCTTCACGTCCCTCGACGCGCGCGGCGCCGGCGGCACCGCGTGAACCGTGACGTCCCCGCGTCCTGCGGCCGGCCGGCGCGTCAGTCGGCCGGCCGCGGAGCGGCTCTCAGCGGATCAGGCGCTCGGGAACGATCCTCTGGGCCCTCAGTTCACCGACGACGAGGGCGGCGTACTCGGTGGCCCCGTGCACCGAGGTGTGGGTGTTGTCCTTCTTCTCGGTCGTCAGGTACAGCGCCTTGGACGCCTCCGGACCGAGCTCCTCGACCATCGCCTTGGTGAGGGCCGTGAGGTCGATCAGCGGGGTGGCGAGGTCGGCCGCCAGACGGCGGACCTCGGCGGGGTGGTCCACGCCGAGGCCGTTGACCAGCAGGGCGGTCCCGTTGTTCAGGGTGCCGTCGGTGTTGAACCAGCGGCGGACGATCGGGGTCACGAGGACGGGCCGGCCACCCCGTTCCCGTACGCCCTCGACGAGGGTGGTGAGGTTGGCGCGGTAGGTCGCCGCGTCCGTCTGCTTGTCGTTGTGGGCGAGCTGGATCAGGACCGCGTCACCACGGCGGACGAGCGGCTGGACGGCCGGAAAGAGGGCCGGGTTGGCGAGATAACTCACCGTGCTCTCACCGGAGTCGGCGTGGTTGGCGACCGCGACTCCGCGTTTGAGGTACTGAGGGAGCCGCTGGCCCCACCCCGCGTACGGGTCCCCCGGCTGGTCGCAGACCGTCGAGTCCCCGATGAGGAAGATCCGTGGGGCGGCCGGGGCCGGGGTGACGACCACTCCGGCGGGGAGCGGTGCCGTACCGCCGAAGGTCAGGTCGAGGCCGGGGCTGCCCGCGGGTCCCGTCGGCTCGCCCTCGGAGGCGCGAACGTCGACGGTGAACGAGCGATGGACCCTCTCCCCGGTGTCCGTGGCCGTCTCGGCGAGCATGGCCCGCCGGGTCTCGGCGGTCACGGACGTGGAGCCCGCGGTGTCCCCGCCAAGGGTGACCTGGACGTGGTACGTGCCGGGCGGGATGTCGAAGTGGCAGGCGATCGGTGCCGTGGTGGTGCAGTGGTCGAGGCCCTTGCCGTCGGGGCTGTCGGCGTGGGCGGGGGCGGCGCCGAGGGTGGCGGCGGTGAGCGCGGCGACGACGGTCGCGGCGGCGGTGAGCCGGGTGGTGCGTGTCATGGCCTCTCCTTACTACGCCGGAAGGCTGTCGCCGATGAGGGCGAGGTTCTGGATGGCGGCGAGTCCGAACAGCGCGGTGGTGTTGGTGCTGATCCACAGGTGCTCGTAGCCGGGCTCCAGCGCGGCCGGGCCCCGGACCGGGGTCTTGTCCCACACCATGGCCTTCGTGTACCCGTCGCTGTCGTGGAACTTCTGCCACGCCCTCGTCGCCAGCTGGGGGTCGTTCAGCTGGGCGGCGGCGTACGCGTCCTGGCGTGAGTGGCCCTGGAAGAGGAGCAGGGTGCCGAAGTTCTTGCCGTACCGGGCGGTCTGTTCGGTCTTGGTGGCGTTGAAGTAGCGGCAGTAGTCGAGCCAGGCCGCCCTGAACGCGGGCATGTCGATGAGGTCGATGAGCTCGGCGCACATCTCGACGAGGCCGAACATGGCGGACAGGTGGGACACGCCGACGACGGGCTCGGTCGCGACGGCGAACCGGCCGGTGTCGAGGTCGTACAGTCCCGTGCCCTGCACGAAACCGTTGGGCTGGGCGGCGATGGTCTCCATGGTGGAGCGCAGCCGGGCCTCGGCCTTGGCGGCCTTGGGTCCGCCGCGTTCCCACTCGGTGAGCCAGGCGGCGGCGAGTCCGCTCCAGTCGGTCCCGAAGCCGATGGACAGGGCGTGCCGGTCGGGGGTGTACGGCTCGGTGCGGATCTTGCGGATGGGGTCGAGGACGAGGAAGGTCTCGTCGGAGTCGACCAGGGCGTGCATGAGGTCACCGACGCGTTCGTCCGCGGTGAGGAAGTAGTACGGGCGGCGGTAGACGGCCGTCGAGATGCGCTGCTGCTTGGCGCTGTCGGCGAAGTGCTGGACGCCGTGGCGGGTACCGAGGCCGGCCCAGGTGCCCAGGTGGTAGACGTCGACCTCGCCGGTGTGGCGCGTCATCGCCTCCGCGAAGCGGAAGACGTCCGCGCGACCGGAACGCAGATAGGCGTACCAGAGCCAGAGGTCGGGCGAGAGTTCGGAGTTGTCCCAGGCGTAGCCTCCGACGTCGTACCGCCACTGGTGCCGGTCCTCGTCGTAGGTGTGCATGATGTCGCCGTAGTCCCAGAAGCCGTACCAGCGGCGCTGTTCGGTCTGGTCCCTGTAGTACGTGAAGAGGTAGTCGAGGTGGTCCTCGATGGTCGCCTTGGCGGGGGTGGAGCGGTCGACGGGCGCGAAGAGTCCGCCGAAGACCCCGGCGCGGGTCAGGTCCTCGGGGCTCGCGGCGAGCTGGGGCGGCGTGCGGACGGCGGCGGCCTGGGCGACGAGCGTGTCGGCGGTGGGGGTGGCGGCGTTGGCCCAGAACATCAGCTCGCTGGTGCGGGCGATGCCGTATGGGGTGCCGAAGCCGGGCTCGTAGTCCTCGTAGGTGATGTTCAGGCCCTCGAGCTGCTCGGGGAAGGTGTCCTGGCCCATGCCGTCGTGGTAGAAGCGCAGGTCCATGGGTTGCGCCTCGGGCGACCAGAGCCAGAGGGTGACCTCGGCGGCGTCACCGGCGGCGCCCCGGATGTCGAGCTGGGCCGGGTGCTTCTGCCAGAAGTCGCGGAGCCCGAAGGAGAGTCCGCCGCTGACCCCGCCGACGTAGCCGAAGCCGTTCGCCCTTCCGCCGCCGCCTGCCGGGATCCACCCGTGACCGGACTTGGTGCGCTTGCGCAGGGTGAAGCCGTCGGAGGAGAGCTGGGCGAGGGTGTAGTCGCCCCAGGCGGGGATGTACCGCAGCCGGGTGGTGACCCGCTGGTCCCAGGTGGCCGGGTCGGGCAGCTTCTCGCCCTTGACCTGGGCCGTACGGACGGCGGCGCCGGGGTCACGGCGCAGGCCGGTGATGCCTTGGACGGCCTCGGTGAGGAAGCCCTCGCCCTCGCCGGCGATGCGGATGTGGCGGTCGTAGGCGGTGTCACGCAGGGGGACGGTGAAGCGGACGCCGAGGCCGCGGATGAAGTCCTTGTGCTGGTCTCCGTCGTAGGTGATGGTGTGCACCATCCGGAAGGACTCGCTGCCGGCGTAGAAGTAGAGGCGTACGGAGAACGGCAGCCAACTGCGCCTGGCCTTGCGGTGCTTGCCGTCGACCCGGATGACGGCGCGGACGGGTCCGGACTGCTCGACGGTCGCCCCGGCGATCTCGCCGTCGAACCGCTCCCACGTGGCGTTGCCGTGGTCCCCGTCGTCGAGGTCGCTCTGGCGGAGCAGGACGAGCCGGCCGTCGGTGGCGATCTTGACGGTGCTGCGGGTCACGGAGTCGACGAGCTTCTCGCCGTCCTTGGAGATGACGGCCTTGATGGTGCCGGTGTCGACGGTGATCCGGCGGCCGGTCTCGGTGACGGTGACCACCTTCGGTCCTGCGGCGGGGGTTCCGGGCGCGAGGGTGAACTCGTCCGCCCCTGCGGCCTCGGGGCCGACCGCGTGCGCGGTCCACTTGAGCGAGCCGTCGGGCCAGCGGGCGGTGGTCCAGGTCTGTACGGGGACGTTCCTGCCGTCGGCGGTGGTGAGCGCGAAGTCCTGACCCTCGGGGTGGGGGCCCTTGGGCCACGGCACCCCGAACGTGGACCCGGGCGCGGCCCCGAGGCCACCGGCCTCGAGCCAGGTGACGGTCGCGGGCCGGCCCGCCGCGGGGACCGCGGCGGTCGCGGCGGTCGCGGCGGCCCGGGCGTCGCCGCGACCGAGGGCCCAACTGAACTGCGCGGCGGCACCGGCGAGGGTGGCGGCTTTGAGGAGAGAGCGGCGGGGGATGGGGGGCATGGGAGGTCCTTTCATGGTCATGACATGGAGGGTGGGGCTGGGGGCGTCCTTCGTTCCGCTGGAGCGGGGCGCGCAGGGGGCGGCGCCCCACACGTGGTGGGCACGCGTTCCGCTGGGGCGGTGCCCACCACGTGCCGCCCGCTCGCCACCCCCGTTGTGGGCATTCGTTCCGCAGGGCAGCGCCCACGCTGACGGCTGCGCCACCCACCCCCGTTGTGGGCGACTGTTCCGCTGGGGCTGGGGGTCCCGCGCCTGCCCACAACCAGGCGGGCGGCGGGGGTTGAGGGGGGCGCCGCCCCAGCGAAGCGCCTGCCCACAACCAGGTGGGATCCGTTCCGGCAGGGCGCCCTGCCCACACGCGCGTGGGCAGCGGCCCGCGGAAGCGGTGGGGCACGACCCGGCGGGGCACGCACGCACCGCGGTGGGACCGTGCCCCCGCGCCGCCGCCCCCGCCCCAGACGTCAGGAAAGACGTGCGCGGTGTTCCGCCGCGAGCGTCGCCGCCACCACCACCCCCAGCGCAGGCGGCGCGAGTGGCGCCGCGAACCAGGCGGACGCGGCGATCACGCCGAGACCGCAGACGACGAGCAGCGAGCCCGCGGGGTCGCCGAGCGTGCGGCGGGCGGCGGCGCGCAGCAGGGCACGCCACGAGGCGTTCGGGCGCCAGGCCGTGGACGCCCTCAGCACGGTCACGATCAGCGCGAGCATCGCCAGGACCCCGACCGCGCCCACGAACCGACCACCCGGCAGCCCCGCCCGTACGATCGCGAGGTCGGCCCCCAGCAGGGCGAGCGCCACCCAGACCGCGAGCCCCACGAGCCAGCCCCGGCGCACCGCGGAGCGCAGATCCGCGACGAACTCCCTCCACCCGCCCTCGACTCCGCCGGTCCAGCGGCGCAGATGCGCCGCCCCGGCCGCCAGCGCCGCGGGCAAGGTGAGCAGCGGCAGGGAGGCGAGGGCGATCCACACCCCGACGAGCAGGCATTCGGCGAAGACCCCGAACCGCGCGAGGACACGCGCTCTCATCCCGCCCCCTCAGCCCTTGAGCCCGGACGTGGCCATACCGTCGATCAGATACCGCTGGAAGGCGAGGAAGAAGAGCAGCACCGGCAGCAGCGCCACCAGTGACATCGCGATCATGCCTCCGTAGTCGGCCACTCCCTCCTGGTCGACGAACATCTTCAACCCCAGGGCCACGGTGTACTTCTCAGGCGTGTTGACGTAGATCAACGGGCCCATGAAGTCGTTCCAGGTGTTGATGAACGTGAAGATCGCGCTGGTGATCAGCGCCGGCCGGCACAGAGGCAGCACGATCGACCAGTAGATCCGCAGGTGGCCACAGCCGTCCAGCCGGGCCGCCTCGTCCAGCTCCTTGGGCAGGTTGCGCATGAACTGGACCATCAAGAAGACGAAGAAGGCGTCGACGGCCAGGTACTTGCCCAGAAGCAGCGGCGTATAGGTGTCGATGACGTCCATCTTCTGGAACAGCACGTACTGCGGGATCAGAAGCACGTGGTACGGCAGCAGCAGGGTGCCGATCATCAGCGCGAACATCAGATTGCGTCCCGCGAACCTGATGCGCGCGAAGGCGTACGCCGTCAGCGACGAGGACAGCAGCACCCCGATCACGGATCCGACCGCGAGGACGGTGGAGTTGAGGAAGAAGGTGGAGATCGGGATGTCGGCGATGCCCTCGGTCAGGCGGGTGTAGTTCCTGACGACGGGATCGGTGGGAAACAGCTCCAGGCTGCCGACGATCTCGTCGCCCTCCTTGAACGAGGCGCCGAGCACCCACACCACGGGATAGAGCACCACCGCGAGGACCGCGAGCGAACCCACGTGCCAGGCGAGCGAGCCCGCGCTCCGGCGCCGGAAGCCGGCCGAGGCCGACGGCGTGCGTGCGGGTCGTACCGTACGGGACATGCTCATCGAGCCGCCTCCTCGTAGTGCACCCAGCGCTTCTGGGACCAGAACAGCACCGCCGTGACGGCCGCGACGGCGAGGAGCAGCATCCACGCCATGGCCGAGGCGAGGCCCATCCGGCTGTTCTCGAAACCCTGGACGTAGAGGTAACAGGTGTAGACGAGCGAGCCGTCCGCCGGACCGCAGGCGTTGCCGCCCGCTCCTCCGCCGACGATGTAGGCCGAGGCGAAGATCTGGAACGAATGGATGGTCTCCAGCAGGACGTTGAAGAAGAGCACCGGCGAAATCATCGGCAGCGTGATGTTCCAGAACCGGCGCCAGGGTCCGGCGCCGTCCACCTCTGCGGCCTCGTACAGCTCGCGCGGAACCTGCTTGAGGCCGGCCAGGAAGATCACCATGGGTGCGCCGAACTGCCAGACGGTCAGCGCCACCAGGGCGTACAGGATCCATGCGGGATCGCCGATCCAGCCGCCGACGTCCACGCCGAACAGTGTGCTCTGGGCCCGGTCCACGACCGCTCCGTCGGAGAAGATCGCCTTCCAGACGATGGCCACGGACACGCTCGCTCCGATCAGCGAAGGAGCGTAGAACGCGGCGCGGTAGAAGCCCTGTCCGCGTCGGCTCTGGGCCAGCAGCAGCGCCACCCCGAGAGCGAGCAGCAGCTTGAGCGGCGTCCCGATGACGACGTACCACAGGGTCACGGAGACGGAGTGGCGCCAGCGCGGGTCGCCGAACATCTCGGTGAAGTTCGCGAAGCCGATCCACCTCGGGGAGTCGAAGAGGTTGTAGTCGGTGAACGCGAAGTACAGAGAGGCGACCATCGGGCCCGCCGTCAGCAACAGGAACCCCGCCATCCACGGGGACATGAAGAGATAGCCGGCCAGATTCTCCCTGCGGTCACGCCGCTTTCGGGCGGCGGCGAGGTGCGGAGCGAGGTCCGGTCCGCGGTCCGGTGCGTGGAGCGGCCCCGAGCCCTGGGTGGCGGGGTCACCGACTCCCGCGGCGGGGGCGTGGGTCACGGTCGATCCCATCAGCTGCCGAGAGCCGTCTTCGACTCGGTGAAGAACTGCTTGACCGCCTCGTCCACCGACCGCGTGCCAAGACCCAGTTCCTCCGCGAGACGGAGGAAGGCCGACTCGCAGACATCGGCGCCGGACGGGTGCGGGGTGATCGGCTCGAGGACACCCGCGTCGACCAGGGACTGCTCGTACGCGGCGATCTCCTTGGCGACCGGGTCGGTGGGCCGGAACGCCTCGTACTGCGCGACGGTCGCGGGGACCCCACGGTCGTAACCCATGATCGTGGCGACCTCGGGGTCGTGGACCATGAAGTCGATGAACTGGGCGACTTCCTTGGGGTGCTTGGTGCGCTTGGAGCCGCTGAGCATCAGGGAGCCGAGGTACTGACCGGTCTTCCTGCCGTCGGTGGTGGGGATCGGCGCGAGGCCGTACTCGCTCTTGCCCTCGGCGGTGTAGCGGTTGGTGAAGTTGTCCCAGGTGAACTCGCCGGCGGCGAGGTCGGCGGTCACCGCGGACTTGGGCTTGGCCTGGACGACCTTCTTGGTGTTCGCCACGACGCCGGACCTGCTGTCCCGCTCCGCCTTGGTCCACCAGTCGGTCAGGTCGGCCTCGGTGAAGCCCAGGCCCTTCTCGGTGAAGAAGGCCTTGCCCTGCTGGCGCAGGTACAGGTCGTAGAGGTACATCACGCCGTACATGCCGCTGTCGCCCGCCCGGCCGCCGCTGTCGCGGATCTTCTTCATCGCCGCGTCGAAGTCGGCCCAGGTCCAGCCCTGTCGGGGCGTGACGCCCGCCCGGGTGTAGACGTGCTTGTCGATGACGAGAGCCATCGAGTTGCTGCCCACGGGGACGCCGAGCAGCTTGCCGTCGACCTCGCCGAACTTCTCCAGTCCGGCCCGGAAGCCCTCGGTGCGGAGGTTGCCGGCCTTGACCTGCTGGTCGAGGTCGAGCAGGACGTTCTTGGCGTCGTACTTGCGCAGGAAGGCGATCGCGTTCTGGAAGACGTCCGGCGGGTTGCCGCCCGAGGCCTGGGTGTTGAACTTCTTCCAGAAGTCGGTGTACGGCTGGAAGTCCGTCTTGACCTTGATCTTCGGGAACTTCCTCTCGAAGAGCGCGATCGTCTGGTTGATCCGCTTGGCGCGGTCGTCGGACCCCCACCAGGCGTACCGGATGGTGACGGTCCCGTCGCCCGAGCCACTGCCGTTGCCACACCCCGCCGCGGTCAGGCCGAGAGCGGCCAGGGAGCCGCCCGCCACCTTGAGCAGACCGCGTCGGTCGACCGTCCCTTGAGTACGCACTCTTCGTCCTCCACGCACGATTGAAACGTTTTAGGAAAGCGCTTGCCGAGCCAACGTAAGGAGGGCCGCTGCGCTCGTCAATATTTTGGACAGGATCGATTGAAGCAGTCCTATCTGCCGGGGTTCAGCATGGCGATACAGCCCGGAGAGACACACTCGGAACGTCGGGAGCCTCGAACTGAAAGGATTCACTTGCCATCTTCTCCGGTGAGTCAGGCCAGCCGGATCACGTTCCAGGACATCGGCTCCAGGACGGCGTTCAACCGGCCGTCCGTGAGGGCGGAGCCGTCCACGCGATGCGGGCGGACCCGATCGGGTTCGTCGACGGTGTTGCGCGCCTCGGGGTCGGCGTCGGCGAGCGCCGAGTGCTCGACGACACGGTTCAGCTCCAGGCCGTGCAGGGTCACGTCGAGCGGGAGGGGCCGGCCCCGGTCACGGTTGACCGCGAAGAGGGTCACTCCCCCGTCGTCGTTCCGTACGGCGGTGGCGTGCAGCAGCGGTACGGCGCCGAGCGCGCGGTCGCGTACGTCGGCGAGTCCACCCGGACGTCGAGAACCGTGCCGCGGCCGTACCGGGACGCCTGGGCGAAGGGATGGAAGGTGGTCTGCCGCCAGGCCGCCCCGCCGGGCTCGGTCATGATCGGCGCGATCACGTTGACGAGTTGGGCGAGGCAGGCGACGGACACCCGGTCGGCGTGGCGCAGCAGAGCGATGAGGAGCGAGCCGAGGACGACGGCGTCGGTGACCGTGTAGACGTCCTCCAGGATGCGCGGCGCCTCCTGCCACTCCTCCACGGGGTGCGGATTGGGTCGGCGTTGGTACCAGACGTTCCACTCGTCGAAGGAGAGGGTGATCTTCTTGCACGACGTGAGCCGGGCGCCGACGTGGTCGCAGGTGGCGACGACGGCTTCGATGAAGGCCTCCATGTCGACGGCGGATGCGAGGAAGGAGTCGCGGTCGCCGTCGACCTCCTCGTAGTAGGCGTGCAGGGAGATGTGGTCGACCGCGTCGTAGGTCTCCGCGAGGACGGTGGCCTCCCAGGCGGCGAACGTCTCCATGCCGCGATGCGAGCTGCCGCACGCGACCAGTTCGAGTCCGGGGTCGATCCGGCGGAGGGCGCGGGCGGTCTCGGCGGCGAGCCTGCCGTACTCCTCGGCGGTCTTGTGGCCGGTCTGCCACGTCCCGTCCATCTCGTTGCCCAGACACCACAGCCGGATGCCGAAGGGGTCCTTGTCGCCGTGGGCGATGCGCCGCTCGGAGAGCTCGGTGCCGGACGGGTGGTTGGCGTACTCGAGGAGGTCCAGGGCCTCGGCGACACCGCGTGTGCCGAGGTTGACGGCCATCATGGGCTCGACCTGCGGGCCTGCCTTCCGCACGAAGGCGATGAACTCGCCGAGACCGAAGCGGTTGGTCTCGGTGGAGCGCCAGGCGAGGTCGAGGCGGCGGGGCCGCTCGTCGAGCGGGCCGACCCCGTCCTCCCACCGGTAGCCGGAGACGAAGTTGCCGCCGGGGTAGCGGATGACCGTGACACCCAGTTCGCGGACGAGGTCGAGGACGTCGGTGCGTATTCCGTCGGCGTCGGCGGCGGGGTGGCCGGGCTCGTGGATGCCGGTGTAGACGCAACGACCGAGGTGCTCGACGAACGAGCCGAAGAGCCGGGGATCGACGGGGCCCACGGTGAAGGCCGGATCGAGGGTGAGTCGGGCGGCGGCACGGGGCATGCGGTTCCCTTCGAACGGGGGCGGACCCCCACGTCCCGTTGTTCGAAATTTCGACCAACAGTCGTGACTTCGAACGGGACGGTAGGTCGGGCGACTTGGCACGTCAAGAGAACGCCCTTCACGGAAGGTGGTGGTCCACCACTCGCTCTGCCGGCATCGCGGAATCAGCGAGGAGGGCGGCAACTTCCGTGGCCGTCGTGGCGACTACGGGTCGGAGTGCCGACGGCCGGTGCTCGACGACGTAGGGAGACCAGGATGAGACGAACAGTCGCGCGGCGACTGTCCGCGGCGATGGCCACGATGGCCGTCGCGGCCGGGACCGGGGCGGTTCTGTTGATGCCCGAGGCCTCGGCGGCCACCGGTGGCGCCACCGGGTACGCGACACAGAACGGCGGGACCACGGGTGGCGCCGGCGGGCAGACGGTGCGGGCCACCACGGGGACCGCGATCCACGCCGCCCTGTGCGGCCGGGCCAGCAGCAGTACCCCGATCACCATCGAGGTCGAGGGGACCATCAACCACGGCAACACCAGCAAGGTCTCGGGCGCCAGTTGCAACACCGCCGACGGTGTGATCGAGCTCAAGCAGATCAGCAACGTCACCATCGTCGGGGTCGGAGCGGGAGCTCTCTTCGACCAACTGGGCATCCACATACGCGAGTCCAGCAACATCGTCATCCAGAACGTGACCGTCAGGAACGTCAAGAAGTCCGGCTCTCCGACGTCCAACGGTGGTGACGCCATCGGTATGGAGAGCGGCGTCCGCAACGTCTGGGTCGATCACGTCACCCTGGAGGCCTCGGGCGGGGAGTCGGAGGGTTTCGACGGACTCTTCGACATGAAGGACAACACCCAGTACGTGACCCTGTCCTACAGCACCCTGCGCAACTCCGGCCGCGGTGGCCTCGTCGGGTCCAGTGAGAGCGACCTCTCGAACAGCTTCATCACGTACCACCACAACCTGTACGAGAACATCGACTCCCGCGCGCCTCTCCTGCGGGGCGGCACGGCCCACATGTACAACAACCACTATGCGAGCCTCAACGAGTCCGGCATCAACTCCCGTGCCGGCGCCCGCGCCAAGGTCGACAACAACTACTTCGAGGACTCCAAGGACGTCCTGGGCACCTTCTACACCGACGCGGCCGGGTTCTGGCAGGTCAGCGGAAACGTCTTCGACAACGTGACCTGGTCCAGCCCCGGAAGCGAGAACAACCCGGCCGGGCCGAACCCGCAGTCCAACACGACCGTCACCATCCCGTACGCGTACCCCCTCGACGCCGCCTCCTGCGTCCCGGCCGTCGTGAGCCAGACCGCCGGCGCCGGCAAGGGTCTGCGGGTGTCGGACGGCTCCTGCACACCGCAGACGCCGACTCCGACCAGCACCACGACGACCAGCCCGACGGCCACCCCGACCACCCCCGTCCCGACGACGACGCCCAGTCAGCCCTCCGGCACGAATCTCAGCATCGGCGCCGGCTCCGACGGATCCAGCAAGGCGAGCGGGACGAGTTTCGGCAACGTCCGCGACGGTGACATGAGCACGTACTGGTCGCCGGCCGGCTCGACCGGCGCGATCTCGATCAAGTGGGGATCCGCCGTCTCCGTATCGGCGATCACCGTCCGGGAGGCATCGGGCTCCGTGGGCGCCATCGGCTCCTGGCGGGTCGTCAACGCCGACACGGGTACCGTCCTCGCCTCCGGCAGCGGGGCGGGCGCCATCACCTTCCCGCGGACCTCACTGAGCAAGGTCACCTTCGAGATCACCGGCTCGACCGGCACCCCGGAGATCGCCGAGTTCGAGACCTACGCCGGATAGCGGGCGTCGGTCCGCGACCCCCGGCATCGATGGTCGGCCGCTCCGCCGGGCGGCCGACCGCCGCGCCACCAACGACTCCTTCTCGCAGGTCGCCGCTTCAGCGAGGCCGTCTCGACGAAGTCGCCCTCATGCACTCCACGACGGAAGCAGGTGTCGAAGCGCTTCGATCCTGCCCGTCTCCCACTCTGGACACCCTCTGGCCGCCGGAGATACCGTCGACACTGATCACATCGGCCATCTCGGCGGAGAGATTCTCGAAGCGCTTCACCACGGACGGGAGAACGGATGATCACCCTCGCTCAGGTCGCCCGGCACGCCGGGGTGTCGGCCAGCACGGTGAGCTACGTCCTCAGCGGTAAGCGCTCGATCTCGGCGGGAACCCGGCGCCGCGTCCTCGACAGCATCGAGCGTCTCGGCTACCACCCGCACGCCGGCGCCCGCGCCCTCGCCAGCAGTCGGTCGCGCATCATCGCCCTGATGGTGCCGTTGCGGACCGACATGTACGTCCCCGTGATGATGGAGATCGCCATCTCCGTCGCCACGACCGCCCGCGCCCATGGATACGACGTGCTGCTCCTGACCGGTGAGGAGGGGGTCGCGGCCGTACGGCGCGTCACGGGCAGCGGTCTCGCCGAGGCGCTGATCCTGATGGACGTCGAGCTCGAGGACGAGCGCCTCCCCTTGCTCCGTATCTGCGGGCAGCCCTCCGTGCTGGTCGGCCTCCCGGCCGATCCCACCGGACTCACCTGCGTCGACCTCGACTTCGCCGCGGGCGGCGCACTGTGCGCCGAGCACCTCGCCGGCCTCGGTCATCGCGAGATCGCCGTCATCGGCGAGGCCCCCGGCGTCTACGAACGGCACACCGGCTTCGCGGAGCGGACCCTCAGCGGGCTGCGGGGCCGGGCGGACCAGCTCGGTCTGCGCGTTCTCCACCGCCCCTGCGAGGGCAGTTACGAGGCGGTCCTCGCCACCCTCGGCCGCGTCTTCGACGAACGGCCGGACACCACCGCGCTCGTCGTGCAGAACGAGGCCGCGGTGGAGCCCCTCCTCGCCCTGCTGCGCCGCGATGGACGGGCCGTGCCGGAGGACGTCTCCGTGGTCGCGGTCTGCCCCGAGCAGGTGGCGGCGCAGGCCTCCGTACCTCTCACCTCGGTCGCCATCCCCGCGCAGGAACTGGGGCGGCAGGCGGTGGAGCGGCTCGTGGCCAAGCTCGGTGGTGGCACCGAGGACGGCGAGGACGACGTGGCACTCCTCGCGCCCGAGCTGACCGTGCGGGACAGCTCGGGCCCGGCGCCGGCGAAGGCGCGGACGAAGGAGTCGGCGTCGGCGCGGCGGCTCAGCCGGCGCTGACGGTCAGGTTGTTCGCCCGGAAGTCGAGGCCGCCGGAGGACGAGGTGATCTCGAAGCCGAACTGCACGTCGCCGATCGTCTCGTCCCCCATCCACTTCTTGGTGTCCTTGATCCACTTGAGGATCGGCAGGATGTTCACCGTCCCCGCCGTGGAGTCCGACGTCCGCAGGAACGAGAACACGTCGTGGGACGTGCCGTCGGCGTGCGGCACCTTCCCCTTGTACACGCTCCAGCTGTGGCCGCCCAGAGCGACGTCGCCCTGGTGGTCGCCGAGCGCGCCGACTGCGCCGTTGGCGTTGACCCAGAGCATGATCTCGTAGTCGTAGTCGGTGTCCCAGATGTCGTACGAGCTGTTGTACGCGCCCGCGGCGGGCACCGTCACGTCGTAGTTGCTGGTCAGCGTGGTGAAGGCGCTGATGCGACGGTTCACCACCTTCTTGGCGTTGGGATACGACTTGATGCCGCCGGTGTTCGGGTGGTTCGCCCAGACGCCCCAGTTCGTACCGGAGTTGGCCCACGTGCACTGGGCGCCGGCGCCCGAGCCCCAGATGTTGTTGTAGAGCGTGTAGCCACCCAGTGTGGTGTTGCCCCACTGGTCGCAGGTGTTCCAGACGGCGGCCTCGGCGGGTGCGGCCGCCAGGCCGAGCGTCGCGCCGAAGGCGAGCACGGGGGCGAGCAGAGCGGTCCGCAGGCTGCCGAGGGTCGTACGTCGTGCCATGGTCGGTCCTTCCAGGGGTGGGGGTCGGCCGCGCCTCACGGCGTGAGGACGCGGCTCTCGCCGGCGCGCAGGTCGACTGGGCGCGCGCCGGCGGGAGTCCTGACGTCGATCCGTCCGGTACGGGTGGGGCGGACGACGGCGGTGTACGTGTCCGGGCTCCAGGTGAGGTCGACGGTGGCCCCGAACATGGTGCGGATGCCGAGGAGCCGGCCCGAGGGGTACGCGGCGGGTGGCGCGGGCAGCAGCACGAGGCGGCCGGGAGTCGACTGCACGAGCATCTCGATCAGCAGCGCGGGCAGCGTGTGGGCGGCGTCGGCGTTGTAGACGTCGCGGTCCGGATAGTGCGCGCTCATGAGGGAGTCGTGGAAGTAGTCGCCCGTCAGGACCCGTCGGAGCGCCTCTGCCGCGCGGTCGGCGTCCCGCAGCCGGGCGGCGGTCAGGCCCTGGTGCAGGTGTCCGTGAGCGGAGTCGTTCTCGCTGCCGCGCAGTTCGAGCGCCCGAAGGGCGGCCTTCGCCAGGTCTGGGGTGTCGTACGGGTTGATCTCCCCGTGCGGCCACACGGCGTACAGATGGCTGAGATGGCGGTGGTCGTAGCGGTCGTCGAGACCGGGCCAGGCCCATTCGGCGAGCGCTCCGTCGGCGTTGATCCGGTACGGGGGCAGCCGGTCGGCGAGGGCGCGCCACCGGTCGGCGGCGGCATCGGTACCGTAGTCGGCCGCAGTCAGCAGGGCGTGGCGCGCCGCGGTGAGGTCCATGGTCGCGTTGATCGCTCCCCAGCCCCCGCCGACGGGCCGGTTCTCCGGTGAATAGGAGGGGACGACGACGAGCCGGCCGTCGGGTCCCGTGCGGGTGAGGAAGTCCTCGTAGAACACGGCGAGTTCGGCGACGGCGGAGGCGGTCTCGGGATCGGGTGTGCCGTGCGTCTGGTCGTGGTCGAGGAGTGGCTTCAGGAGCCAGTCGGCGCCCGCGGTCCACAGGTGAAGGGGGTACTCGCGGCTGAAGTGGTACGAGTGCCCCGAAACGCCATCGGTATGAGCGGGCGCCACGATGCCTCGGGCGCCGAAGACGGCCCTGGCGTTGTCCCGCCAGTCGGCCAACTGGCCCTGGACCAGGCGTGCATGGGCCGCCGTCACCTCGGGAAGGTCGGCCGCGGCGGCAGAGGCCGTCTGCAGATTGAGATTGGCGTCGTGGGTGAGGGCGCCGGACCAGGCGGTGTTCCAGTCGCCGGTCCACAGACCGGTGAGGCGGGGCGGCAGCATGCCGGAGGAGGACAGGAGGTGGTAGCGGCCGGCGGCGAAGAGCCGCTCCAGGAGGGCGGGGCTGCCCGTCCGGCGCAGCAGCGCGGAGCCGGACAGAGCGCGCTCGGCCGGGTCCGCGTCGAGGTCGAGCGTCACGCGCTCGTAGGCTGCGCGGTGTCGTTCGGTGTGGCGGGCGAGCAGACGCGCGTGGACCGCGTCGAGGTCGTGCGGCGAGGTCGGCTCCTCGGGGTCCCCGACCAACAGTGCGCGCAGCGCTTCCGCCTCCGGGGTCGTGTCCGCTTCGCCTTCGTGGCGGCGTACCCGGGTCAGGATCAGGAGCCGCCGCGCGTCGTCGAAGTGGGCGCCCGCCGGGGAGAGGGAGGCCCGGCCGCCGGTGGCGACGGCGAGGGTGACGCCGGTGTACCCGAGGGTGCTGCCCGGGTAGCGGGCGCGCAGGGCGAGGAGGACGCCGCCCGGGGTGAGGACCGCGCTCCGGCCGACCGCGAGATCGTGGGGTGCGCCGGGGAGCCTGTGGTCCAGGAGGAGTTCGGTCCGCCGGCCGGGGTGGGTGACGTACTGGACGACGACGTCGTCGGCGCGGGAGACGAAGACCTCGCTGCGGGCCTTGCCCCGAGTCGCGGTCGCGACACCGGTGGCGAAGTCGACGGATCGCCGGTAGCGCCCGTGCGTGTCGGAGGTCGCGCGGGCGAGGCGGGTCTGGAAGGCCGGGTGGAACGGGCGTACCCAGCGCAGCGGGCGTCCGTCGGTGAACTGTTCGGCAGCGGTGGTGTCGCCGGCGAGCAACCGGTCCTGGAGCCCGGCGAGTTCGGCGGCCAGGAGCGGCGGGCGGATGTCCTCGTCACGGTGGAGGGGACGTACGAGCGTGTGATGGGTGACGATCACGCGGTCGTCGTCGGGATCGCCGAGGACCATGGCCCCGTGCCTGCCGTTGCCGGCCAGGAAGGCGTCCTCCCAGCGGGCGGCCGGGCGTCCCTCCCATGTCCGGTGGATCACGTCGCCTCCTGAAGCACGGCCGCTCCGTACCGGCCGAGCCGCAGCGAGCCCTCGACGGTCGCGCCGGTGAGCAGGTCGTGGTGGCGGCCGGGGACGGTGATGGCGGCGTGCTCCCGACCGTGGTTGAGGACGAAGAGGAACGGTCCTCTGCGTACCGCTTCGACGCCGGTCGGAAGGTCGTCGAGGACGGGGCGGACGCCCGCGTCTCGGGCGGCCTCGCCGAGCAGGTCCCGCAGCGCCGCGGGCTCGGGAAGTGTCGAGACGTACCAGGCGCGGCCGTTACGGAGCACGGCGGGCAGTCCGTCGAGCTCGCCGCCGCGGTAGCCGGCGACGGTGTGCGTGCCGGGGGCGGCCTGGATCTCCTCGGACCAGAGGGTGCCGTGGAACTCGCCGCAATCGGTGTGCTCGCCCGCGTCCAGAGGCCACCATTCGTGGACGAGGTCGATGCCGAAGAGCTCGCGGAGCCGGGGGTCCATGCCACCGGGGCGTACGCGGTCGTCCTCGTCGGCGACGCCGGTGAGGAAGCCGCAGACCAGGGTGCCGCCCTCGCGCACATGGGCCAGGAGGTTGTCGATCGACTCGTCGTCGAGGAGGTAGAGGTGGGGGACGACGACGAGCGGGTACGGGGTGAGGTCGGCGGCCGGATGGGCGAAGGCGGCCGTGACGTGGTTGTCCCACAGGGCGCGGTGCCAGGCGCGGACGATCTCGGGGTACTGGAGCAGGGAGGAGGGCCTGCCCTCCTGCTCTCCGGCCCACCAGGAGTGCCAGTCGTGCAGGATCGCCACGTCGGCGTGGGCGCGGGTTCCGGTCATCCGCGGTCCCAGGAGGGCGAGTTCGGCGCCGATCTCCTTGATCTCGCGGAAGGTGCGGCCCCGCTCCCCCGCGTGGCCGACCATGCCGGAGTGGAACTTCTCGGCTCCCTGGCGGGACTGGCGCCACTGGAAGTAGCAGACGGCATCGGCGCCGTGGGCGACGGCCTGGAGGGACCAGAGCCGGTTGAGCCCGTACGGCTTGGGATGGTTGACGCCTCGCCAGTTGACCGGTCCGGCCGCCTGTTCCATGAGCATCCATGGTCCGCCGCCCGCCTGGGAGCGGGTCATGTCGCCGATCATCGCGTTGTACTGGCCGCCGAGCGGGTCCTTCGGATCGGGGTAGACGTCGATCGAGACCAGGTCCTCTTCCGCGGCCCACCGCCAGGCGTCCTGGCCGGACCAGAAGGGCATGAAGTTGGTGGTGACCGGGATGTGCGGGGTGTGGCGGCGCACGATGTCCCGCTCGGCGCGGTAGCACTCCAGGAGCATGTCGGAGGTGAAGCGCTTGAAGTCGAGTACGTGGGTGGGGTTCTTCATGTAGTGGGCGCGGCGGGGCGGGAGGATCTCGTCCCAGGAGTCGTAGCCCTGGCTCCAGAATGCAGTGCCCCAGGCGGTGTTGAGCGCGTCGAGGGTTCCGTATCGGTCCTGGAGCCAGCGGCGGAAGGTGGTGGCGGCTTCGTCGCCCCAGTCGTAGGTGCAGTACTCGTTGTTGATGTGCCACATGGTGAGCGCGGGGTGCGTCGCGTAGCGGGCGGCGAGGTCCTCGGTGAGGGCGGCGGCGTAGCCGCGATAGACGGCGCTGGAGTGGGAGAAGTGCTGGCGCGAGCCCCACCACTCCGTCTGCCCGTTCTCGTCGCGCGGCAGCGTCTCCGGGTGGAGGCGTCCCATCCAGGGTGGCGGCGAGGAGGTGGGGGTGGCGAGGACGACTCCGATGCCGTGGTCGTGCATGAGGTCCATGAGCCGGTCGAGCCAGCCGAACTCACGGGCGCCCGGGCGGGGTTCGATCTTGGACCAGGAGAAGACGCCGAGCGTGACGCAGGTGACTCCGGCCTCGTTCATGAGGCGGACGTCGTCCTTCCAGGTCTCCTCGGGCCACTGTTCGGGGTTGTAGTCGCCCCCGAAGAGGATCCGGCCGCGGGTGGCGTCGTCGAGCGTCGGCATCAGACGGGCTCCCCGTACTGGATGCCGCGTCCGTTGGTTCCCAGGTAGACCCGGCCGTGGATGCGTGGGTCACCGGTGATGACCTCGCCGGTCCACCCCCATTGGTGGGCGTCGTCGTTGATCCGTGTCCACGTCCGCGCCAGGTCGTCGGAGCGGAGGACCGCGGTGGTGGGGCCCGTGGCGCCGACCTGGTAGATCGCCGGGTAGTCGGCGCCGGCGGCCGCCTTGCCGAAGCCGAGCGTGTACGAGGCCCAGCAGCTGGTCACCTTGGCGAAGCTCACGCCGCCGTCGGTGGACCTGTACAACCCGTTCCATTTCACGCTCAGCCACAGGTCGCCGCTCCGTCCGGGGGCCGCGACCAGCTGGAACTGAGTGTCACCCGAAGGCAGCCCGCTCGCGCGGGCCGTGAAGGAGCGGCCGCTGTCCGTGCTGGCGTACAGAGTGCCCGTGTCGGTGTCGTACGCGTAGAACAGTGCTGGGTCGGACGGGTCGGCGACCGGCGTGGCGCCCTTCGGGAAGGACGGGATCTCCGTCCAGGTCGTGCCGTTGTCGTCGGAGCGGTGCCCGGGGTGCCGGGTGCCGTCCCAGTGCACGAAGGACCAGATGAGGGTGGTCGCATCGGCGCTCAGGGCGATCGGTCCGGGCGCGTCCGCGGCGATGGCGGGCTGGGCGGCGAAGGGCGCCCAGGTCCGGCCCCCGTCGGTGGAGTACGCGCCGTTGCCGTGGTCGCCCCAGCCCGTGCGGACGACCCGCGAGGGCACGAGCGCGGCCTGCGCGAGTCCGGTCGCCGATCCGAACACCGGGCGGGTGGCCATACCGCCGGAGGGGGACGCCGTCAGGGTGTCGTGGTAGAGGACGCCGATGTCGCCGAGTCCGCTGATCAGATGCGCCTTGCCTGTCGGTGGCGAGATCAGCCGGCGTACGGCGGACTCCTCCAGGCCTCGGACGCGCGGGCTGAAGTGCACGAGGTCGCGGGTGCCGTAGATCGTGGCGCCCGTGCCGTAGAGGAGGTTCCGTGAGTCGTACGGGTCGAGTGCGAGCGCCTGGATCCACCAGCCGAACTTGGGCTCGTCCCCGCCCCACTTCAGGAAGGGCGTCTCGGAGACGTCGAAGACGGTGGAGTCCTTGAGGGACTTCCAGGTGCGCCCGCCGTCGGTCGTGCGGTAGAGGGTGTCGACGGCCGCCCAGCGGTTGTTGGTGGCGACGACGGCGGTGCCGGGGCGCCGGGCGTCCACGGCGAGCCCTCCGTAGCCGAACGTGTCGGCGGAACCGTCGGATGTGGTGCCGCCGGGGCGGACGGGGGTGACATCGGTCCAGCGGCCCGTGAGGGTGTTCAGTTTGTGGACGGAGCCGTCGCTCTGGCCGTTCGGGCCGGGGGCGTCGGCGTAGCTGAGGTACAGCTCGTGCGCGCAGACGTCGAAGGCGGCACGGACCGGGACCTTGGCGGAAGGGCCGGCGGGAAGGCCGGGCACGGCTTGCCAGCCGTCGGCGGTGGTGCGGAGGAGGGTGGTGCCGCCGTCGCCCCAGCCGGCGTAGACGGTGCGGCCGGCGGCGACGAGGAAGGTCACGCCCTGGCCGCTCTCCGAGGGCCGGGCGGGGAAGCCGGGTGCGGGGGCCCAGGTGGCGCCCCGGTCGGTGGACTTCAGCAGGCCGTCGTGGCGGGTGCCGAGCCAGAGGGTGTCGCTGTCGCGGGGGTCGACGAGGAGCCGTTCGCCCGTGCCGCGGCCGTCCTCGTTGGCACCGAGCTTCACCGTCAGATCGGTACGGGTCCAGGTGGCGCCGCGGTCCTCGGAGCGCAGGATGGCGCCGTTCCCGGCCCATGGCCGGCTGTAGGTGCCGACAGCGAGGTAGAGGCGGTCGGGGTGGGCGACGTCGACGGCGAGCGCCTCCACCCCCAGGAGGTTCCAGTCGTCCCAGCCGAGATGGTCGGTGAGGGGGACCCAGCGGTTCGCGCCGGAGTCCCAGCGGTAGGCGCCGCCGATGTCGGTGCGGGCGTACGCGAGCCCGCGTACGGAAGGGTGGAAGAGGATGCCCGTGACGAAGCCGGTGCCGCCGATCACGGCGGTGCGCCAGCGGTAGGGCGTGGTGTTCGCCGGGCTGTCGGCGCGTGCCGTCCCCTGCGCGAGCGGGAGGGCGGTGGCGGCCGCGACGGCCCCGGCTCCGGCGAGGACGGTGCGTCGCCGGACTGCGGGAGCGCCGAAGGAGGAAGGGCCGGCGGCGGGGGCGCCGATGACGGAGGGGCCGCCGGGGGAAGCGCCGACGGGGACGGACACAGGCATGGCGAACCTCACGCTGGACGGGGAACGGTGGGAGGAAGGCGGCATGGCGAGAACGCGGGGCTCACCCCTTGACGGCGCCGGTGAGCATCCCCTTCTTGAAGTGTTTCTGCACGAAGGGGGAGAGCACGGCGACAGGAAGCAGGGCGAGCACCATGACCGCCATCTGCACGGCGAGCCCGGAGAGCGGGCCGGCCTTCACGGCCTGCCCGAGACCGACCGGGATCTCCTGCTTCTGGACCAGCTGGATGAGCACGTTCTGGAGCGGCATCATGTTCTGGTCGCTGAGGTAGATCGACGCGTTGAACCAGGCGCTCCAGTAGCCGACGGCGTAGAAGAGCGTGATGACGGCGATGACCGCGCGGGAGAGCGGCATCACGATCTGCCACAGGATGCGCAGATCGCCGGCGCCGTCGATCCGGGCGCTGTCGATGAGTTCGGGCGAGATCCCCATGAAGAAGCCGCGCAGGACGAGGATGTTGAAGACGCTGACCGCGCTCGGCAGGATCAGCGCGAGATAGGTGTCGGTCAGACCGAGCGTCTGCACCAGCAGATAGGTGGGGATGAGCCCGGCGCCGAAGAACATGGTGGCCATGAGCGTGAGCAGGATCGCCCGGTGCCCGACCGATCCCGGCCTGGACAGCCCGTACGCGCAGAGGATGGAGACGGCCATCGAGAAGACGGTGCCGGTGACCGTCACCCCGACGCTGACGAGGGCGGCGCGGGTGACCTGGCCTCCGCTGAGCAGCTCCTGGTAGGCGATGAAGGTGATGTCCCGGGGCACGATCACCAGCCCGCCCGCCTCGGTGATCGTCTTCTTCGAGGAGAGGCTGGTGACGATCACGATCCAGAGCGGGACCAGCACGGCCAGGCAGGCGAGGCCGAGGACGGCTCCTTTGGCGGTGAGTCCGGCCCGGGTGGGCGGCTCCTCCCAGACGGGGCGGTCCGGCGGGGCCCAGCGCGAGCGCCCGGGCTCCGCTGCCGTACTCAGGACCGTCCGCCCCGGGCCCGGTGTCGTGGTGGTCATTTCCGGTACACCCCCTGCTCGCCCATGAGATGGGCGACCTTGTTCGCCGAGAGGACCAGCACGAGACCGACCACGCCCTTGATCAGACCGGCGGCCGCCGCGTAACTGAAGTCCTGGCTGCGCAGTCCGGTCCACCAGACGAAGGTGTCCAGCACCTCCGCTGCTCCGGGCCCGACCGCGTCGCGTTGGAGCAGCAGCTGCTCGAAGCCGACGGTGAGCGCGTCACCCACCCGCAGCACGAGCAGGAGCGCGATGATCGGGCGCAGAGCGGGCAGGGTGATGTGCCACATGCGGCGCCATCGGCCGGCGCCGTCCATGGCGGCAGCCTCGTACAGGTCCTGGTTGACGGCGGCGAGTGCCGCCAGAAAGACGATCACGCCCCATCCGGCGTCCTTCCAGATTCCCTCGGCGGTGACGAGGAACGTGAAGATCTCCGGGTCGGTCATGAGGTCGAAGCCCTCGTGACCGTGTTGGCGCAGGGTCTGCGCGATGATGCCCGCGCCGCCGAGGATCTGCTGGAAGACGGTGACGACGAGGACCCAGGAGAAGAAGTGCGGCAGGTAGAGCACGGCCTGGATCAGCGCGCGGAGCCGCGGCCGCAGCACGCTGTTGATGAGCAGCGCGAGCGCGATCGGCACCGGGAAGTACAGGAGGAGCTGGAGCAGGAAGAGGACGAACGTGTTCTCCACCGCGTCCCAGAACGCCGGGTCGGCGAAGACCCGTTCGAACTGGGCGAGACCGACCCAAGGTGATTCCAGCATGGCGGTGACGCCGTTGGTCGAGATGTACGGGTCGTAGTCCTGGAAGGCGACCACATTGCCGAGGATCGGTATGTAGTTGAAGACCAGGACCAGGAGGAGCGCGGGGACGGTCATCAGCAGCAGGGCTCGGTCCCGCTTCAGCCGGCGACCGAGCGGGATCCGTCCGGACGACCGGGTGCGGTCCGGTGACGTGGTCCCGGGCCGCGACCCGGGCGGGGACCCGGACCGCTGCCGGGACCCCGGAACGGTCCTGGACCGGGATCGGGGCCTGGTCGGGGTGGGGTTGTGCGTCACGGTCAGCTCGCCGCGGATCCGTTGGCGTCGAGCAGCCTCTTGTACCAGTCGCGCAGCTGATCGCCGCCCTTGCTCTTCCACTCCGACACCGCCTGCTGCATGTCGGAGACCTTCTTCCGGCCGCGGACGACGTCCTTCTCCAGCTGCTCGAAGTCGTTCATGAGGCCGGTCCACTGGGAGGGTTCGACGACGGTCATCCCGTAGAAGGAGGACTTGTCGGTGAACGCGCCCATGCGCTGCTGCCACTCGACCGTCGCCCGGGTGGCCTCGGGGAAGTCGGGGTGGGCGACGTAGGGGGCGGGGCTGGCGACGAACAGCCACGAGCTGGAGACCTCGATGTTGCCCTGATCGGTCTTGACCGGCATCCCGTTCTTCACGGTGTGATCGACGCCCTCGACTCCGTAGTCGGTGAGCATCCGTTCCTTGGTGCCGTACGGGGCGGCGGTGAAGTCGGCCATGGCGAGGACGTCCTCGATGACGGTCTGGGAGCTGCCCTTCTTGACGAAGGCCCAGATGTTCGCGGGGTTGGTCGCCCAGAGCTCGGGACTGCCGCCCGCGTGCCCCGGGATGTCCATCGCCGAGATCGCGAAATTCGGGTTCTGGGCTGCCTGTTCGGCGGTCTTGGCGTACCAGTGCGAGAGGTCGTTGTTGTAGATGAGGACCTGGCCCGCGGTGAACCGGTTGCCGGCGTCCCCCTGGTTCTGCGCCTTCTCGTCGGGGTGAACCACGCCCGCGTCGAACAACCTGCGGGTCCACTCCAGCGCTTCGAGGTACTCCGGGGTCTCGATGCGGTTGACCAGCTTGCCGTCGACGAGGTTCCAGCCGAGCGACTTCTCGCTGCCGGAGAGGACGCCGAACATGTTGTAGGCGGTCCAGGTCATGTCGCCGCAGGCCCACACCTTCGCCTTGGCGCTGGTGATCTCCTTGGCGAGGGCGAGGAATTCGTCGGCGCTCCTGGGCAGTTGCCAGCCCTTCGCGTCGAAGACGTCCTTGCGGTAGAAGGGCGCGATGTTGGTGACGTACGAGGCGGGCATCGGCAGCCCGCGAAGGCTCCCGCCGAAGATGGAGCGCTGCCAGGCGTCTGTGGGGATCGCCGCGAGGTTCGGGTATGCCTTCACCTTGTCGCCGGAGAGGTACGGTCCGAGGTCCTCGAATTTGGCGTTGACGGCGCTCGGGATCTTGCCGCCGAGGTTCCAGCCGGGGACGACGACGACGTCGGGAATGTCGCTGGAGGCGAGGATGGCGCCGAGCTTCTGGTCGTAGACGGCGCCGTCCTGGTTCAGCCAGGTGGCCTTGACGCCGATGGCGTCGTTCATGGCCGTGTAGTACGCGTTGTCGGCGGCCGGCGGGGTCCCCCAGAACGGGGCCATGACCCGGATGGCGCTGCCCTTGCCCCGCTTGGTGGCGACGGAGGTGGCCAGCTTGTCCTTGGGGATGGCCCGGAAGAAGCCGTCCGCGGAGCCGTTCTTCGAGGGGATGTCCGGGGCGACGACCGTGCGGGCGACGAAGGCGGGGAGGATCTTCTGTGCGTCCTTGCCGGTGGTGGTCCCGTCCTTCTTCGCCGTCTCCCCTCCGCCGCAGGCGGCGAGCAGCGGCATCCCTCCTGCGACCGCTGCCGCGGCCACGGCGGTGGAGGCGAGGAAGCTTCTCCGGCTGGAGACGGCGTCGTTCGGCGTCATTGCGTCAACCCTTCGTGGCGCGCCGGGACACTCGGCGGCTGTGGCCGCCGGTCGGCTGCGAAGTCCGAGGTGGGGCATGGAGCGTGGAAGCGGGCGGGCCGTCCGGCCCGCGGCGTGCTCGACAAGCGGTGACGATGCGCGTCGAAGCCTGCCGAAGCCCGTCGAATACCTGTCGAAGCGCTTCGATGTTGCTGCGAGGTTAGGCGAACGCCTCAGACCCGGCAAGAGTCGGGCGCAAGATTCGCCTGCGACAGAGAGGGAGGTCATAAGAGATACAACTCCCCTTGCTTCAGGGGCAGGAAGGTCATCGACCACACTGACGTCTTGACTTGACGAAGGATCGGACCGAGCATTCGAAGCGCTTCGAATGAAGGGAACCGCACGTGACCGTACAACGGCAGATCGACGACCTCCTCGCGCGGCTGACGCCCGATGAGCGGATCGCGATGCTGCACCAGTTCGCGCCCGCCGTGGACCGTCTGGGCCTCGCCGCCTTCCGCACCGGGCAGGAGGCGCTGCACGGCGTCGCGTGGATGGGACCCGCCACCGTCTTCCCCCAGGCCGTCGGCCTGGGCGCGACCTGGAACCCGGAACTCGTCCGCCGGATCGGTGAGGCAGTCTCCCGGGAGGCGCGTGCAATGCGCGCCAAGGACGAACGCGTCGGGCTCAACGTCTGGGCGCCGACCGTCAACCTGCTGCGCAACCCCCTGTGGGGCAGGGGTGAGGAGGGCTACTCCGAGGACCCGGGCCTCACGTCCGCGATCGCCGTCGCGTACACCCGTGGTCTGCGCGGCGACCATGCCACGTACTGGCGCACCGCCCCCGTGCTCAAGCACTGGCTCGCGCACAACAACGAGACCGACCGGGCCACTTCGTCCGCGTCGGTCCGACCGCGGGTACTGCACGAATACGATCTGCGGGCCTTCCGCGGCGCTGTCGAGGCGGGCGCGGTGGCCGGCGTGATGCCCGCCTACAACCTGGTCAACGGCCGGCCGAACCATCTCTCCCCCTATCTGCGTGAGCACCTGCGCACCTGGACCGACCAGGAGCTCCTCGTCTGTTCCGACGCGGGCGCACCGACGAACCTGGTCGAGCACGAGCACTACTTCGCCACCCACGAGGAGGCCACGGCGGCCGCGCTGCGCGCCGGCGTCGACTCCTTCACCGATCACGGGACGGACGCCGAGCCGATCGTCGCCCGCCTCCGCGGGGCGCTGGAGCGGGGACTCCTCGACCAGGACGACATCGACACGGCGGTGCGCAGGCAGCTCGCCGTGCGCGCCGCACTCGGCGAGTTCGAGCCGGAGCTCACCCCCGACGTCGCGCAGGGCGCGTTCGACACGCCCGAGCACCGGGCCCTGGCCCTCGAAGCGGCCGAACAGGCCGTCGTGCTCCTGAAGAACGAGCCGCGGAACGGCGGCGGCCCGCTGCTTCCGCTCCCCGCCGACGAGCGGATCGCCGTGGTCGGTCCGCTCGCCGACGAGTGCAAGCTCGACTGGTACAGCGGCACGCTGCTGCACCGCTCCACCCCGCTGGACGGTGTGCGCGAGCACTACGGCTCCGACCGGGTGCGCCACGCCGACGGCTCCGACCGGGTCACGCTGCGGACCACCGCGGGCGCGTGGCTGCGGGTACCCGAGAACGGCGCGCCCGACGAGGCCCGGGGCACCGAGGGCGCCCTTGACCCGGCGCTGCTCACCGGCCGCACCGACCTCCCGCCGCTGACCGCGGACGCGGAGGGTTCGGTGTTCGCGCTGACCGACTGGGGCGGCGGGGTGCTCACGCTGCGGGCGCCCGACGGGCGGTATCTGTCCGTCGCGGAGGACGGTTTCGTGCGGGCCTCGGCCGATCAGCCGGGAGGCTGGGTCGTCCAGGAGACGTTCCGCTGGATGGAACACGGCGAGGGACACCTCCTGGTGCACATCGGGACGGGCGGCTATGTGTCTGTCGCCGCCGACGGCGTGAAGGTTGCCGCCGACCGCGCATCCGCCGAGACCCTCACCGTCGAGGTCGTCGAGCACGGCGAGCACGCGGTCGCCCTGGCCGCGGCGGACGCGGACGTCGTCCTCGTCGTGGCGGGCAACGACCCCCACATCAACGGACGCGAGACCGAGGACCGTACGACGCTGGCACTGCCCGGGCGGCAGGACCGGCTGTGGCGCGCGGCCGTGGCGGCGAACCCTCGGACCGCGCTCGTCCTCGTCTCCTCATACCCGTACGCCGTTGCCGAGGCCGCCGAGGCGTTGCCCGCGCTGGTGTGGACGGCGCACGGCGGCCAGGCCGCCGGCACCGCGCTGACCCGGGTGCTGGCGGGCGACGTCTCTCCCGCGGGCCGCCTCCCCCAGACGTGGTACGCCTCCGACACGGACCTGTCCGACCTGCTGGACTACGACGTCATCGGCGGCCGTCAGACGTATCTGTACTTCGACGGCGTCTCGCTGTTCCCCTTCGGACACGGCCTGTCGTACACGACGTTCGGATACGCGGATGCGGCCGCGCGCATCGACGGGGAGCTCGTACGCGTCTCCTGCACGGTCACGAACACCGGCGCCGTCGCGTCCGACGAGGTGGCCCAGGTGTACGTACGGGCCGTGGCCCCGTCGGTGCCGCGCCCGCACCGGGAGCTCGTCGCGCACCGCCGCCTCCACCTCACCCCCGGCGCGTCCGAGGCTCTGTCGTTCGAGGTCCCGCTCTCCGCGCTGGGGTTCTGGGACGTGGCGCACGGGCGGTGGTCGGTCGAGCCGGGGACGTACGAGATCCTCGTCGGCGGGTCGTCGGCGGAGCTCCGGGTCTCCGCGCCTCTGGAGGTCCAAGGGGTACGGTCCGGCCCGCGACCGGTCATGGAGCTGGGCCTCGACGCGGTCGTGTACGACGAGCAGAGCGGCACGGAGATCGTCGACCGCACCAAGGTGTCCGGGGACTCCGTCACCCCGGCCGACCCCGGCAGAGAGGGCGAACTCGTCTTCCGGCGCTGTGACTTCGGGGAGGGTGCGACCGAGGTGACGATCGAGGCGGCAGGCGAGGGCGTGGTGGAGCTGGCCCTGGGGACGGGCGTGGATCGCGTTCCGCTTGCCGTGATCGAGGTGGCGGCGACGGGCGGACCGTACGCGTACGTCACCGCGGGCGCGGAGATCCTGGCGCGCGGGGTCGCCGATCTCCGCATCGAGCTGCGCGGGACCGTTCGTCTCGCGCACGTCGCCTTCTCCGGCTGAGGGTCCGGACGAAGCGCGACCGACAGGGCCCGGCACCGAATCTCTTCGGTGCCGGGCCCTCGTCGTGCCGCCGGCCTGGCCGTGCCGACGGTCTACGTCGTGCGGTCGGCCTTCGTGTGCCTGCGGTCTTCGTCGTGCGGTCGGCCTTCGTGTGCCTGCGGTCTTCGTCGTGCCCGGCGCCGTCTCGGCGCGGGACGTCAGTGCGGCGCAGGACGTCAGTGCGGCGCGGGAACGGCGACCTCCGAACGCCCCTCGGCCGCGCCGCCTCCGACCAACCGCAGCCGGAAGGGGCGGTCGGTGTCGTGGGTGGTCGCCCGGAACCCTCCGCCCGTGCGGACCACGCGATAGACGGCCCCCGTCTCCCCGTGCGTGTCGGGCACGGTGACGGTCCGGTCGACCGTCCCCGGAGTCACGAGGAGCATGAGGTCCTGGAGCCAGTCTCCGTCCGGGCGCTGCTGGTCGGCGCCCATCGGGAGCACCGTGCCGGGGCGTACGTACAGGGGCAGGCTGTCGAAGCCGTGGACCTCTCGGCGCCAGCCCGGTCCCGAGACCGTCTCACCGGTGAGCAGATGGGTCCACTCACCCGCGGGCAGATAGACCTCGACCTCGCCGTCGGCCGAGAAGACGGGCGCGACGAGCAGATCGGGTCCGAGCATGTACTGCCGGTCGAGGGTCCGGCATGCCGGGTCCTCGGGGAATTCGAGCAGCATGGGCCGCATGACGGGCACGCCCGTGGCGCGTGCCTCGACCGCGGCGCCGTACAGGTACGGCATCAACCGATGCTTCAGTTCGGTGAACCGCCGGGCCACGTCGACCGCTTCCTCTCCGAACTCCCACGGCACCCGGTAGGTCTCGTTGCCATGCAGCCGGCTGTGCGAGGAGAGCAGACCGAAGGCGAGCCAGCGCTTGAAGACGGCGGGGTCGGGCGTCCCCTCGAAACCGCCGATGTCATGGCTCCAGAAGCCGAAGCCGCTCAGGGAGAGCGACAGACCGCCGCGCAGCGACTCGGCCATGGCCTCGAAGGAGGCCCAGCAGTCGCCGCCCCAGTGGACCGGGAACTGCTGGCCGCCGGCGGTGGCGGAGCGGGCGAAGAGGACCGCCTCGCCCATGCCCCGCTCCTTCAGCAGGAGTTCGAAGACCGTCCGGTTGTAGAGGTGGGTGTAGTAGTTGTGCATCCGCTCCGGGTCGGAGCCGTCGTGCCACTCGACGTCGATGGGGACGCGCTCACCGAAGTCCGTCTTGAAGCAGTCGACGCCCTGGGCGAGGAGCGGCCGCAGCCGGTTCTGGAACCAGGTACGGGCCTCCGGGTTGGTGAAGTCGACCAGGGCCATGCCGGGCTGCCACAGGTCCCACTGCCAGACGTCGCCGTTCGGCCGCTTGACCAGGTAGTCGCCGGCCAGTCCCTCGGCGAACAGCGTCGACTTCTGTGCGATGTACGGGTTGATCCACATGCTGATCCTCAGTCCCCGCTCCTTGAGCCGGGCCAGCATTCCGGACGGATCGGGGAAGGTCTCGGGGTCCCACTGGAAGTCCGACCACTGGTACTCCCGCATCCAGAAGCAGTCGAAGTGGAAGACGGAGAGCGGGATGCCGCGCTCGGCCATGCCGTCGACGAATTCGGTGACGGTCGCCTCGTCGTAGGGGGTGGTGAAGGACGTGGTGAGCCAGAGGCCGAACGACCAGGCGGGCGGGAGCGCGGGACGGCCGGTGAGGGCGGTGTAGCGGGTGAGGACGTCCTTGGGCGTCGGTCCCGCGACGACGTAGTACTCCAGCGTCTGGTCCTCGACGCTGAACTGCACCTGGCCGACGGACTCCGAGCCGACCTCGAAGGAGACCTTGCCGGGGTGGTTGACGAAGACGCCGTAGCCGCGTGAGGAGAGGTAGAACGGGATGTTCTTGTAGGCCTGCTCGCTGCTGGTGCCGCCGTCGGCCTGCCAGATGTCCACGGTCTGGCCGTTCTTGACGAACGGGGTGAAGCGCTCCCCGAGTCCGTAGACGTTCTCGCCGACGCCCAGGGCGAGTTGGGCCGCCATGTGGTGGGCGCCGTCGGCCGTGGTGACGAAGGCGGTTCCCTTGGGGCCCGCCGTGGTCAGGGGTCGGCCGTGCGCGTCCAGGAACTCCAGGGCCCAGGGGGCCGCGCGGTCCAGGCGCAGGGTGAGAGGCCCGGTGGTCAGTTCGGTGACGGTTCCCTCCCGGTGCACGGTGGCGGCGGAGGGCATGTCGCCCGGCAGGACGAAGTCCGGTCCGTGGTGCGCCTTTCCGGCGTGGTGGGTCAGCCTCACCCCGATCACGCCCTCGGCGGGCGAGAAGCATTCCACGGTGATCAGCGCCGAATTGAGCGTGTCGCCGCGCGACTCGACGCGCTTCACGGAGGCGTATGCGGTGAACTGGTCGGCGCTCACGTGCAGATCGCGTACTTCGGTGGCGTAGGAGGCTCGGACGCCTTCTCGCATGAGCCAGAAGCCGTTGGTGAACTTCATCGTGGTCCTCGTCGCTCTGGTGCGGTGCGGGGCGGTGAGTGGGACGCCGGCGGGTCGGTCTCAGGTCGTGTCAGGACAGCAGGGCGGGGGTGGCGCGTTCGAGCGTCCCGGCGATGCGGTCCCAGGTCTCGTGGTCCTTGGCCGACGCCGGCAGCAGCTCGCCGTGGCCGGTGCCCCACGCGGTCGCCACGGCGACCGGGTCCTCGCCGGAGGCAGCCGCCGCAGCGAGGGCGGCGGCGCCGAGGGCGACGAGTTCGGTCGCGTACGGGACGATCAGGGGCCGCCCGGAGAGCCGGCGTACGGTCTCCGTCCAGGCCCTGCCCCGGGCGCCGCCGCCGATCAGGCGCAGCGGACGGTCCCGGACCGAGGGGTCGGCGGGGTCGAGCCCGCAGGCGGCGAGGAGTTCGTCGAGGGCGCGCAGGACGGTGAAGGCGGCGCCCTCGTAGGCCGCGCCGAGGATCGCTCGTGGGGTGGTGGTGTGGCGCAGCCCGGTGAGGAGTCCGGCGGCGTGCGGCAGGTCGGGGGTGCGTTCGCCGTCGAGGTACGGCAGGACGACGAGTCCGTCGCCGGGGACGGCGTCCTCGCGGTCGAGGCCGAGGAGGTCGGCGAACCTGTCGACGGCGAGGGTGCAGTTGAGGGTGCATCCGAGCGGGAGGAACGTGCCGTCGGCGGAGGCGAAGCCGGCGAGCCCGGGGGCGGCGGGACGGGTGCGGGTGGCGGCGAAGACGGTGCCGGAGGTGCCGAGGCTGACGACGGGGTGGTCCAGGTGTCCGGCGCCGCCGAGGCCGAGTCCGACGGCGGCGGCCATGTTGTCGCCGGTTCCGGCGGCGACGGCGACGCCGTCCGGGAGGCCGAGCGTCGCCGCGGCAGAGGCGGTGAGGGTGCCGACGCGGGTGGCGCCGCTCGGGGCGACGACCGGGAGCGACTCCGGTGCGAGGCCGAGGAGTTGGAGGAGCGCGGGGTCGTAGGCGCCGTCGGCGGTGGAGTACCAGCAGGTGCCTGAGGCGTCCCCGGGGTCGGTGGCGGCGACGCCGCTGAGCCGCTCGGTGAGGAAGTCGTGCGGCAGGCGGACCGCTGCCGTCGCCGCGGCGGTGGCGGGCTCGTGCTCGCACAGCCACTGCCACTTGGCTGCCGTCATGGACGCGACGGGCACCGAGCCGGCCCGCGCCAACCAGGCGTCGGGGCCGCCGAGCGCGTCGGTGAGGTCGGCGGCCTGCGGCGCCGAGCGGGTGTCGTTCCAGAGCAGTGCGGGGCGCAGGGGGCGGCCGGTGGGGTCGAGGACGACCAAGCCGTGCTGCTGCCCGGCGACCGCGATCCCGGTGACGGCGGACGCGGCCACCCCGGCTTCCTTCAGTCCCCGGGCGACGGCTTCTCCGAGGGCGGACCACCACTGCTCGGGGTCGCTCTCGCGCGCGCCGCCGGTTCCGGTGACGGTGTGCCGGGCGCGGCCGACCGCGAGCAGGGCGCCGGTGGCGGCATCGACCACGGCTGCCTTGGTGGACTGTGTGGAGCTGTCCACACCGATCACCACGGGGTGTGTCGCCGGCATGGCGTTCACCTTTCCTCGACTCGGCCTCTGGCGCGCTCTCGCGCGTTGCCGTATTAGTTATCTCAGAAAACAAATACCCGGGCCAGACCTGGCCGCGTATCAGTTCGCGGTGTTCGCCGCGGCCGAGCAGCTAAAGAGGGACAGAGCATGGCGGAACGCTTCACCCCCACCCCCGGAGGCCGGTTCACCCCCACCCCCGAGGACCGGTTCACCTTCGGCCTGTGGACCGTCGGCTGGCAGGGCCGCGACCCCTTCGGCGACGCCACCCGCCCCGCGCTCGACCCGGTCGAGTCGGTCGAGCGGCTCGCCGCGCTCGGTGCGTACGGCGTCACGTTCCACGACGACGACCTGATCCCCTTCGGCGCCTCGGAGACCGAGCGCGAAGGTGTGGTCAAGCGCTTCCGGGCCGCGCTGGAGAGCACCGGCCTCAAGGTGCCGATGGCCACCACGAACCTCTTCACGCACCCGGTGTTCAAGGACGGCGGCTTCACCGCCAACGACCGCGACGTACGCCGATTCGCGCTCCGCAAGACGATCCGGAACATCGACCTGGCCGTCGAGCTCGGCGCCACGACCTACGTCGCCTGGGGCGGCCGGGAAGGCGCCGAGTCGGGCGCGGCGAAGGACGTGCGCGTGGCGCTGGACCGCATGAAGGAGGCCTTCGACCTGCTCGGCCAGTACGTCACCGAGCAAGGCTACGACCTTCGGTTCGCGATCGAGCCCAAGCCGAACGAGCCGCGCGGCGACATCCTGCTGCCGACGATCGGGCACGCGCTCGCGTTCATCGAGCGCCTGGAGCGGCCGGAGCTGGTCGGCGTCAATCCGGAGACGGGCCACGAGCAGATGGCCGGGCTGAACTTCCCGCACGGCATCGCCCAGGCCCTGTGGGCCGGCAAGCTGTTCCACATCGACCTCAACGGCCAGTCCGGCATCAAGTACGACCAGGACTTCCGCTTCGGGGCCGGTGACCTGCGCCAGGCGTTCTGGCTGGTGGACCTCCTGGAGAGCGCCGGGTACGAGGGGCCGCGGCACTTCGACTTCAAGCCGGTGCGCACCGACGGCTTCGACGGAGTGTGGGAGTCCGCGAAGAACTGTATGCGCAACTACCTGATCCTGAAGGAGCGTGCGGCTTCCTTCCGCGCCGACCCGGAGGTCCAGGAAGCGCTGGTGGCCTCCCGGCTTCCGGAGCTGGCGACCCCCACGGCCGCCGACGGTCTCGCGGGGCTGCTCGCCGACCCCACCGCGTACGAGTCCTTCGACCCGGCCGCGGCGGCCGGTCGTTCGATGGCCTTCGAGCGTCTGGACCAACTGGCTCTGGAGCACCTTCTCGCGGTCCGCTGACCCGGCTGCCGACAAGTCCTACGGAGCGGTGGGCGCGAAGCCGCCGCGTGCGGAGGCCCGGTGGCCGGAGGTGTCCGTCCCCGTGACCGTGTACGTGTCGGATCCGGCGTCGCGCCCGCCCTCGGCGTGGTTGTACTGGCCGGCGAAGACATGGCGTCCGGCCGGAACGGTACGTCCCGAGGTCAGGGTCCAGCGGTAGACGAGGGCGCCGCCGTCCTCCCGTACCGAGACGGTGAAGTCCTCGGCCGGCAGGGTGCGCCAGTTGCCGGTGGAGGCGACACCTCCGGTCTGGGCGACCCGTAGCTCGACGACGAGCCCGGAGAGCGGGGTCGAGGTGGTGACGGTGAGGTCGCTCTGCGCCCAATAGCGGTTGCTGCCGGGGTCGATCACGCCTTCGGCCCGCAACCGCGGTTCCGCGCTCGGCTCGGAGCCGGCCGCTGCGGCCGAGCGGGACGGGCCGGACAGCGCGGTCACGGCGTAGCCGCCCGCGGCGAAGACCCCTGCGACGGCCACCGCCGCTCCGGCCACCTTCAGCCAGGGCACGGGGCGCAGGGACCGGACGGGCCGCGCGGGGACGGATCGCGCGTCCCCGGCCATGCCGCGCTCGACCCGGGCGAGCATCCGGGCCCGGTCCGGACGGTGGGCTTCGGCCGCCTCCCGCAGCCCTGCGCGCAGCTCGTCCTCGTTCGTCACGCGCTCTGTCCCCACTCCCTCACCCCTCACGCCTTCCTCCCGGCCAGTTCCGACGCCGCTCCGGGCCCGAGCACGCGCTGCAGCTCGGCCATGCCCTTGGAGGTCTGGCTCTTCACCGTACCGACCGAGACGCCGAGGACCTGTGCCGTGTCCCGTTCCGACAGGTCGAAGGCGTGGCGCAGGACCACACAGGCACGCTTGCGGAACGGCAGGGCGCGCAGCGCGCTCCGGACGTCGACGACCGCCGGTACGTCGGGGTCGTCGACGCGTTCGGAGCGCCGGTCCCAGAACAGCGCGACGCGGCGCCGTTCGCGGACGGCACTGCGGATGCGGCTGCGGACGAGGTGGGCGACGACTCCCCGGGCGTACGCGACGGGGTGGTCGGCGCAGCGCACCCGGTCCCAGCGGTGCCAGAGGGCGACCATCGCATCCGCCGCGAGATCGTCGGCCGCGTCCGCCTCACCGGTCAACAGGTGGGCGAGGCGGGCGAGTTCGGCATAGTGGCGCTCGAAGAACTCGTGGAACTCCGTCGCGTCCTCATCGACGGCTGTGGCCACGCCGGCCTCTCTCCCCGGCGCCGGTGCGCTCCGGTCCGCTCGCGGGGGCGGGTCCCGTGCTGCCGCGCGCTTCCAGTTCGGGTGCGATCAGGACGGTGCCGGCGGGCTCCTGCCCTTCGAGATGGGCGAAGACCCTCTCGACGGCGAGCCGCCCCATCTCCTGGGCAGGGACGCCGATGGAGGTGAGTGGCACGGACGCCTCGGCCGCGACCTGGCCGGCACAGACCGCGATCACCGAGACGTCCTCGGGCACCGCGCGCCCCTGCTGGCGCAGCAGCGCGAGCAGCGGTTCGACGGCGGCCTCGTTCTGGACGACCAGTGCGGTGGTGGCGGGGCGTTCCTCGAAGATCCGGGCGACGGTCGCGGCCACCGCGGCGTAGGTGCCGTCGCAGGGTCGGTGGAGCAGGCCGACCGACTTCTCGGCCGCCGTGCCGCGCAGCCCCACCAGGGTGCGTTCGGCGAAGCCGGTGCCCCGGGCGTAGACGGCCGGCGGCTCGCCGAGGACGGCGATCTGCCGGTGGCCGAGCTCGGCGAGATGGTCCACGCACTGGGCGCCGGCGGCCTCGAAGTCCAGGTCTACGCAGCTGAGTCCGCTGGTGTCGGCGGGCAGGCCGATGAGGACCGCGGGGCGCTCGGCCGCCTTCAGAGGGAGCAGGCGCGGGTCCTCGAGTTCGACGTCCATCACGATCATCCCGTCGGCCAGTGCGCTGCCTTCCACGCGGTGGACCGCCTCCGGGCCCTCCTCGCCGGTGAGGAGCAGCACGTCGTAGCCATGGGCGCGGGCGGTCGTGGTGACGGCCATCGCGATCTCCATGAGGACGGGCACGTACATGTCGGTACGGATGGGCATCATCAACGCGAGGATGTTCGTCCGGCTGCTGGCGAGCGCGCGGGCACCCGCGTGCGGGCGGTAACCGAGCTCCTCGATGCTGCGTCGGATGCGCTCGCGGGTCGCTGCGGAGATCGACCGTTTGCCGCTCAGTACGTAGCTGACCGTGCTGGCCGAGACTCCGGCGTGGCGCGCGACATCGGCGAGGGTCACCATGCTGATCTCCGCCCCGTTCTCCACGGCTCTGTTCGGACAAGCGCTTCGACGCGCTGCGGAAGCGACCTTATCGCTTGCCGTGCTCACGGCGAAGAGCGGTGCCGGGCAGACCCTGAACACAGGGGCCTGCCCGGCCGTTTCGTACGCGCGACCGCTCTTCCGCGGGGGCGCTGCTATTCGAGCAGTTCGGCGTACGAGCCCATGGCCAGGGCGATGTCCGCCTGGGCCCAGAACCGGTGGTACGTGAAGACGGGCGCGGCGCCGCCCGCGAGGTAGGCCTCGATCTTCGGCCAGGCGGGGTCGGCCTGGTAGAAGGTGCGGAGCGAGGCGAAGGTGGACGAGGAGTTCACGGTGTCGCCGTTCGGCATGGTGCCGGTCCAGCCGCTCGGTACGTACACCGGGTCGTCGAACCGGTTGTAGTCGGCGCGGGTCTCCGGGACGGCGATGCCGAGCGGGTCCTGGTGGTGGGTCCACATGCCGTCGAGGAGTGCCTTGGCGACCCGCTTGGCCTCGGCGTGCCCGGACTTGGCCGCGTAGTAGGTCAGCGTCTTGGCGTAGGCGGCGGCCACGCCGACGTCGTCGGTGTAGTCGGTGACGGTGACGTGGAGTCCGGCGTTGGCGCCGGGGTCAGCGGCGTTCCAGGTGTCGGGGGCTCCGGACCACTGGAGGGTGGAAGGGATGCGATAGGTGCCGTCGGGGTTGATCGTGGTCTTCGACAGCGCCCAGCCGACCCACTTGTCGAGCACGGTCCCGGCGGCCGCGTCACCGGTCTGCCGGTAGTACTCGGCAACCCGCTCCATGGACCAGGCCTGGAAGCCGAACCACTGGTTGGACGCCGGGTCGTGGTAGACGGGCTTCTCGTCGTAGAAGAGGCCGTGGAAGGTCGGGGTCCCGGCCGGGGGCTGGGCGTAGCGGCCCTGCCAGCTGTTGGTGGCACCGCCGGCGATGGCGCCCTCGTCGGACTGGAGCCAGCGGTAGAACTCCAGCTGCCGGTCGAGGCTGGTCGCCCAGTCCGCCGCGCCGGTCGCCGACTTGGGCTTCAGCGGGGCGTACTCGCTGAGCGCGTAGGCGGCGAGAGGGTTCTGGTAGCCGCCGTGGGCGTGGCTGGATCCGATGCGCCAGGACCAGCCGGCGCTGGTGTCGGTGGCGCCGCCCCAGGCGTAGTACCAGGACATCAGGTAGTGGGCGCTGTCCTTGCCGGTGCCGGCGGGGCAGACGGTCGGCCCGACGCAGTTCCCGGACTTCTTGAAGTACTTGTCGAACATGGCGTAGCGCAGGTAGTCGCCCATCTTGGCGGCCTTGGAGACCGTCGATGTCACCTGGGCGCCCTTGCCCTGCTCCTTGGCCCAGATGTCGGCCCAGTAGGCGGCCTGGACGGCGCGGGCGTCGGCGTCGGGGGCGTTGGTGAACTTCCACTGCTTGGCGTAGGAGGCGTCCCCGGTGAAGAGGTCGAGGTAGCCGTTCCTGCCGCCGTAGGTGAAGGTGTCGCAGGTGGGGTGAGGGACGGTCTCCCAGACGGACTCCTGGGGGCCGCGCTGGAAGGTGTTGATGTACGAGGGACCGGTCGCCGTCGGTCCGGCGGAGCACTTCCCGGGCTCGTTGCCGTAGCCGTAGACGTTGTCGACGTCCTGGAGCCAGTGCATCCCGTAGATGTCGTCGGTGCCGTACGCCGTCTTCAGTTCGGCGGCGATCGGGTCGGAGCCGGCGGTGACCCCGGAGTCGAGCCGGGCCGGGTACTGGGACGGCAGGTCGTGCTCGGGTGCGTAGGTGGCGGGCTTGGAGGCGTTGTAGGTGCCGGTCGTGGGCTGGTCGGCACGGGTGGGGATCATGAACTTCTCCATGGTGTCCCACGCGCCGTTGAACCTGGTCCAGTCGCCGGTGATCTTCCCGTACATCGCCTGGAGCCAGATCAGATAGCTGTACGCCTCCGAGGTCGTCTCGTGCCCGTGGTCGGGGGCCTCGACGATCAGCGTCTCGACGGAGTGGTACGGAACGCCCTCGGGCGAGAAGTAGCCGTTGGCCGGGTCGGTGATCTTCCCATGGAGGTCGAGGAAGCGTGCGTCGTAGGTGGAGTCGGCGGCCAGCTGGGCGACGGTGACCTCGGCCTTGGTGTGGCCGGGGGCGGTCGCGGTGAAGACGGCCGAGCCGGTGCCGGTGGCCGCGGCGGCGACGGTCACCTTCTGGGCGGTGTTCCAGTTCGCCGGGGTGAAGGTGAGGCCGGCGGGGGTGGCAGTGAGGTTGCTGTTGCCCGAGGTGCGGGCGACGGTCACCGTGACGTCGGCGGCGGGCTGGGTGGAGAGCTTCAGTTCGTACGTGCCGGTGGCGCCCTGGCGTACCCCGAACTGGGCGGGGGTGGCGACGAGTGCGGGACCGGCGGCGACGGTGATCCCGACCGGGGCGGACTCGGCGGAGGCGCCGAGGCTGTCGTAGGCCTTGGCGTAGAGCGAGTGGGAGCCGGCGGCGAGACCCGTGGCGCCGAGGGCGAAGGGGGCCGTGGTGTCCGTGCCGAGCAGGGTGGTGTCGCTGTAGAACGCCACCTTGTCCACGGTCGCGCCGTCCGCGGCTGCCGCGGTGGCGGCCAGCGGCACGGGGTCGCCCGCGGTGAAGACCGCTCCGGGGGCGGGGCTGGTGAGCACGGCGACCGGCGGCTGGTGGGCGCCGGCGCAGGAGGTGCCGTTGACGGCGAAGGCGGTCGGTGCGGTGTTGGTGCCGCTGTACGTGAACTGGGCGCCGGTCGTGACGGCCGCTCCGGCCGAGATCGTCCTGTTCCAGTCGGCGTGGGCGACCGTGACGGTCTTCCCGGACTGGGACCAGGTGCCGCTCCAGCCGTTGGAGAGTTTCTGGTCGCCGCTGTAGGCGTAGGTCAGGGTCCAGCCGTCGAGCGGGGTGGTCGCACGGTTGGTGAGGGTGACTTCGGCGGTGAAGCCCGAACCCCAGTCGTTGGTCCGGTAGTCGACGCTGCACTGCACCGCCGCCGCGTGGGCGGTGGTGGTGCCGACGGCCGTCAGGCCCAGAGGCAGGGACAACGCCGCGGCCAGCGCGGTCAGCAGCCGACGCGTTCTCGGTGGTCGTCGTCGTGGTGGCATGGGGGTGGTTCTCCTCGCGGCTCGGGAGGTGGGGCTTGCGGGAGTGAGGGAACAAGCTCTGAACCAGTGGGAGCGCTCCCACTGTGCAGTTGGGACACAAGGGCGTCAAGGCGCGCGAAGAGTCGAAGACATTCGACCGAGAAGTTCGTCAACTCCTCTTTTCGTTGGCGCCAGTTGACGCTACGGTCTGGCCCCACCAGTGGGAGCGATTCCGTCAGTCGGCGCGTCGTCAGCGACGCGTCCTCGCTGCAAGGAGTCGCTCATGCGACATCCCCCACGCTTGTCCGCGCTGCTCGCCGGAGCGGCGTTGACCATGACGAGCACCGCTCTCGCCGTGGTCGGTACGGCCTCCGGAGCAGCGGCCGCACCTCCCTGCACAGTGGACTACCGGGTCGTCGGCGAGTGGGCCGGCGGCTTCCAGGGATCCGTCACCGTCACCAACAACAGTGCGGCGCACAGCAGTTGGATGCTCGGCTTCGACTTCCCGGCCGGCCAGAAGATCAGTCAGGGCTGGGGCGGCAAGTGGTCCCAGTCCGGCACGACGGTCACGGCCGTCAACGAGAGCTGGAACGGTTCCCTCGGCACGGGCGCAAGCGCCACGGCCGGGTTCATCGCCTCCTGGGCGGGCGCCAACACCGCGCCCACGTCCTTCACGCTCAACGGGACCGTCTGCAACGTCGATCCGGGACCGGACCCGACGCCCACGCCCACGCCCACGCCGACGAGCCCCACACCCACTCCTACGCCCACCGATCCCACCGACCCGCCCGACCCCGTCTCCGGCGCGCCCGAACTGAGCGTCGCCGGCACCCGGCTCACCGACCAGAACGGCGCGACCCGTCGTCTGCTCGGCGTCAACCGGTCCGGCGGCGAGTTCATGTGCGTCCAGGGTCACGGCATCTTCGACGGCCCGGTCGACGACGCGTCCATCCGCGCCATCGCGGACTGGAAGGCCAACACCGTTCGCATCCCGCTCAACGAGGAGTGCTGGCTGGGCCTGGACAACATCAAGCCCGAGTACCGGGGCACGAACTACATCAACGCCGTGAAGGGGCTCGTCGATCGCGTCCTCGTCCATGGGATGACCCCGATCGTCGAACTGCACTGGACCTACGGGCAGTACACCGGCAACTCGGCGGGCTGCTCCGACATCCACGCCTCCTGCCAGAAGCCGATGCCGAACGCCCAGTACACGCCGGCCTTCTGGACCTCGGTCGCCGACACCTTCAAGAACGACCGCCGGGTCGTGCTCGACCTGTTCAACGAGCCGTATCCGGACCGGGCGACCTCCACCACCGCGCAGGCATGGAGCTGCTGGCGCGACGGCGGCATCTGCCCGGGCATCGGCTACGAGGTCGCCGGAATGCAGGACCTGCTGGACGCGGTCCGGGCCACGGGCGCCCGGAACCTCGTGCTCGTCCCCGGCATCGCGTACTCCAACGATCTGAGCCAATGGCTCTCGCACCGTCCCACCGACCCGGCGGGCAATCTGGCCGCCGCCTGGCACGTCTACAACTTCAACACCTGCTCCAACGAGGCGTGCTGGGACAGCACGCTCGCTCCGGTCGCCGCGCAGGTACCCCTCGTCGCGGGCGAGATCGGCGAGAACACCTGTGGTCACGGCTTCATCGACCGCGTCATGAAGTGGTTCGACGACCGCGGCCTCTCGTATCTCGGCTGGACCTGGAACACCTGGAACTGCTCCTCGGGACCGGCCCTCATCACCTCGTACGACGGCACACCCACCGCATTCGGCATCGGGCTGCGCGACCATCTGCGCGCCCTGAACTGAAAGGACCGCGCAATGAGCCGCACAACGAGCCGCACCGCCCTCCTGGCGGCCATCGGCCTGATCACGGCGACCGGCGCCACCGCCACCGTCATGACCAGCACGGCCGGAGCAGCAGCGGCCGGCTGCAAGGTCGACTACCAGGTCACCAACCAGTGGAACACAGGCTTCGGGGCCAACGTCACCGTCACCAACACCGGTGTCCCGCTGAGCTCCTGGACCCTGGAATGGTCCTACGCGAACGGTCAGCGGGTCACCCAGGGCTGGAACGCCACGCTCACCCAGTCCGGCGCCGCCGTGACCGCCAAGAACGTCTCGTACAACGGCAGCCTGGCGACGGGCGGTTCGACCTCCTTCGGCTTCAACGGCTCCCACACGGGTACCAACGCCGTCCCCGCGACGTTCACACTCAACGGAGTCGTCTGCAACGACACCACCCAGCCGCCGACGACCCCGCCCACCACTCCCCCGACGACGCCACCGCCTGCGGGCACCAAGGCCGACAACCCGTACGCCGGCGCCCGGGTGTATGTGAACCCCGAGTGGTCGGCGAAGGCGGCGGCCGAGCCCGGTGGCACCAAGATCTCGAACCAGCCCACCGGCGTCTGGCTGGACCGTACGGCCGCCATCGCCGGCGTGAACGGTGGCATGGGTCTGCGCGACCACCTCGACGAGGCCCTGGTCCAGAAGGGCAGCGGCGAGCTCGTCGTGCAGCTGGTCATCTACAACCTGCCGGGCCGGGACTGTGCCGCACTCGCCTCCAACGGCGAGCTCGGCCCGACGGAGATCGACCGGTACAAGACCGAGTACATCGACCCGATCTCCGCGATCCTCGCCGACCCGAAGTACGCGGGCCTGCGGATCGTCACCACCGTCGAGATCGACTCGCTGCCCAACCTCGTCACCAACGTGTCCGGGCGCCCGACGGCGACCGCGAACTGCGATGTGATGAAGACCAACGGCAACTACATCAAAGGCGTCGGCTACGCCCTGAACAAGCTCGGCGCGATCGGCAACGTCTACAACTACGTGGACGCGAGCCACCACGGCTGGCTCGGCTGGGACGACAACTTCGGCGCGTCCGCCGAACTCTTCAGGACGGCCGCCCAGGCCGAGGGTTCGACCCTCGCCAACGTCCACGGCTTCATCGTCAACACGGCCAACTACAGCGCGCTGAAGGAGAACCACTTCACCATCAACGACAGCGTGAACGGCGTCTCCGTACGCCAGTCGAAGTGGGTGGACTGGAACCGGTACGTCGACGAGCTGTCGTACGCCCAGGCGATGCGCGACAAGCTGGTCTCGCTCGGCTTCGACTCCAAGCTCGGCATGCTGATCGACACCTCCCGCAACGGCTGGGGCGGGACCGCCCGGCCCACCGCCCCGGGCGCGACGACCAGCGTCGACACCTACGTCAACGGCGGCCGCTACGACCGGCGCATCCACCTCGGCAACTGGTGCAACCAGTCGGGCGCGGGGCTCGGCGAACGGCCGCAGGCCGCTCCGGCCGCGGGCATCGACGCGTACGTGTGGATGAAGCCGCCGGGCGAGTCCGACGGCGCCAGCAAGGAGATCCCGAACAACGAGGGCAAGGGCTTCGACCGGATGTGCGACCCGACGTACACGGGCAACGCCCGTAACGGCAACAGCATGTCGGGGGCGCTGGGGGACGCGCCGCTCTCCGGGCAGTGGTTCTCGGCCCAGTTCCAGGAACTGATGAAGAACGCCTACCCGGCGCTGTGACGGGACGCCGGCCGGAACCGCGGTTCCGGCCGGCGCACGGCAGCCCTGCGCGGGCGCCCGTCTATTCGCTCGCGCAGGGTCGGCAGGGTCTGGCAGGATCCCCCGCATGACCTACGGAATCGAGTCCCACTCCGCCCTGTGAGCGCCCCGGACGAGCGCGATGCGCTCACCCCTCGGCCCTCCTTGTACGACTACGCCCTGCGCCTGTACCGCGCGGAGCCCGACGGCCGCCTCCCCGAAGGCGGTTACCCCTCCCCCGACCGGCCGTCCCGGCCGCGCTTCCCGCTCGACCGGCGGAATGCGCGTCAGACCGCCATGGCCGCCATCGTCCCCTTCCTGACCGACCCGGACACCGTGCGCGCCGCCGACGAGGTGCAGCGCCGCCTCGACGAGCTGGGCGTACGAGACCATCACATCCGCTGGGCCCTCGCCGATCTGCCCCTGGAGGACGAGCCGACCGCACGGGCGCTCGGCCGACGACTGACCCGCACGGGCACCAGCGGCGTGGCCGTGTGCCTCGGCATCGGGCTCCTGGCCCGACTCGGCGAGCCGGAGGACATCCCCTACCTCCGGACGCTCGGCCTTGTCCGGGACTTCATGGGCTATGCCGTGGAGGCACTCGCTCCCCTCGACCGTGCTGCGGCCGCCCTCGTGTGGCTCGCCGTGCGTGTCGAGGACAGCGAGCTGCGCCGACTGGTCGACGCCCTCGCGGCCCGCGACGAAAAGGCAGCCCGCGCTCGGCTGACGGCGATCCCCCGGAACCCGCGCGCCGTCGGGCCGGAGACGGCCCGCAGGATCGCGGAGGCCGTACGCCTCGCCGACGTCCTGCGCGAGGACCGTCTCGACGTCGGTGTCCTGTCCGAGGCGGCACGGCTGCTGTCGCGGATGACGAGCCAGCGCGACTACCGCCCCGAGATCCTCTCCTACGAGGACGCCGTCACCGCCTATGAGGCCGTCGTCTCACGGGCCGCCCTCCTGTCCCCGACCCTGGACCACTGCGCGACCCTGCTCTCGCTCGCCCTCGACCTGCACAGCGGTCCCAGCCATCTCCTCCGCTGGCCGCCCGGCCGGCGGGAGGCGCTCCTGGCCGACCTGGAGGCCCTGCTGCACTCCCCCTCGTGGGCGGCCGTCGCCGACCACGAGCCCGATGACCCCGCCGAGCGCCGCCGCGCCCGCTGGATCCGGCGCACGGCACGGCAGCCCTTCGGCCACTCCACGACCGCCGCGCCCCGGCTCCGCGTGGAGGTCGCCGTACGCGACCCCGCCGACCCGGACGTCGCAGAGACCCGCTTCCTGATCGACGGGCGCCCCGTCGTACCGGAGGCGTTCGGCCTCGGCCCCGGGAACGCCCCGGAGGCCCTGCTCGACAGCGGACGTATGCGGGCGACGGCCGAGCCACGGGAGGTCCAACTCGCCGAGGCGTACTGCACCGAGGGCTGCTGCGGGGCGCTGTACGTCACCGTGCAGCGGGACGGGGACCACGTCGTGTGGCGGGACTGGCGCCGACCGCAGGGCGGTCGGCGTGGACAACCTGAACTGCCCGCTTACCGATTCGACGCCGCCGCCTACGACGCCGAGATCACGCGCGCCGAGAACGACCACTCCTGGGCATGGCCGGCCCGGATCACGGCACGCCTCCTCGCCGCCGGTCTGCGCGACAGGCCGGAGCTCCTGACGCGCTGGGACGGCCGACTCGGGTGGGTGGGAACCGATTACCACGATCCGGACACGACGGTCCTGTCCTTCACGTACCGGCCGGGCTTCGCCGAGGGGAAGCAGGACAGGGACGGGCCGTGGCTGCAGTTCATCTGGAGCCTGCCGGACGACGACACACCACCCGAGGCCAGGGCCGCGGCCGCCCTGACCCGCCTGGAAACGACCGATCCGAAGACCTTCGCCCAGGTCAGAGGCGGCAGTCGGGAGGACGCGGAAGCGCTCGGCTTCCCCTGGCCCGAAACTCCGAGCTAGCGGGTGTCACCCTCCCAGTCCCAGTGCACGGCGTCGCCCTCGCGTGGCCCGTAGCGGGCGTGGCCGCCCGGGCCGTAGGAGCCGATCTCCGTGGCCAGGGCGGCCCCCTCCTCGAGCTGTCGCGCGGTCCATCCGGTGACGTCGAGCAGGAGGCCGTCCAGGGGGCCCGCAACCAGCTCGCGGTAGACGTGCCCGGGTCGAGGGCCGGGGTCGGGATCGTCGTGGTCGGCGCCGTAGACACGGCCTCTCATCAGCTCGTCCATACCCGGCAGCATCGCACCCGGCACTGACACTCGCCCGGTCACTCGGGTGCGGTCAAGCCGCGGGGGCGATGTTCTGGTTGGAGCGGAAGACGTTGCCGGGGTCGTACTCCGTCTTGAGGAGGCGCAGCCGGCGGAGCTTGTCGGCCCCGTACGCCTGCTCGACGCGCGCCTCCCCTTCCTCCATGAGGAAGTTGACGTAGACACCGGCGTGGTACGGCTCCAGAGCGGACCACCACGAGCGCGCCCAGGCGCGTTCCCCGTCGAAGCCCTCGGCGTCGACGCAGTTGCCGTTGACGTTGAAGGTGTGGCCCACGCCCCGCCCGCTGCACGCGGTCTCGTCCTCACCCACGCGGGCGACCGCACCACCCAGGTGGAAGATGTTGCACGACGAAAGCGGGGACGTGATCTGCAGGGCGTGGGCCGCGCTGATGCCGATGACCTCGTCGTCGAGCCGCTCGATGTCGCAGGAGCGGACGTAGTACCACCAGCCGGGGCGGAACGAGGGGTCGAACATGGACTGGTGCTGCAGGAAGGGCTTGGGTGCGCACAGGTCGAGCAGCGGCGTCCCGAACTTCCGCAGCGGACGAAGAACCTTCTCGCCCGTCTCGATGGCCCCGGCGTAGCAGCTGATCACCGCGATGACGGGTCTGCCGTGCAGTTCGGGCGGAATCGAGGGGAGGGGCGGGGCCTTGCGGTGGACGACGATGGTGGTCAGCTCGTCGGGGATGTCGGTGATCCAGTCGCGGTAGAAGGCGAGCACGTGCGGTGCCTCTTCCAGCGGCCACAGGATCGGTCCGGCGAGGACCGTGGGGCCCACGGGGTTGAGCCGGAACTCGAACTCGGTGACGACTCCGAAGTTGGTGCCCGCGCCGCGCAGCCCCCAGAAGAGTTCGGGCTCGTGGCTCTCGCTCGCCGTGACGAAGCTGCCGTCGGCGGTGACCATGTCGGCGGAGAGCAGCTGGTCGACGGTGAGCCCGTACTTGCGCATCAGCCAGCCGATCCCGCCACCGAGGGTGAGCCCGGCGAGGCCGGTGTGCGTCACGATGCCGGCGGGGACGGCCATCCCGAAGTGCTGTGTCTCGCGGTCCAGCGCCCCGAGCAGGACTCCGGCCTGGGCCCTGACCGTCCGGTTCACCGGATCGACGCGGATGCCGTTCATGGCCGACAGATCGATGACGATTCCGCCGTCGCACAGCGACTGACCGGGGAAGCTGTGGCCCCCGCTCCGTACCGCGACCGGCAGACCGCTGCGCGTCGCGCTCTCCAGCGCGGCGGCGACGTCGGCGACACCCGTGCAGTACGCGATGAGGGCGGGGAACTTGCTGATGGACCCGTTCCAAATGCGCCGGGCCTCGTCGTATGCGGGCTCGTCGGAGCGGACGAGCCTGCCGGAGAAGGATCGCTCCAGCTCCTGGAAGGCTGCCTCGTCCACGCGCGCCGCTGCGGGGGCTGCGCCCATCGTCACTCCTCGGCCGATCGGGCCCCTCTTGTCAGGCTCCCACCGGCTGGGACCCGGTGCCAGCCCGGGCCAGGACGCTCCCGCAGGAGCAGGACGCCCGTCAGCGCGACCAGGGCGGCGGTGAGCGCTTCCCCACCATGACGCGCCGCCGTCGGCACCTGGGTTCACCATGGCGGTCCGCCCGGTCGCCCGCACCCTCGCCGAGCTCGCACGGCTGCTGGGCCGGGACGCCGAGGCGGACGCGCACGAAGCCCGTGCGGCGGCGATCGCCGCGCGCCGGGGGACTGCCTTGATGCCCCCGTAGCGTCGCTCGGGCTCCGGACGTTCCGCCGACGGCGCCGTAGAGGTCCGGACGTTCCGTCGACGGCGCCGTAGAACTCCGGACGTTCCGCCGACGGCGCCGTGGAGCTCCGGACGTTCCGTCGACGGCGCCGTAGAGACGTTCAGGCGCCGACGGTTCCGTCGACGCCCTCGCGCAGGAAGTCCGCGTGCCCGTTGTGGCGGCCGTACTCGAGCAGGACGTGCACCATCACCATCCGCAGGGACACGTCCTCGCCCCAGCGCGGCTGGTGTCCGGTGAGGTCCAAGGACGCGGCCTCGAGCTCGATCCGGCGGGAGTTCTCGACCTCGGCCTCCCAGGCGGCGAAGGCATCGGCGCGGGTCGACCGGCTCGCGTCGTAGGCAGCCTGGAAGTCGATCGTGTCCGACCAGACCATCGGCGCCTCGCCGTCCTCGAAGACCCGGCGGAACCAGGCGCGTTCCACCTCGGCCATGTGCCGGACGAGGCCGAGCAGCGACAGAGTGGACGGCTGCATCGACTTCTCCCGCAGCTGCTCGTCCTCGAGCCCCTCGCACTTCATGGCGAGCGTCGCGCGCTGGTAGTCGAGGAAGGCGCGGAGGGTTTCGCGTTCGCTGCCGACGTGCGGCGGTCCGATGCGGTGGTCGGTGGTCACTGTCGTTGCTCCTCGTCACGATCCGGTGCGGGTACCGAACCTAGTGACCCCTGGCCCGGGCCTCCACCGACTTACGCCCGGGCCGGCGCTCACTCCTCGGGTGGGCGCCGCTCCGCCGTCAGGGAGGCGACGAGAACCCCGGCCAGGACCGCCCACACCGCGACCTCGGCGCCCCCGACTGTCGCCCAGCCCACGGCGCCGAGCGCCAGCGCCGCCCCCAGCCCGGCGCCCAGCGCCCGCCGGTCGGTGGCGAAGGCAAAGGCGCGACGGCCCGCGCCGGGCATACGCATCTCCAGCACCGCGGCGCGGCAGACCAGCGCCGCGGCGGCGACCACCGCGGTCAGCACGGACGGCTCCATGGCACCTGCCTCTCGCCGTCCATGCTCGCGCAACCCGGTCGGGCGCGCACCGGGCGCGACGTCGAGTCGTGCGGATCAGCCGGCGAGGAAGTCCTCGATCGCGGCGGCCAGCGCCTGCGGGGTCTCCTCCGGGGCGTAGTGCCCCGCCTCCGCGAGGACCTCCAGGCGGGCGTTCGGGTACCACCGGAGCCAGCCGGCCGCCATCGCCTCGGCGCCCAGCGCCGGATCGTGGGCGCCGACGACCAACAGGACCGGGGCCGGGTTGTCCTTGACGCGGTGGTGGAAGTCGGTGCGGGACCAGGAGTCGAGATAGGCGCGGAACGCTCTGGCCGAGGAACGTTCCACCGACCGCTTCACGAGCGGGTCCAGCCATGCGGCGTCGTACCGGCCACCCGTGGTGGTGTCGATGATGACCCGTCGGTGGGTGGTGTCCTCCGCGGCCCCGGCGAACAGGTCCCAGCTCTCGCCGTCGAGCGGGAAGCCGGCGGCGGACACCGGCGAGATACCGATGAGGGAGCGGACCCGCGTGGGCGCGTCGAGCAGCATCAGCTGGGCCGCCTTGCCGCCCATCGAGTGGCCGATCACGTTGAAGGAGTCCCAGCCCAGGTCGTCGGCGACGGCCAGCGCGTCCGCGGCGACCTCGTCCATGGTGAACGCGCCCTCGATGTCGATCGCCTCGCCGTAGCCGCGGCAGTCGAGGAACGCGTACGTTCCGGTGTCGCCGTTCAGGTGGCCGCGCAGCGCGTCGAAGCTCGTGCGGTCGCCGAACCAGTTGTGCAGCACGAGGGCCCGCCGGGGCCCGCTTCCCTCGATGTCGTACGGAAGAACCTGGCCCGTCATCACGCCCCCTGGTCATGAGGTGGTGCCGTCGCGTCGTCGCGATCGCGTCGGTGCCGACGATCGAGTGTCGCGACCCGCGGCGGCCGGGTCAACGGTCCCGACCGGGGCGCACCGCGGCACACCGGGGGTGACCGGGCGTGTCCGGGCCGGTGCGTGGCGCAACCGCTCCGAGATGCGATCCGCCACGGCCCGGGAGCATGCTGACTGTGTGACGTCGCACGGCGTGGCCGGCCCTGCCCCGTCGGCCGGGACCGGGTACGTTCCCCGGAGCGCGGACGACGGGCAGCTGCTCGACGCCCTGCCTCTGGTCCTGGCCGAGGGCGCGCTCCGGACGATCGAGGCGGTCGGCGGTTACGCGGGCGGGGTCTATCTGCGGTCCGGAACGCCGGACCTGCTCCGCATGGCGGTCCTCGCCGGGCTCCCCGGCCCGCTGTTCCGGCCCTGGTGGCGGATGCATGTGAACCGCCCGTTCCCGGTGGCGGAGGCCCACCGCTCCGGCCAGCCGGTCCACCTCGCCGACGTCGAGGAGGCCATGCGGCAGTTTCCCCAGCTCGTGGCGAGCCTTCCGTTCCCCTTCGGATCCTTGTACGCGCCGGTCGTCAGCGGCCGGGAACGCTTCGGCGTGCTCGTGGTGCTGCGTGCGCCGAGCCCCGGCGTCCCGGTGAACTCCCGGGACCGGATGCGGCTGGCGCGGGAGGCGCGCCGGCTCGGGGACGCCCTCGCGGATCTCTCCGACACCGGCGTCCTCGTCGAATGGCCCGGTGAGCCGGTGTGCGTCCAGCTTCCCTCGGGCGGCACGAAGCCGGTCCGGATCGGCTATTTCGACTGGGACCTGACCACCGGAACCGTCACCGCCGACGCCGGGCTGCGGGCCATCATCGGCGAGGCCGAAAGCGACGCGTTCCCCGGGACCATGGAGGCGCTGACCGCGCGCCTCGCACCGGAGGACAGCGCCGCGCTGTGGACCATGGCCCGCCGCGCGGCCGAGTCGGGTGCCCAGGTGGCGCGCCGGATACGGCTCAAGGGCCCCGACGGCGGGCTCCATCTCCTGGAGATCTCCGCCCGCGCGGCGGGCGACCGCCCGGGGCGGCTCAAGGGCTCCCTGGTCGACCTCGGCACCGGCCTGGTCGGCTCCGACGCCACCGACCGGCTGCCACGGGCCATCCTCGCGATCGACCGCCTCGGCCGGATCACGTACGTGAACCATCTCACCGAGGCTCTCCTCGGCATCCCGCGTGCCTCACTCGCCGGGCTGACCTTGTGGGAGGCGCTGCCCTGGTTCGGCAATCCCGCGTACGAGGAGCATCTGCGCGCCGCGCTGCTCTCCGAGGAGCCGGTGCACTTCCTGGCCCATACCCCCGAAGGGGAGTGGCTGTCGGTCTCGCTGTACCCCGGCCACGACGGCGTCACGATGGTGCTGCTCCCCGAGAGCGACCCCGCCTACACGCCCGGCTCCGTCGCCCACCCGGACACCGGTCTCGGCTCGCCGGCGGACCGGGCGTCGGCTCTGTACCGACCGGTGGCACTCGCCATCGCCCTGACCGAGGCGGTGACGGCGCGCCAGGTGTCCGCCGTCGTCACCGACGAGCTGCTGCCGGCGTTCGGCGGCCGACAGCTGGCGATCTACCTGCTGAGCGACCGTCATCTCTATCTGGCGTGGGAGACCGGTTTCCCGCCGGGGTTCTTGGAGCCGTTCGACGGTGTCGGGCTCGACGCCCATCTGCCGGGTGTCGAGGCGCTCACGACCGGCCGGCCGCTGTTCTTCGAGTCGATCGAGCAGATGAGCCGGGCCTATCCGGATCTCCCGCTGGACGCGCTCTCAGGTGCCCGGGCCTTTCTGCCGTTGATCGCGTCGGGCCGGCCCGTCGGCTCGTGCATCCTCGGCTTCGACCGGCCGCGCGGCTTCAGCCCGGAGGAGCGCACGGTGCTCACCGCCCTCGCCGGGCTGATCGCGCAGGCGTTGGAGCGGGCCCGGCGGTACGACAGCGAATCCGCCCTCGCCCGCGGGTTGCAGGACGCGCTGCTTCCCGCCCGGCTGCCGGTTCGCGAGCAGGTCGACACGGTGGCGCGGTATCTGCCCGGTACGCAGGGCATGGAGGTGGGCGGCGACTGGTACGACGTGCTCGAGACGGGGGAGGGGCTGCTGGCGCTGGTGGTCGGCGACGTCCAGGGCCACGGCGTCGCCGCCGCGGCCACGATGGGGCAACTGCGCAGCGCGGTCCGGGCCTTCGCGCTCGGCGGTCATCCGCCGCAGAAGGTGATGCAGGGCACCAACCGGCTGCTGATCGACCTCGACCCGGGGCAGTTCGCGAGCTGTTGCTATGTCGTCCTCGATCCGGCGACCGGCGCCACGCAGGCCGTCCGGGCCGGGCATCCGCAGCCGCTGCTGCGGCGGCCCGACGGCACGACGGAGGTGCTGGAGCTGCCGGGCGGGCTGGTCCTGGGAATCGACGGCGACGCCACGTACCCGGTCACCGAGCTGCAGCTGGATCGCGGGGCGGTCCTCGCGCTGTACACGGACGGTCTGGTGGAGCGTCCGGGCACCGATATCGACGAAGGGGTCGAGTGGCTGCGCCGCACGTTCTCCGTGACCGGGTCGATTCCGCTCACGGAGACCGCGGACCGGCTGATCCGCGACGCCCGTCAGGCCACCGACCGGCCCGACGACATCGCCCTGCTCCTCGCCGCCCGCTGGGCCCATCCCCACCCCTAGGAAGGGCCTAGCGGCGACGGTAGCTGTCGGTCTGGGTCGGCGGCGCGTTGTGCGCCGAGAACGACGAGAACGACGTGCGGTCGTCGCGTGCCTGGTGGCGCCGCGCCTGCTCGATGAGAAGGCCGTCGGCGTTCTCGGTGTGGCCGCTGCCCCGGCGCATCAGCTTCACGATGAGCAGCAGGGCGATCGCGCCCAGCACACCGAAGAAAACAAGAACCGTGGTCATGACGGGCTCCCCCCCACGTCGTCGAGCCGTCGTCCACCCGGGCGCCGGCGTCCCCCACACAGTAGCCCGGAAACGATCACGGCGGAACGGCTGGGAAGCGGACCCGTGCCCTCACCCGGTCGGCCCCGCGGCGCTGGTCGGCCGGGCCCGTCCCGGCGAGGCTGGGCCCATCAGCAGGCAGCCCGAGGAGGAACAGTGCAGCAGGACAAGCAGCCGGAGTACGGCCCGGTGGTCTTCCGCGACCGCTCCGCCGGGTTCGCCTTCCTGACCCGGTCCACGGCGACCAGTGAGGAGACCATCGAGTGGGACGACGGCCACAGCTATCCGGTGGTCGACGTCGAGATCTCCTCCGAGAGCCACCCGTTCTACACGGGCAAGGCGCGCACGGTGGATTCGGAGGGCCGTATCGCGAAGTTCGAGCGCCGCTTCGGCGAGGGCGGCGAGGAGTCCTGATCCGGCGGTGTCCGTGCCGCCCCGTAGGGTGACGGGGTCGGTTCGAGACAGGACGGTACGGGGGTCGGCCATGCGGGAGTTGTTCCTGACGGACGTGCGGGCGCACATCAGGTGGATCGAGTTGCCCGGGGAGGGGCCGCTGCGGGTCTTCCTACACGGCCTCGGGTGCACGGGCGCGTCCGACTTCGCCCACATCGCGACGCATCCGGCGCTGCGCGGCGGCCCCGCGCTCCTCGTCGACCTGCTCGGCTTCGGACTGAGCGACCGTCCCCGGGACTTCGGATACGGCATGGCGGATCAGGCCGCCGCCGTGGCGCGGATCCTGGAGCACCGCGCTGCGGCGGGCGTGGAGTTGATCGGGCACTCGATGGGCGGGGCGGTCGCCGTCCGGCTGGCGGCCGCCCGGCCCGATCTGATCGCCCGGCTCGTGGTGGCGGAGCCGAACCTGTACCCCGGCGGGGGCGCGTTCAGCACACCGGTCGCCGCCCAGGACGAGGAGTCCTTCGTGCGGGACGGCTTCGCGCGGATGCTGGCCTCCGTCGACCGGCCCGACTACGCGGCGCGGCTGCGGCTCGCCGATCCCCTCGCGGTGCACCGCAGCGCCGTCGCGCTGGTGGAGGGGGCCTCACCCTCGGAGGGCGAGCTGTTGGCCGGGCTCGACCGGCCGCGCGCGTTCCTGGTGGGCGAGTACAGCCTCCCGGACGCCGACACCGAGCGGATGCGCGCGGTCGGTGTCCCGGTGTTCGAGGTCCCGAAGGCCGGGCACAACCTGATGCTCGACAACGCGGACGGGTTCGCGGAGGCGCTGGCGCGGGCCCTGGTGGTCGAGCGCCGCTGATCCTCCGCGAACCCGGCTCTCACCTCAAAGGACCGAAGAAGGCGCGCAGTTCGGCGGCGACCTGCTCGGGTTCCTCATGGGCCATGAAGTGGCCGCCGCGGCGCGGGGTGCTCCAGTGCCGCAGATCGTGGAACGTGCGCTCGGCGAGGCTCCGGGGGAAGTCCGCGTAGGCCGGTTCATGGCTGAGGGTGACCGCGGCGGGAACCTCGACCGGCGGGACCGGCCGGTTGTGGTGGTAGTCGTAGTACTGCCGGAACGACGAACCGATGGTGCCGGTGGCCCAGTAGAGGGTGGCCACCGTCAGCAGGGTGTCCCTGTCCCAGCGGGACTCGAGGTCGCCCGCGCAGTCGCTCCAGTCGCGGTACTTGTCGGCGATCCAGGCGAGCAGTCCGGCCGGTGAGTCCCGTAGGGCGGCGGCGATGGTGTCGGGCCGGGTGCACATGATCTCGCTGTAGCCCTGGTCTCCTTCGTCGTAGGCGGCGAGGGCGTCGAGGTAGGTGCGTTCCTCGGAGGTGGGCGGTTGCGCCTCGAAGTCGCCGGTGACGACGGCCGAGGTGATGTGGACTCCGGTGACCTCGGCGGGGTACAGGGCGCCGAGCCACTGCGTCACGCCTCCGCCGATGTCCCCGCCGAAGGCGCCGAAGCGCGCGTACCCGAGGTTCCGGGTCATCAGCGTGTGCCAGGTCTCGGCGACCCCGCGGCGGGTGAACGGACCGGCCGGCAGGGCCGACCAGAGGAAGCCGGGCAGCGAGGGGACGACGACGTCGAAGGCGTCGGCGGGGTCGCCACCGTGGGCGGCCGGGTCGGCGAGCAGGTCGGCCACACGCAGCATCTCCACGAAGCTGCTCGGCCAGCCGTGGGTGAGGATCAGCGGCAGCGGCTCCGGGCCGCCCTCGGTGCGACGGGCGCGCAGATGGACGTAGTGCACCGGCTGCCCCGCCACCTGGGCGAGATGGTGCGGATAGGTGTTGAGAACCGCCTCCGCCTTCGCCCAGTCGAAGCCGTCCGCCCAGTAGGAGACGAGTTCGCGCAGATGTCGGGGATCGGCGCCGGCCGCCCAGTACGTGGAGTCGGACGGTTCGGTGAAGAGGGTGCGGTTCAGACGGTGTCGCAGGTCGTGCAGGACGTCGTCGGACACGGAGATCCGGAAAGGTGTGACGCTCATGGTTCCTTCGCTCAGGAGTGCTCGGCCGGCGGGCGCTCCCGGTGCGGGTCAGACAGACGCGTCGTGGAGGGCCCGTTCACAGTGGGTGTCGTACATGCGGGCTCACCTCCTGGTTCGGCGTGTGCTCCGACCGTACCGGCGGCGCCGGAGCGGCGCATCCCGATAAACGACGTCCGGCCGTCCCGCGAGCTGGTGCGCGGTGACGGCCGGACGAAAGATCCCCTCACGGGGGTGGTACGTGAACCGGTACTGGTCAGGCCTCGACGACGCCGGACGCGGCGACGGCGATCTTGGCGCTGGTCGCGCCGGAGCGGGAGCCGAGGGACTCGATCTTCCGGACCAGGTCCTGACCCTCGACGACCTCGCCGAAGACGACGTGCTTGCCGTCGAGCCAGTCGGTCACGATGGTGGTGATGAAGAACTGGGAGCCGTTGGTGTTGCGGCCCGCGTTCGCCATCGACAGCAGGAACGGCCGGTCGTGCTTCAGGTTGAAGTTCTCGTCCGCGAACTTCTCGCCGTAGATGCTCTTGCCACCGGTGCCGTTGCCGTTGGTGAAGTCGCCGCCCTGGAGCATGAAGTCCGGGATGACGCGGTGGAACGGCGAGCCGGCGTAGCCGAAGCCGTGCTCGCCGGTGGCGAGCTCACGGAAGTTCTTGGCCGTCTTCGGGACGACGTCGTCGAACAGCTTGAAGACGATCCGGCCCGCGGGCTCGTCGTTGATCGTGATGTCGAAGTAAACGTTGTTGCTCATGGGGACATCCTGTCATTCCCGCTCACGCTACGCGCGCACGGGCTGCCCATCGGAGGGTCACAGCTGTCCCCCGGCGCCGGAGGGCAGCTGGATGCCGTCGTCCACGAGCGGGGTGGCCTCCTCCAGGAGGGGGACGACCGGACTGTCGGTCTGCAGGAGACCGGTGACGTCAGTCGCGCCGCGGTCGGCCGCGGAGGCGTGCGGCGGCGGGGTGACCAGGGCCGTGACGACACCGGCGGCGAGGGAGGCGATGGCGAGCATGCTGCGCTTCTTCATGCCCGGGTCAACTGTCGAGCGGCCCAGGGGTTACGGCCTGCGTCCCAGGCGGAACAGAACGCGAGGTTCAATTCACCGCGATTCCCCATAAAACATGTGCAACCGTATGGTTGTGGTGGATGTCTTTCCCAGTGACACCACTGTCCCCGTCGCAGCAGGAATTGGGGGACGTCATGTTTCACCGTCAGAGCCTCGCGGCCGTCGCCGCCGGCATTCTTCTGGCCGCCGGGATCGGTGCCACGATCCCTGCCGGCGCCTCCACGGATAGCTCCCGGGCGACGACACCGCCCTCGACCTCCCTGGTGGTCAACGCCCGCTGGGGCGGGCACCCCTCCTTCGACCGGCTCGTCGTCGACGTCCGGGGCGCAATGCCCCCGGTCACCGTGACCCCGGTCGGCGCATTGCACTACGACGGCTCGGGCGAGCGGGTTCCACTCAAGGGGAAGTACTTCCTGGAGATCCGGTTCTCCCCCGCCGCCGCGCACGACGAGTCCGGCCGGTCCGTCTACCAGGGCCCCCGGATCCTGAAGATCTCCTTGCCCATGCTCAAAGGCGTCGCCCTGACCGGCGACTTCGAGGGTGTGGTGACCATCGGGGCGGCCTTCGACACCAAGCCCACCTACAAGACCTTCACGCTCCACTCCCCCGAGCGCTTCGTGCTCGACATCAACCACCCGGTCGGCTGCCGGGCCTGAAGGAAGGCGCGTGGCGGGGCCGTCATGCGACGTGCCCCGCCGCGCCGCTCAGAGGTCGGCGCACGTCTCCACGTACACGGTCCTGCCGGAACGGCGGGCGCGATCGATCTCGACGAGCCGGGCGAAGCTCGCCGACGTCATCTCCCGCCGCCACTCGGCCAGGGTGCGCAGGCGGAACTCGCTGTGCTCGTCGGGGTCGAGGACGACACCGGCCAGCTGCTCGTCCGTCAGGACGCCTCCGTCGAAGATGAATCCGATGTGGTTGGCCGGCCACTCCTCGCCGCGGTCCGACACGAAGTGGGTGCCGAGGAGCCGCGGCTCGCCCTCGAAGACGATCCCGGTCTCCTCGTGGCACTCGCGTACCGCGGTATCCCACGGGGTCTCGCCCGGGTCCATGTTGCCGCCCGGCCACTGCCACAGCTCGGTGCGGTAGGTGGCGCGCAACTGGAACGGCCGGCCGCCGGTGTCGGTGAAGTACAGGCAGGCGTACGCCGTCGCCCTCGGCAGCGTCGCGACGTACTCGGCGGGCGGCAGCCAGGTGTTCGCCATGGGGCAGCTCTCTTTCGACGGGCGGATGGATCATGTCCATCCAACCGGCCGCGAGCGCCCGGTTCCGGTGAGCCGCGGGTGCGTCACCGGATGGTGTGATCACGGAGTCACGAGACCTGTCTCGTACGCGATGATGACGAGCTGGACCCGGTCGCGGGCGTCGAGTTTGGCGAGCAGCCGGGTCACGTAGGTCTTGGCGGTGGCGATGCTGATGACGAGCTGTTCGGCGATCTCGGTGTTGGACAGTCCGCCGCCGATGAGGGTCAGGACCTCTCGTTCCCGCTCGGTGATGGAGTCCAGTGCGCGCCGTCGCGGCGGCCCGGACGCGGGGCGGCCCGCGAACTCCTCGATGAGACGGCGGGTCACGCTCGGCGCGATGAGGGCATCCCCGGCGGCGACGACGCGGATCGCGGCGAGGATGTCGTCCAGGCCCATGTCCTTCACGAGGAAGCCGCTCGCCCCGGCGCGCAGCGCGCCGTGGACGTAGTCGTCGTCGTCGAACGTGGTGAGGACGAGGACGCGGGTGGATGCCTGGTCCGCCATGATCCTGCGGGTGGCCTCGACGCCGTCCATCCCGGGCATGCGAAGGTCCATCACGATCACATCGGGGCGCAGGGTCTCGGCGAGCTCGACCGCCTCCGCTCCGGTGCCGGCCTCCCCCACGACGTCGAGGTCGGGCGCCTCGGCGATGACCATCCGCAGAGCGGTGCGGACGAGGGGCTGGTCGTCGGTGAGGACGACACGAACGACGCCTTCGGCGGGGGCGGTCATCGGACTCCTGTCGGTACGGGGAGACGGGCGGTGACCCGGAAGCCGCCTTCCGGGCGTGGTGCGGCGGAGAACTCGCCGTGGAGCAGGGCGACGCGCTCACGCATGCCGACGAGACCGAATCCCGGGGCTGCGCCGGGGTCCTCGCCCCGTCCGTCGTCGACGACCTCGATGAGCAGCTCGTCCTCCCGGGAGTCGACGGTCACCCGGCAGCAGTCGGCGGCCGCGTGGCGCACCACGTTGGTGACGGACTCCTGGATGATGCGGAACGCCGAGAGGTCGATGTCCGGGGGCAGCGGGCGCCGTTCGCCGCGCCACCGCACATCCACCCGGACGCCGGCGGCCGTGGTGGTGGCGGCGAGCGCCTCGACGTCGGCGAGTCCGGCGGTGGGCTTCAGCCCGGAACCATCGGGCTGTTCGTGCTCGCGCAGGGCCCCGAGCATCCGCCGGAGGCCGGACAGTGTCTCCCGTCCGGCGTTCTCCACGGCGATCATGGCCTCCCGTGCCGCGGCCGGCTGGGTGTCCACGACCCGCGCCGCGGCACCGGCCTGGAGGGCGATGACGCCGATGGAGTGGGCGACCATGTCGTGCATCTCGCGGGCGATCCGCAGCCGCTCGTCGGTGACCGCCTTGACGGCGGCCTGTGCGGCCGCGTCGGCGCGCGCGGCGCGGGCCTGGTACGCCGAGCGCCCGAGAAGCCAGGCGACGAAAGCCGTGAGGGCCACCGCGATCTCCGCCGACGTGCCGACGCTCCAGCCCTTCGCCAGGCGGAAGCCGAGGAACGCGGCGAGCACGCCGAGCGCGAGGACGAGCGCGATGATCCCGGTACGGCGTGGCCGGCCGGCGGCGATGACGTACAACGCCACCTCGACGGCGAGGAACTGGGCGAGGGGGATCTCTCCGACGCTCAGCGGGATCGTCGCCGTCACCGAGGCGAGGAGCAGCAGCCCGAGCGCGGCCAGCGGCCGGCCTCGCAGCAGTCGGGCACCGGTGAGCACCAGGGCGGTGGCGACGGCCAGGAACAGGAGGCCGTCCCAGCGGAGATACAGGACGCCGGCTCGTACGGCGGGTTCGTTCTCCCCGGGCAGTTCCCAGCGGATGAGGAAGGTGAAGACCGCGCCCGCGCACCAGGCGACGACCGTCCAGACGGCGGGTGGTACGCGTTTGACCAGGGGCAGGGACGCGGTGGCGGGCATGATCACGATCCTAGGCGCGGGGCGCGCAGAGGGCATCGGACCTGGGGTGTACATCCCAGGTCGACAGGTGTCGGCGCGGACTGTCGGCTCCGGTCCGACGACGCGCGAGGGCCGTCACCGGCACCGTGGGCACCGTGATCGAAGTCAACGAACTCACCAAGCGCTACGGCGCCACGACCGCCGTGAACGGGCTGACGTTCACCGTCCGCCCCGGTCGCGTCACCGGCTTCCTGGGCCCCAACGGCGCGGGCAAGAGCACCACGTTGCGGATGGTCCTGGGCCTGCACGCGCCGACGAGCGGCTCCGTCACCGTCGACGGACGGCCGTTCAGCGACCTGCCGCGCGGACTGCGGCACGTCGGTGCGCTGCTCGACGCCGGTGATGTGCACGGCGGCCGGACCGCGCGGGCCCATCTGTCCCTGCTCGCCCGGAGCAACCGCATCCCGCTCTCCCGGGTCGGCGAGGTCCTGGAGGAGGTGGGCCTCACCGGCGCGGCGGGGCGCCGGATCGGCGGGTTCTCCCTCGGAATGCGCCAACGGCTCGGGATCGCGTCCGCGCTGCTCGGCGATCCGCCGGTGCTCCTGTTCGACGAGCCGCTGAACGGGCTCGATCCGGAGGGCGTGAAGTGGGTGCGTGGGCTGTTCCGGCGGCTGGCCGGCGAGGGCCGCACGGTCTTCGTCTCCAGCCATCTGATGTCGGAGATGGAGAACACGGCCGACGATCTGGTGGTCGTGGGCCGGGGTGAGCTGATCGCGGCGGAGAGCCTCGCCGCGTTCTCGACCCGCGGTGCGCGTCTGACCGTGACGGTCGTGAGCCCGGACTCCGCCGCGCTGAGGGAGGTACTGCTCGCCGAGGGCGTACAGGTCGAGGCGCAGGGCGGCGACCTGCTGACCGTGACCGGGCTGCCGGCGGCTCGGATCGGGGAACTGGCCCTCCGGCACCGCCTCCTGCTGCACGAGCTGACCACCCGTACCGCCTCGCTGGAGGAGGCGTTCATGGAACTCACCGCCGACAGCGTCGAATACCTCGCGGGAGACTCCCGATGACCGCGCTCGCCTCCGTCCGCACGTCCGCCGGGCGCGCGGTCGTGGCACCGCCGGCTCGCTTCCGGGATCTGCTCGCCGCCGAGTGGATCAAGCTGTGGTCACTGCGGTCGACGCCGTGGTCCCTGCTCGGCGCCGAGCTGGTCGTCATCGCCTTCAACGTGGGCTACGCGTGGGACCACTACCGCTACTGGCCGACGTTCGACCGGGAGCACCAGGCGCAGTTCGTCGCGCAGAAGATGGCGCTGTGGGACGCCTTCAACACGAACGCCGGCATGGTCCTGATGCTCTGCTTCAGCGCCATCGGTGCCCTCACGGTCGTCGGCGAGTACAGCACCGGAATGATCCGTACGACGTTCGCGGCCGTCCCGGCCCGCAGGTCGGTGATGGCGGCCAAGGTGCTCGTCGTCGCGGGAGTGACGACGGTCTGCGGCGCGATCGTCTCGGGTGCCTCCTTCGCGCTGACCCAGGCGATCCTGGGCGCGCGGGGGGCCGGTGTCTCGATCGGTGAGCCAGGCGCGGTGCGGCTCGTGGTGGCGTCCGCGCTGCTCGCGCCGTTGTCGGCGCTCGTGGGCATGGCGATCGGCACGCTGCTGCGGCACAGTGCGTCGACGATCGTGGCGAGCGTGGTGGTGCTGCTGGTGCTGCCCATGGTCGTCAGTGACCAGCGGCACTGGACGGCCGTCCTCGCCCACACGTTGCCGTTCAAGGCGTGGATGCGCCTGGTACAGGCCGGTCAGTACGAGACCCTCTACCCCTGGTCGATCGGTGGGGCGTGGTTCGTCTACGGGACGTGGGCGCTGGTCGCCGCCGTGATCACGGTGACGGCGGTGCACCGACGGGACCAGTGAGGTCCCCGGCCTCACCGAGGCTCGTCCTCCGGCAGCTCGCCCGGCAAGTGGTCGAGCCGGCGCAGGACCAGGTGCTCGTGGATCAGGCGCCCGACGAGGGCGGCGCCGTAGACGACGAAGCCGACGCCGACCAGCCAGGACTGCAGCACGAGGACCGTACCGAACTGACCGTAGGTCACCGCGTTGGAGGCGATCAGCGGGGAGAAGACGAACTGGGAGAAGATCCGCAGCCCGAACAGCCCCAGAGCCGTGCAGACGGCTCCTGGGGCGAGCGCGCGCCAGCGGATGCGGCCGCACAGCAGGAAGCGCTGGGACCACCAGAAGAAGAGGAAGGCGCCGATGATGTCGCCGACGGCGACGAAGACGGTGACGGTCCTGGAGTTCTGCTCGGGGGCCTCGACGAAGAGCAGGAGGGCGGCGATGAGGACGGCCAGCCAGACGACGTGGCGCCACATGGTGTGCCAGCGGGCGGTGGGCAGGTCCCAGACCCGTTCGTAGCCGGTCTGCACCGCGGATCCGAAGGTCACACCGAACGCGGCGAGCGCGGCGAGACCGAAGGCCGTGGTGCGCTGCAGTGCCGCTCCCGGCTTGCCGAACAGCTGCTCGACCTCCTCCTGCGACACCTCGGAGACACCGAGGCCCTGGACGAGCCAGCGGGCGAAGCCCTGGCCGCTGGCGAGGTCGGCGGCGGCGACGACGATGAGCAGGGGGACGAGGGTGAGGAGGCTGAGCGCCGCGAAGCCCATCGCGCGGTGCATGAGCTCCACGTCGCGCCCGCGGTTCCAGGCGAGCCCGACGACCGAGGTCAGGACCGACCTGTGGAGCCGGTGGAACCAGTGACCGTGCTCGGTGGGGGCACCGTCGTGGGGCGCACCGGGAGAGGGGGGCATGTCACGGGGAGTACCCGCCGGGCGCCGTGACCCCTCCGTGATGCCGCCGAACGGGGGGGTACACGAGGGGTGGGCGGGTTCAGCGGGTGAGCGGTCGGGCGCCCGGGCCGGGGCGGACGGAGACGTCGCGCGGGCCGAGGGTGGCGTGCTCCTCGCCCTGGCACTCGATGACGACGCGGACGGGCGCGCCGCAGCCGGCGTGCCGGATGTCGAGGGAGGGTCCTTCCGGGTCGGCGGCGTGGGTGTCGCCCCACTGCTTGAGTGCGAGCAGGACGGGCCACAGATCGCGCCCCTTGGGTGTGAGCCGGTACTCGGAGCGGGTGCGGGTCCCCGGCTCCCGGTAGGGCTCGGCGCGCAGGATGCCGGCGGCAGTCAGCTTGCGCAGCCGGTCGGCGAGGACGGCCTCGGACAGGCCTATGTGGCGGCGAAACTCCTCGTATCGGCGTACGCCGTTGAAGGCGTCCCGGACGATGAGCAGGGACCACTTCTCGCCGACGACATCGAGCGTCCGGCCGACCGAGCAGTTCGCGGTGTCCGTCTCCAGCCACTTCATCGCCACACTCTAACCAGCTGGCTTCGTCGTTGACAGTCAGCCGACGGCACGTCTAGCTTCGATCTTCGCAGCCAGGTGGCGCGGTCGGACGACGGAACGGAACGGGCATGAAGCGGTCACGCACGGTCGAGTGGGAGGACGCCGCGGCCACCGCGAGCGCGGCGGGGACGATGGCGGGCCTGGACTTCCTGCGGGAGATCGCGGCCGGCCGGCTCCCGGGCGCTCCCCTCGGGGCTCTGTTGGGCTTCTCCCTGGAGGAGGTGGAGCACGGCCGAGCGGTGTTCGGCTTCGAGCCGGCCGAGGAGCACTACAACCCGATCGGCGGTGTGCACGGGGGCGTGTACGCGACGCTGCTGGACTCGGCCGCGGGGTGCGCCGTGCACTCGACGCTCCCTCAGGGCATGGCGTACACCTCGCTGGACCTGTCGACCAGGTTCCTGCGCCCGATCACCATGGACACGGGGAAGATCCGCGCGATCGGCACGGTGATGAGCCAGGGTCGCCGCACGGCGCTCGCGGAGGCGGGTCTCTACGACTCCGCCGACCGGCTCCTCGGCCATGCCACGAGCACGTGCATGCTGTTCCCGACGGGGTGACGCGGGCGACCCTCCCGGAGGCGGTGCGGTCAGCGCGGCCCTGAGGTGAGGCAGGTACGGGTGCGGGTGCAGCCGTCGGGTGCGGTGTCCGGGACCCGGGTGGAGGCCTGCAGCGCGGCGCTCACCAGCGTCGCCAGCAGATCGATGTCGGAGCCCATGTCCAGACGGACCGTCACCCAGCCCGATCCGGCGCGCAGTCGGACGGCGCTGGAGCCCAGCAGGGCGGGGCGGAGTTTCGCGATCATGGCTCGGGTGAGGTGGACGTCGGCCTCGTGCTCGCCGTGGAAGTGCACGATGTCCTGTGTCGGGGTGCGCAGACCGAGTTCGGCGCCGCACTGGGCGCGACCGGGGACCAGCGAGGGCCAGCTCATCAGACGTTCACCGGCGTGCCGGGCTGTGTTCATACCCAGGAGCGTGCCGGGGTGAAGGGCCCTGCACAAGCGTCCGGCGGAAAGAATCCCGCTGAGGCGTGAAACCGATACATCCCTGGTGACGCAGGGCGCGCAGGGGCTCACAAAGCGCCTCGTACCGAGGGCTGTTCGGGAGCACCGGCGCGGTCCGCGACGGAGATCGGGGGGTGGACGTCGTGGCGCGATTCGGACGCCGGCCGTGACGCGGGCCGGGTGGCCGGTGACGGGGGTCGGACGGCGGCCGTGTCGGGTCCGGAGGGTGGACGTGACGCGGTCCGGGCAGCGGCCCGAGGGGCCCGCGGCGACCCAAGGGGGCGGCTGCGGCCGCGAGGCGCGATTCCGGGAGCGCCCCGAGCGGCCGCATCCGCGATCAGGACGGCGGGGTGACGCCGGCGAAGACCACCTCGAACTCCTCGATGCTCCGCGTGATCACGCGCGCCTGCGCACCGGCCTCGCCCCGGAGCGCCGCGACGCCGGCGCGGGAGGCCGCCAGCGCGTCGCGGTCGCTCCAGACGACGCCCACGCTCGCCCGGCCCTTGGCACGGTCGACGAGCAGGGATCCACCGACGAAGCCGGGCAGGGCGTCGAGTCGGGGCAGTGCCACCTCCCGGAAGAAGTTCGCCAGGAGGTCCGTGTCGGCGGGGTCGAACTCCAGCCGTGCCAGCCGGAACCACGCTCCGGGTCCGACGGACCGCGGGGGCTTGGCGACCACCGCCTCCCAGTTGTCGACGGCCGCGGTCTGGGCGAACGGCGCGAGCTCCGTCGCCCGTCGCTCGCGCAGCTGCTCGTCGCTGTCCTGCCGGGACTTCTCGTCGTCCCACCAGGTGGCCGTCAGAAGCTTTCCGAGCTCTCGGTCGACGAAGAGCCCCATCCCCCGGAATCCCGGTAGCTCCGACACCAGGGCGCGGCCTTCGGAGGCGGTCGCGTCGACCGCGGCGTCGAGCTTGGCCGGATCTCCTGTCGCATACAGCGTGCGCACGTACACAGCGGTCCCTTCGTCCTGCCCGGCGCGGCGCCCGCGAGGGCGCGCCGGCCATGGGCGAGCCCGGGTGGACCCGCCTCCCTGCTCCATGCGACGACGTGGACCGCCGGGGCGCATCCGGGCCGGGGCGTCCGGGTGATCGGCGCCGCAGCGACCTGCCGGCGTCGCGGCCCCGGCGGTGCCCGCCCGACCCCTACGACGCGTGGCGTTCGCGGAGGCGGGCCGCGAGGACGGCGACGTCGTCCTCGGCGTGGTGGGCGTCGAGCCGCTGGAGGACCTCCTCCACGAGCTCCTCGGGCCCGGAACCGGGGCGCAGCCGGAGGGAGGACAGCCGGGCGAGCGATACGTCGATGTCCTCGCCGCGCCGCTCGACCAGGCCGTCGGTGAAAAGGACGAGCGTGTCGGAGGGGGCGAGGGCGCGGGTGACGGGTTCGTAGCCGCCGACGCCTGTGCCCAGCGGCGGTCCGACGGGGAGCTCGACGAGGTCGGCGGAGCCGTCGGCGGCGAAGATCACGGGTGGCAGGTGCCCGGCGCTGGCGAAGGTGGCCGCGCCGCGCGCCGGGTCGACCTGGACCATCAGGCAGGTCGCGGGCCGCAGCCCGCCGTCGTCCGCGACGACGGAGTCGAGCTGGCGCAGCACCCGGTGGGGCGGCAGGTCCGTGGAGGCCACGTCCCGCAGAGCCGAGCGGTACGCGTTCATGTCGACGGCCGCGTCGAGACCGTGCCCCATCACGTCGCCGACGACGAGGAGGCTGCGGCCGAAGTGGAGCCGTACGGTCTCGAACCAGTCGCCGCCCACCAGCGTCCTGGCGCCTACCGGCAGATAGCGCCCGGCGACCTCCAGGTTGGGGTGGGGCCGGCCCGGCTCCGCGACAAGCGCCAGCTGGAGGTGGAAGGCGGTCCGCTCGGTGGCACCGAGCCGCCGGGCGTGGCCGAGATGGACGGCGGCGAGCCGTGCCGCGTCGTGGACGGTGGCCGTCTCGTGCTCGGTCGGAGCGGCGGCCCGCGCGCTGACGGCGCTCACGGACCCGATGACCCTGCCCTGCCACTCCAGGGGCGCCGACACGATCTGTACGGTGACGCCGCCGGGAGCCACGTCCGCGAACGTACGAGGCGTCCTCTCGTCGTGCCGCGGCTCCACGCGGTCGACCAGCTTCGGGTCCCCGGCCACGGCGGCGCGCGCCCAGCCGGGCCCTTCCTCGGGCCGGACGTCCACGGCCGCCGCCTCGTACCCGTGCCGGCAGAGGAACGCGGCCAGTTCCTCACAGACACCCTGCTCGTCGGGGCGCGAGCCGATCTCTCCGATCGCGTCCGTCGCGGCCCTCAGCCGGGCCAGGACCGCCGCGTGTTCCTCGACCAGGGAGGCCTGTTCCCCCGCTCGTTCCGACAAGACACCTCCACCGTCGGCACGGCCCCGAGCAGCGCACACATCCATTGGACCAGGGGGGCGTGGTGCCCGCGCGCCGCACCGGCCGGACCAGGAGTCCATCACATTCCGTGACCCCACAACCAGAGCTTTCCGCGGCCACGGTACGCCGTGCCGGCGATCTCGTCCGACCATCACCACATTCCCCCCGCCTCTCACCTCCGACGCCGCGCGCAACGCCCTGCCTGGAACACCCGTAACTCCCGCGTCACTCGTAACGTCGGTGACCTTGGCCGCACTTGCGGTCCGTACGGTTGTGGAGTGCGGCGGAAACTGATCGAGTGGGTCCCGGCTACCGGCCAGTAAGAGACGTCCGCGGCTCCGGGGAGAACCATCGATGACGACCGGGTACTTCACCTCCGTCGACGATGTCGCCGAGCGGCTCGCCGCCACCGGCTACCTGGCCTCGCCCGCCGTCGCCACCACCGTCTTCCTCGCCGACCGGCTCGGCAAGCCGCTCCTCGTCGAGGGCCCGGCCGGGGTCGGCAAGACCGAGCTGGCCAAGGCGGTCGCCCGGATCGCGGACGCCCGTCTCGTCCGGCTCCAGTGCTACGAAGGCGTCGACGAGTCCCGCGCCCTCTACGAGTGGAACCACGCGAAGCAGCTGCTGCGCATCACGGCCGGCCGCGACGAGTCCTGGGACGAGACGCGTACGGACATCTTCAGCGAGGAGTTCCTGCTCCCCCGCCCCCTCCTCACCGCCATCCGCTCCGCCGATCCGACAGTGCTCCTCATTGACGAGACCGACAAGGCCGACATCGAGGTCGAGGGGCTGCTCCTCGAGGTGCTCAGCGACTTCCAGATCACCGTCCCCGAACTCGGCACGATCACCGCCACCCGGCGCCCCTTCGTCGTCCTCACCTCCAACGCGGGCCGCGAGCTCTCCGAGGCGCTGCGCCGCCGCTGTCTCTTCCTCCACATCGGCTTCCCCGAGGAGGAGCTCGAACGCCGGATCGTCACGACGAAGGTGCCGGGGCTCGACCAGGCGCTCGCCACCTCCGTGGTGCGGGTCGTCGGCGCGCTGCGCGCGATGGACCTGCGGAAGGCGCCGTCGGTCGCCGAGACGATCGACTGGGCACGCACCCTGCTCGCCCTGGGCGCCGACACGCTCGACGAGACGGTGGTCCGCGACAGCCTGGGCGTGATCCTCAAGCATCAGGACGACATCCAGAAGGCGGCGGCCAAGCTCGACCTGGACGCGGTGTGAGCACCCCGCCGACGGCCGTGCCGGACCGGCTCACCGGACTGGTGCACGCTCTGCGGGCCCACGGCCTCTCCATCGGTACGGGCGAGAGTGTGGACGCGGGCCGTGCCCTGGAGGTGATCGGCTTCACCGACCGGGACCGGATGCGGGAGGCGCTCGCCGCCACCCTGCTCCACAAGGAGACGCACCGCACTCTCTTCGACCGCGTCTTCGACCTGTACTTCCCCCTGACCGCCGGCCCGGACGAGAAGGCCACCACCGAGGCGTTCGACACGGCCGCGCTACGGGAGCGCCTGGCAGCCGCACTGGCCGCCGACGACCGACCGGCGCTGACGCGGCTCGCGGGCGAGGCGGTGGGCGGCCTCGGAGGGTTCGGTTCCGCACCGGACTCCGACGGCTGGTCCTCGTACCAGACCCTCGCCCGACTCCGTCCCGAGACGCTGCTCGCGCGCGTGCGGGCCATGCTCCGGGAAGCCGCGGCGGACGGCCCCGACTTCACCGACCGGCTGACGGACGACGAGATCCGGCGGCGCATCGAAGCCTTCCGTGAACGGGTGCGGACCGAGGCCCGGCGGCGGGTCGCCGAGCGCCAGGGCCGGGACCGGGTCGCGCGGCGGGCCGTCGCCGGCGCGGCGGACAGTGTCGACTTCCTGCTCGCGGGCCGCGCCCAGCTGGACGAACTGCGCACGACGGTACGGCCCCTGGCACGGAAGCTGGCCACCCGTCTCGCGGCCCGGCGACGACGCGCCGCGCGAGGCCGGATCGATCTGCGGCGTACGCTGCGCGGCTCGCTGTCGACGGGGGGCGTTCCGATGCGGCCGGTGCTGCGGCGCCGCCGTCCCGGGCGGCCGGAGCTCGTCCTGCTCTGCGATGTGTCGGGATCCGTCGCAGGGTTCGCGAACTTCACGATGCTGCTGGTCCAGGCCCTGCACGACCAGTTCAGCAGGGTCCGGGTCTTCGCCTTCGTCAACCGGGTCGACGAGGTGACCGATCTGATCGCGCGGGGCGCGGCGGATCCGGCGGGTCTCGGCGCGCGCATTCTGGAAGAGGCCGAACTGACGGGCTGGCACGGTCAGAGCGACTACGGCACGGCGCTGGGCGAGTTCGCCGAGCGGTACGCCGACGCCATCGGCCCACGCACCGCCGTGTTCGTCCTCGGAGACGCCCGGACGAACATGAGCGACCCGAACCTGCCGGCGCTGAAGCTGATCGCGGACCGGGCCCGGCGGATCCACTGGCTCAACCCCGAGCAGCCCTCGCTCTGGTCGACGGGCGACTCGGTCGCGCTCACCTACGCCGAGCTGGTGGAGATGCACCCGTGCCGCAACGCGCGGCAGCTGGGCGAACTGATCGGGCGGCTGCTGCCGATCTGACGGCCGTCGTGGCACCATCGCGGCATGACGAAGCCGAACGAGTCACCGGGCACGGCTCTTCCGCGCGGCATCGGAGCACCCGCCACACGAGCGTTCACCGCTGCCGGTTACACCACGCTCGAACACTTCGCCGGAGTGCCCAGGGCCGAACTCCTGGCACTGCACGGCGTGGGTCCCAAGGCGCTTCGTGTGATCCAGGAGAGCCTGGAGGAGCGCGGACTGTCGCTCGGCTGATCCTCAACCGCCACGCTTCCGCTCCTCCTCGTCGTCGACGATCTCGGCGTCCACCACCTCGTCCTCGGCCTTGGCCCCGCCCTGCGGGGCGTCGCCGCCGGCGGCCTGGGCGGCCTGCGCGTCGGCGTACATGGCCTGGCCCAGCTTCTGCGAGACCGCCGCGACCTTCTCCGTGGCGGTACGGATCTCCTCCGTGCTGTCGCCCTCTCCGGACGCGCCCTTGAGCTTCTCCTTCAGCTCGGCGACGGCGGCCTCGACCTCGGTCCTGACCTCACCGGGGACCTTGTCCTCGTTGTCCTTGAGGAACCTCTCCGTCTGGTAGACGAGCTGCTCACCCTGGTTGCGGGACTCGGCGGCCTCACGACGACGGTGGTCCTCGTCCGCGTACTTCTCTGCCTCCTGGCGCATCCGGTCGACCTCGTCCTTCGGCAGCGAGGAGCCACCGGTGACGGTCATCTTCTGCTCCTTGCCCGTGCCCAGGTCCTTCGCGGTCACGTGCATGATGCCGTTGGCGTCGATGTCGAACGCGACCTCGATCTGCGGGACACCACGCGGGGCCGGCGGCAGACCGGTCAGCTCGAACATGCCGAGCTTCTTGTTGTACGCCGCGATCTCGCGCTCACCCTGGAACACCTGGATCTGCACCGACGGCTGGTTGTCCTCCGCCGTCGTGAAGATCTCGGACCGCTTGGTCGGGATCGTGGTGTTGCGCTCGATGAGCTTGGTCATGATGCCGCCCTTGGTCTCGATACCAAGCGACAGCGGGGTCACGTCGAGGAGCAGAACGTCCTTGACCTCACCCTTGAGCACACCGGCCTGCAGGGCGGCGCCGATGGCGACGACCTCGTCCGGGTTCACACCCTTGTGCGGGTCCTTGCCTGTCAACTCCCGCACCAGCTCGGTCACCGCGGGCATCCGGGTCGAACCGCCCACGAGGATCACATGGTCGACGTGGGACACCTCGACCCTGGCGTCCTCGACCGCCTGATGGAACGGGGTCTTGCACCGCTCGAGCAGATCGGCGGTCAGCTGCTCGAACTCGGCCCGGGTGAGCTTCTCCTCCAGGTGCAGCGGACCGTCGGCCGAAGCGCTCACGTACGGCAGGTTGATCGACGTCTCCGTCGCCGCCGACAGCTCGATCTTCGCCTTCTCGGCAGCCTCCCGGAGACGCTGCAGCGCCATCTTGTCCTTGGCCAGGTCCACCCCGTACGCGTTCTTGAACCGCTTCACCAGATGGTCGACGACCCGCTGGTCCCAGTCGTCGCCGCCCAGGTGCGTGTCACCGTTGGTCGCCTTCACCTCGACCAGGCCCTCGCCGATCTCCAGGAGCGACACGTCGAAGGTGCCGCCACCGAGGTCGAAGACGAGAATCGTCTGGTCGTTCTCCTTGTCCAGGCCGTAGGCCAGCGCCGCGGACGTCGGCTCGTTGATGATCCGCAGGACGTTGAGGCCCGCGATCTCACCGGCCTCCTTCGTCGCGGTGCGCTGGCTGTCGTTGAAGTACGCCGGCACGGTGACGACGGCGTCCGTCACGTCCTCGCCCAGATACGCCTCGGCGTCGCGCTTCAGCTTCTGCAGCACGCGCGCCGAGATCTCCTGCGCCGTGTAGCGCCTGCCGTCGATCTCACCGCTCTCCGGGAAGCGCCACTTCGCTTCTCCGACGTGCCGTTTGATCGACCGGGCGGTGCGTTCCACGTTGGTCACGGCCTGCCGTTTGGCGACCTCACCGACCAGCACCTCGCCGTTCTTCGCGAAGGCGACCACGGACGGCGTGGTCCGCGCGCCCTCGGTGTTCGTGACGACCGTGGGCTCGCCGCCCTCCAGAACGGACACGACGGAGTTCGTCGTTCCGAGGTCGATACCGACTGCGCGTGACATGGCCCTCTCCTCCGCCCGGCCCCGTCTGGCGACTACCCACAAGCGGCCCGATCATGGAAGGAAGATGTGTGGTGACGGGCGGCGGTGAGGCGTGATGGCTCGGGTGACGGTCGAAGGCACCGACATCGTCGTCCGGCTGTCCCTGCGCGAGACCCTGGCCGCGCGCCGCAGGCAGGTCCGGGTCCCGCTGACCGCCCTGCGTGAGATGCGCGTCGAACCGGACTGGTGGCGGGCCCTGCGCGGGCTGCGCGGCCCAGGGCTGTGGATCCCCGACCGTCTGTGCGTGGGGACCCGCGTCCTGCCCGACGGCAAGGACTTCGCAGCGGTCGTACCGGGCAGGCCGGTGCTCTGCATCGAACTGCGCCGCGGTGCCGCGTACGGTCGCCTGGCCGTCTCCGACCCCGATCCGGCGCGAGCCGTACGAGAGCTGCGGCCGTACGTCCCCACGGACCGGCTGGGCTGAACGACGGACCGGCCGCCTGACGACGGAGCCGCCCGGAGCCGGGCGCCGGCCACGCGGTTTGCCGTCGGGGCCGAGGGGCATGCGTGAGGTGCGGGGCGGCGGCAAGGGAAGAGTTCGCCTCGCCATCACGCTCCGCATCCGGACGGACACGTCGGGCCCGTGGCCGCGCGCCCGTCGCATCCTCGCGTCTGGGGGACGTCATGGAACTCGCCTTCCTCAAACCGCTCTTCACCCGCCCGGGCCCCTGGGCCTCGGTCTACATCGAGACCACGCGCGCCACGGAGGACGCGGCGAAGATCCAGCAGCTGCGTGAGCGCGCCATCGCGGGACAGCTCATCGACGCGGGCGCCGACGGCTACACGACGAGGGCGGTGATGGAGCGGCTGGCGCACGAGCCCGTCGCCGGGACACCACCCGGCCGGGCGCTGTTCGCCTGCGGCGCCGAGGTCGTCCTCGATGTGCCGCTCGCCCTCCCCCCACCCGCCGGCGAGGCGACCTGGTCCCTGCTGCCCCATGTGTCACCGCTGGCCGCCCTGCGCGGCGACGCGCCGGCCTGCCTGGTGGCGTACATCGACCGCATGGGCGCCGATCTGGAGCTGCGTGAAGGCCACGACCGTACGCCCGTGGGCGAGGCCCGGGGGACGGAGTGGCAGGGTCGTGGACACCGCGGCGTCCCCGCCGATCGGTACGAATGGCACTACCGCAACAAGGTCGAGAACAGCTGGAACGAGACCGCCGACATCATCGTGGCCGAGATCGCCCGGCAATGGCCTGTGAGCGGAGCCGAGCTGTTGGTTCTGGCCGGTGACGCCCGGGAGCGCAGGGCCGTGCACAACCGGCTGCCGGAGCGGGTGCGGGACGCCACCGTCGAGGCGGAGAGCGGCGGCCGGTCCCCCGGCTCCGCCATGACGGCGCTCGACCGTGAGATCGAGCGGGCCTGCGAGACGTATGCCGGGGACCGGCTCCACCGGACGCTCGAACGCTTCCACCGGGGCCGGGGCAAGCCTGGCGAGCATCGCGAAGCCTCGGTGGACACCGGCCCCGGGGAGGCGGCGGAGGGGATCCCGGCGGTCGTGGACGCCGCCCGCAACCATCAGGTGGCCACCCTGCTGCTCACCCCGGAGGCCGCCGACGCGGGCCGCCAGGTCTGGATCGGCCCGGGCGTCGACGAGGTGGCCGTGCAGCGCGGCGAGGCCCGTGCGATGGGGGTTCCCCGTCCCGAGCAGGCGCGGGCGGACGACGCGGTGCTGCGAGCGGCCGCGGCCGCCGACTGCGACGTGCTCGTGGTCCCCGAGGGGATGCGTGGCCCGGCGGGCGGGCTGGGGGCGGTACTCCGCTGGAGTATGTGACCCCACGTCGTCGGGCCGGAGCGCGACGCTTCGGCGCGGCGTGGGTGCTTCAGTACCGCTGCATCAGTGCCGGTACATCACCGCCACTGCTTCACTGCCGGGGCTTCAACCCGCGGTGACGTTCTCCGCCTGGGGTCCCTTCGGGCCCTGGACGACGTCGAACTCGACCTTCTGTCCCTCCTGGAGTTCGCGGTATCCGGTGCTGGCGATGGCCGAGTAGTGGACGAAGACGTCCGGGCCACCACCGTCCTGGGCTATGAAGCCGAAGCCCTTCTCCGCGTTGAACCACTTCACTGTTCCGGTTGCCATGGTGATCTCCTTGGCGAATGCGGACACCTCCATCGTCCCTCGGAGCGGCCGGGAAGTCCCGGCGGGTAGCGTGGGCGCATGGAACTCATCGGAGAGATCACGGCCGACCGGCCCCTGCTCGTCCTGGCCGTCAAGGAGGAGGCGCAGTTCCTCGACACGGATCTGCCGATCCTCCTGACCGGTATGGGCAAGGTGAACGCGGCGACCTCGCTGGCGACCGCGCTGGGCCGGGGCACCCGCCCGTCGGGTGTCGTCAATCTGGGGACCGCGGGGGCGCTGCGTCCGGGGTGGACCGGCACGCACGTCGTCGGCACCGTGATCCAGCACGATCTCGACGGCGAGCTGCTCGCGACGCTGACCGGGGAGACCTTCGGGGAGCCGCTGGCCCTCCCGGACGGCGGTGATGTGGTCCTGGCGACCGGCGACGCCTTCATCTCCGACGAGGCCGCCCGTGCCCGGCTGGCCGAGCGGGCACCGCTGGTCGACATGGAGGGCTACGCCCTGGCGGTCGCGGCGGGCCTGGCCGGGGTACCGATCCGGATCGTCAAGCACGTGAGCGACGAGGCGGGCGACGGCGCGGCCAGGACCTGGCGGGAGTCGGTCGCGTACTGCGCACGGGCGCTCGCGGAGTGGGCCGAGACGCACGCCCCGTACCGCTCCTGAGGTTCCCGGTCAGCCGACCGCCGGTCCGAAGCGTCGGCGGTACGCGGACGGGGAGAGCCCTGTCTCGCGGTTCATCAGGGCCCGGAGATTGGCTGCCGTACCCAGGCCGCTGGCGCGGGCGACGACGTCGAAGCGGGACTCGCCGCGCTCGATCAGGCGGCAGGCCAGCCCCACCCGCTCGCCGGTGAGCCAGGCCAGCGGGGTCGTACCGAGCTGGGCCCGGAACCGGCGGTGCAGCGTCGCGGGGCTGACGGCCGCGCGGGTGGCGAGACCGGCGACGGTCAACGGGGAGCCGAGGTGTTCCTGGGCCCACGCGAGCAGCGGGGCGAGGGACTCGTCGGGCAGGTCGGGGACCGGTCGCTCCACGAACTGCCGCTGTCCGCCGTCACGGTGGGCAGCGAAGACGAGGCGGCGACTGACCGAGTTGGCGACCTCCGCGCCATGGTCGCGGCGGACCACGTGGAGCCCGAGATCGAGGGCGGCGGCGCTGCCGGCGGCGGTGAGGATGTCGCCGTCGTCGACGAACAGGACGTCCGGTTCGAGGTGTACGGAGGGGAATCGGGCGCGGAAGGAGTCCGCCCACTGCCAGTGGGCGGTGGCGCGTCGGCCGTCGAGGACTCCGGCCTCGGCGAGGGTGAAGGCACCGCTGCAGAAGCCGACGAGGCGTGCGCCGCGCGCGTGGGCGCGCCGGATCGCGTCGAGCACGGCCGGCCGGCGGGGCACCTCGACGTCAGGGCGGTTGGGGACGATCAGGGTGTCGGCGGTGTCGGCCGCCTCGAGCCCGGCGACGCCCGTGAGGGTGAAGAAGCCGTCCCTCATGAGGGTGCGGGGCTCGGGCGAGCAGAGCCGGAAGTCGTAGAGCTCGCGGCCGAGTTCGGGGCGGCGCAGGCCGAAGACCTCGGTGGCGCAGCCCAGCTCGAAGGGGTTGGAGTTGGCGTCGACGATCACGACGACGCGATGCGGCGACTCGTGCGAGGATCCTTGCGGCATATGCTCTTTCTAGCACTCACGCCGGGCGGCGGTCAGGGCGCAGGATGGCCGTATGAGCCAGAAGACCTCTGTGAACAGTGACCCCATCGCCCTCTCGGCGGCGCTCGCCTCGTTCGACGATCTGTGGAGTCCGCGCATCGTGACGCAGGTGAACGACTACGACGTGCGCGTCGCCAAGGTGGCGGGCGAGCATGTGTGGCACGCGCACGACGACACCGACGAGTTCTTCCTCGTGATCGAGGGCGAGCTGCACATCTCGCTGCGCGAGGAGGGGGTGGAGCGCACGGTGACGCTGCCGCGCGGCTCGGTCTTCACCGTCCCCCAGGGCGTCGAGCACCGCCCGTACGCCCCGTCCGGCGCGTCGATCCTGCTCTTCGAACCGACGGGCACGCTGTCGGTCGGTGACCGCCACGACGAGATCCCGGACCATGTCGACGCGACGACGGGCCACGCGCTCGGCGGCTGAGCCACGCATCGAGAGCACCCGGCTCGGCGGGTCACACCGGGAACGTCGCCTGGAAGGCGAGCCGCTGATCCGCGCCGTCGCCGATCCGCCCCAGCAGATCGTCGAGCGCGAGGTACTCCTCCCAGGCCTGCCCGCCGGTCGCCTCGGTCAGCCGGGCGACGACGAGGTCCTCCAGCTCCGGGACGCGCTTGTTCTTCCACACCTTGTCGGCCGTGCTCACCAGCAGGTCCTCGAGTGCGACCGCGGGATCCGTCCAGGAGGCGTGGGTGGCGGCGAAGCGGGCGAGGGCCGGCGGGAAGCCGTGAGCCTCCAGCAGCGCACGGCCCGCCTCCTCGTGGGAGGAGCCGGGCCCGGACAGCTCGTCGGTGTGCACCGTCTTGCCGATGTCGTGGGTGGCGGCGCCGAAGAGGACCGCGTCGCGGTCGACGGCGAGGTCCGGGCAGCGCCGCTCCACCCAGTCGACGAGTTCGGCGGCCACGTCGTGGACGGCACGCAGGTGGGCGGCGAGGCGGGGCGGGGCTTCGAGCGCCTCGAGGAGAGCGGCGACGGACGGTGGAAGCGGGCGGAGCGGCGGGTCGGCGGGGGTGTGCAGGGCTCGCAGCAGGGTGTCGGAGGAGGGCACCCGGTCAGCCTAGCGAGCCGCTCCGCAACGCATTTCGCACCCCACCGCACCGGACGACAAACGTTCTTGACAGCCCGGAAGGTCGCCTGCCTAAGCTGAAGCGTTCCCTTCCGGATCTGTGGAGGCAGCTGTGCGGACACCGACTGCGACGCCCCGTGGTGGCGCGCGGGGTGCGCGGCTGTGCTGCCGTCGGCATGTCGACTTCTGCCGTACGTCCTCCGCCATCTGTCCTTCCGCGCACGCCTGATCACCCCCTCTCCCCGGTCGCGCCCTCGACGCGTCCGCGGTTTCACGTGTGCCCTCGGAAGGACTCCCATGCCCCAGCCAGCCCTGCATCTCGCCGTGGAGATCGACGGCGACGGTGCCCATCCGGCCGCTTGGCGCCGGGCCGCCCACGCCCCCGGCGAGTTGCTGACACCGCGCCGGCTCGCGCGGGTCGCGGCCGTCGCCGAGAACGCCGGCTTCACCTTCGTCACCCTGGACGACAGCCTTCTCCCGCCCGGCTCGGGCTCCGGTGCCGTGGGACGCGTCGGCGCGGTGGAGCGCGCCGCGTTCATCGCCGCCTCGACCGGTGCGCTCGGCATCGCCCCGGCCGTCGCCACCACCTATGCCGAGCCGTTCCACGTCTCCTCGCAGCTCGCCTCCCTCGATCACGTCTCCACCGGACGCGCCGCGTGGCTGGTGACCACCGAGGGGAGCGCCGAGGCCGCCCGCGCCTGGGGGCGGCCTCGGGTGGAGGGCGCCGAAGCCCTCGCGCGGGAGGCCCGTGACGCGGTCCGCGTGGTGCGCGACCTGTGGGACAGCTGGGAGGACGACGCGGTCGTCCGCTCCGTCGCCACGAGCCGCTACCTCGACCGGGACCGGCTGCACTCCATCGACTTCACGGGCGAGACGTACACGGTCAAGGGCCCCGCGATCGTGCCGCGACCGCCCCAGGGCCGGCCCGTGGTGATCGCCCGTACCGGACTCGTACCACCCGAGCTGACCGACATCGCCCTGGTCGACGGCGCCACCCCGGCCGAAGCGGGCGAGGCCGCGGCCGGTGCCGGCGCGCCGCTCGCGTTCGCCGACGTCGAGGTCGCCCTGGACACCCCGCGGGAGTCGGCCCGCGAGCGGATCGCGGATCTGGAGCGCCACGCGCCGTGGGAGCCACCCTCACCACGCGACCGGGACCGGCTGCGCTTCACCGGATCCGCGTCCGGACTCGTCGTGCTCCTCGAGGAGTTGGGCCGTCACGTCGACGGCGTACGGCTGCATCCGCTCGTCCTCGACGAAGATCTGGCCGTGCTGTCCCGCCTGGTCCTGCCGGAACTCTTCGCCCGGCGGATCGGCGCCCGCCCGCTGCCGGGCGCCACGCTCCGCACCGCGCTGGGCCTCCCCCGCCCCGCGAGCCGTTTCGCCGAGGAGGCCGCACGATGACCCGCACCGACCTCGCCGATGTGCCCCGTCCGGACGCCCGGTTGCACTTCGGCGTGTTCTTCCAGGGGGTCAACCACTGGACGATCTGGTCCGATCCGGCGAGCGGCTCGCAGATCGCCCCGGCCTCCTTCCGGCGGGTCGCGCAGACAGCCGAACGCGGCCTCTTCGACGCCTTCTTCCTCGGCGACGGCCTACGCCTGCGCGAGGTGGACGGCCGCATCCACGAACTCGACGTCGCCGGACGCCCCGATTCGATCACCCAGTTGTCCGCGCTCGCAGCGGTGACGGACCGGATCGGTCTGGTCAGCACCTCGAACACCACGTTCAACGAGCCGGGCGACCTCGCGCGGCGCCTCTCGGGGCTCGATCTCCTCTCGCGGGGCCGGGCCGGCTGGAACGTCGTCACCACCGACAACGCCTGGACCGGCGCCAACTTCCGGCGCGGCGGCTTCCTCGACCACGCCGACCGCTACCGGCGCGCAGAGGAATTCCTGACCACCGCCCGGGCGATCTGGGACGGCTGGGCGGACGACGCCGTCGCCGACACGGCCGAAGCCCGGTCCTGGTCGGTGCCCGGCGCGGTGAGCCGTGTGCGGCACAGCGGGGCGCAGTTCGATCTCGACCTCGTCCCCACGCTGCCGCGCAGCGCGCAGGGCCATCCGGTGATCTTCCAGGCGGGCGACTCCGCGGACGGCCGCGACTTCGCCGCCCGGCACGCGGACGTCATCTTCTCCGCCCACGGTACGGAGTTCGACGACGCGCTCACCTTCGCCGAGGACATCCGACGTCGCCTGCGGGCGGCGGGGCGGCCGGCGGACGATCTGCGGATCCTGCCCGGTACGGAGATCATCATCGGAGCCACCGAGAAGGAGGCGGAGGAGAAGGCGCGCTGGGTGCGGCTCGAACAGGTCACGCCCGCCACCGCGTTGGGCATCGCCGGGCTGCTGTGGGGCATCGATCTGTCGGAGCGTGACGCCGACGGACCACTCCCCGCCGAGGATCCCGTGGTCGTGGAGAACACGGGCGCGTTCGGCTCGCGCCGGATCGCCGATCCGCGGGCCGTGGTGGCCGAGTGGCGTGCGAAGGCGGAGGCGAACGGCTGGTCCCTGCGCGAGACGGTCATCGAGCTGGGGCCGCAGCGCGGGCATGTGGGCACGCCCGCCGGTCTCGCCGAGAAGTTCATTCGGTTCGCGCGGCACGGTGCGATCGACGGCTTCAACATCTCGCCGTATCTGATTCCCGACGGGCTCGACGACATCGTGGATCTGCTCGTGCCGGAGCTCCAGGAACGAGGGGCGTACCGGAGCGCCTACACCGGTACGACGCTGAGGGAGCATCTCGGCCTGCGCGAGGCCGGACGGGCGCAGGCACGGGAGAGCTAGCGGGTGCGGGGCGGGGTCCGCGGACCCCGCCCCTCCGCGCGCCACGACAGCGGCAGGTCGAGGAAGGACGGGGCGCCCTCGGGTGAGTCGATCACGGTCTGTGTCCAGGCGACGGAGGCGGCCGGCCGGCACCACGACGAGTGGGGGGAGCCGGGAGCGAGCCGGACCGCCGGACCGTTCGCCGATCGTCCGCTCAGCGGACGGCGGGCGCGGCCGAACGTATGACGGACAGAGGCGCCGGAGAGCGCATGAACAGCGCGCGAGGCACGGAAGCCGGGCATGAGCGACCCCGATTGCCCGGAACTCCGCGTTTGGGACGGATGCGGCCCGGAGCGCCCGCGCGTGCCGGATCGGTTCCCTCGTGCGGTCGGCCGAAGGCGAGACCATCCTGGAGGGGTGGGCCCCGCCCGGGAGCCGCCCCACGGTACGGGTGGAGTTCTTGTGCGCCCCCGATGCGGACGTGAGCGCCGGGCCGCGTTCGAGCAGGATGCCCACCGGATGCGGTGCCTGTGGCGCGAGGCGCGTACGGGGCGGGTGCCGCCGGTTCGAGGGAGGCGGGACGGATGAGCGGATCCGGGTCTGGTGCGGGCGGCAAGGCGCGGTTCGACGACATCTACGACCAGCCCGACCCACGGGCGTACTTCCGGCGCCTCGCACCGCTGGAGTACGAGATACCGCAACAGGCCCAGGGCGCGTTCCGGCGCGCGGCGGCCCAGCGGGGCGGCGGAACGGTGCTTGACCTGTGCTGCTCGTACGGGATCAACGCCGCGCTCCTGAACCACGACGTCACCCTGGCCGAGCTGTACGCGCGCTACACCGATCCGGCGGTCGGCGGGCTGACATCCGCCGAACTCGCCGTACAGGACAAGGAGTTCTACGCCGCTCGACGCCGCTCGGACGCCGCGCCGGTCATCGGGCTCGACGTCGCGGGACACGCGCTGCGATACGCCCGCGAGGTCGGGCTCCTCGACGACTCCTTCGCGGAGAACCTGGAGGAGGGCGCGCCACCGAGCCCCCGGCTGCGGGCCGCGATGGCCGACGTCGGTCTGATCACGCTGACGGGCGGCGGCAGCTATCTCACCCGGCGTACGTTCGCCGCCCTGCTCGAATGGGCCGGACGACCGGTGCGGGTGAGCGCGTTCGTCCTGCGTACGGTCTCGTACCGACCGATCGCCGAGTGTCTGGCGGCCTACGGTCTGCGGACCGTCGCCGATCCGTCGCGAACGTATCCGCAGCGCCTGTTCACCGACGCCGGTGAGCAGCACTTCGCCGTGGAGGCGGTCCGTGCGCTGGGGGCGGACCCGGCGGGGCGCGAGTCGGAGGGCCGGTTCCACACGGTGCTGTACGAGTCGGTGCCGGCGGACACGGTCTAGGGGGCGGGGCCGGAGGCCGGGGCCGTAGCGGCCGGGCCCGCCCTCTAGGGGCGCCGTTCGACGAGGACCGCGGCCACGTCGTCGTCGAGGGCGCCCGAGCCGTAGTCGGCCAGGTCTTCGTGGAGCAGGGAGGGGAGGCGATCGCCTGGCTCCGCCACCCACTTGGACATCCGCTCCTCCAGGGGGTAGAAGGTGCCGGCGCGGTCGCGGGTCTCGCTGACTCCGTCGGTGAACAGCAGCAGCCGGTCCCCCGGCACGAAGGGAACCTCCTCCACCCGGTGGTGGGCGGGGAGCAGTACGGCCAGGTTGACCGGCAGGGACGGGTCGGCGAACTCGACGGGCCGTACGCGGTTGCCGTGCTGGAGCAGGGGGGCGGGGTGGCCGCAGCTGAGGAGGCGCGCGACGTCGCCGTCGTCGGGGATCTCGAGGAGGACGACGGTGGCGAAGCGTTCGGCCGCGTCGGAGTCGGGGTCCCATGCGCCGTAGCGGTCGAGGCCCTCCTCCAGCCGGGCGGCGAGGGCGGACAGGTCCGGGGCGTCGTAGACCGCCGCGCGGAAGGAGCCGAGCAGCACGGACGCGGTCTCGACCGCGCCGAGCCCCTTGCCCTGGACGTCGCCGAGCATCAGCCGTACGGCGCCGGGCACCTGGACGGCTTCGTAGAAGTCGCCGCCGATCCGGGCCTTGGCGGCGGCGGCGACGTACAGCAGATGGAGGTCGACAGGGCCGAGTCTGGGTGGAAGCGGGCGGAGCACCACCCGTTGGACGACGTCGGCGATGGCGGTGACCTCGCGCAGGTTCCGCTCGTAGCGCACCCTGGCCCGGCTCACCCAGACGGCGACGGCGGTCACTGCTGCCAGAGCCAGTTCGTTGGCCAGGATGACGGGGTAGAACGGCTCACCGCTATCCGCCGCGAGCACCCCTCCGACCACCATGGCGAGCAGACCGATGAGGGCGGTACCCCGGACACTCCAGGTGACGGCGGCGAGGGCGGGCGCGGCGGCGAGGAGCCGGTCGTAGCGTTCCGCGTCGGCGGTGAGGGAGTCGGCAAGCACCGTCAGGATCATGACCAGGACGGGGAGCGCCCGTCCGATGTTGATCTGCGTACGCGACCGGGAGAGGGAGCGGCCGCGGTGATCACCTGAGGGCATTGTGCGATCGTACGCAGTGAGGGCGGCGGGGGCCGGGCTCCGGGACCGGGCGTGTCCGCGCCGGGGGCCGGGCGCAGGCACGAGGCGTGTCCGCGCCGGGCAGGGGGCGTGGCCGGTCAGGACGAGGACACGGGTCCGGCCGCCTCCGGCGCCTTCGCGGGTGCGGCGCGACCGGGCAGCCCGAGTGCGGCCGCCGCGCCGAGCGTCGCGACGGCGGCCAGGGCCAGGAACGTGGTCTGTATAGCGGGCACGAAGCCGGCGCTCGCGTCGAGCGTCATCAGCAGGGTCGCGGTGGCGACACCGAGCGCCGGACCGATGTTCATGGCGGTCTGCTGGAGTCCGCCGGCGACTCCGGCCTCGGCCACCGGCGCCCGGTGTACGACGACGGCGGTGGCGGTGGCCATGACCGTGCCGAACCCGGCGCCCAGCAGGGCGAAGCACGTACCGGTCGGCAACGCCGTCGCCGATGCGTCGAGCCGGGCGAGGAGCAGCACGCCGAGGGCGAGCAGCGCTCCCCCGCCGACCGTCGTACGGCGTGCGCCGAACCGGCGTTGCAGCACGGCCGCCGTCGGTGCGCCGACCACCATCATGACGGCGAGGGGCAGCACCCACAGCGCGCTCGACAACGGGTCGAGTCCGCGGACGTCCTGAAGGAAGTACGTCGCCACGAAGAGCGAGCCGAAGAGGGCCGCCGACACGGCCAGGAGAGTGACGAGCCCCGCCACGACGGGCCGGGACCGCAGGAGGGGCGACGGCACGAGCGGATGGGCGGTGCGTCGTTCGTGTCGGGCGAAGGCCGCTCCGGCCGCGGCGGTGGCGCCGAGGGTGAGCGTGGTCATCGTGGTCCAGCCGGACTCCGGCGCCGCCACGAGCACCTGCACCAGACAGCCCAGGGTGACGGCCAGCAGCACGGCGCCGGGCAGGTCGAGCGAGGCGAGGGAGGCGCCGCTCGGACGCGGCAAGGGTCGAACCGACGCGGGGACCGCGGCCGGGGCGGGGACCGCGAGGGCCAGGACTCCGATCACGACGGCCGGGATCGCGGTGAGTACGAAGACGGACCGCCAGCCGTAACCGGTGACCAGCGCACCGCCGATGAGCGGCCCCGCAGCCGCGGCGAGACCGATCGCGCTGGTGCGCAGGGCGATCGGCATGGCCAGCCGGTCGGGAGGGAAGGCGGCGCGCAGCATTCCCAGCGTGGCCGGCTGCAGGAGTGCCCCGCACACTCCCTGGAGCACGCGAAGGCCGATCACCCAGTCGATCCCGGGGGCGAGCGCGATGCCCGCCGACGCGGCGGCGAAGCCGAGCGTCCCGAGGGCGAAGAGCCGTCGGTGGCCGTAGCGGTCGCCGAGCCGACCTGCGAAGACGAGCAGGCTCGCGACGGCGACGAGATAGCCGGTGCTGGTCCACTGGACCTGGGCGAAGCTCGCGCCGAGGTCGTGCTGGAGGGCCGGCTGCGCGAGGGTGAGCACGGTGCCGTCGAGGGCGACGACGGCGGCGCCGACGACGCTGCAGGCGAGGGTCAGCTGCCGTTGTCGTATCACCGCGTACCTCGCTCGGGGCCGAGGTGGGCGTCGAGGGCGGCCCGGAGCAGCGGCTCCACGTCGTCCGAACGGGAGGCCAGCTGGAGGCTGCCCCAGCCCCAGAGCTGGGCGATGCCGTGCAGGTTCGCCCAGAGCGCGGCGGCCACCACGGCCGGTTCGAGGGCCGGGCCGGTCTCCGGGCGGGCGCGGGCGACGAGCCGGGCGAGGAGGTCGAAGAGCGGCAGGCTGGTCTCGCGCAGCCCGAGCCGCCCGCTTTCCAGCAGGTCGTGGCGGAACATCAACTCGTACATGCCGCGCCGGCCCAGCGCGAAGTCGAGGTAGGCGCGGGCGATGGCGTCCAGTTCGGCACGGGGGCCCTCGGGCGCATCGGGTCCTGCCTCGAGCGCGGCGGTGACGCGGTCCGTGAGCTCGACGAAGCCCTCATGGGCGATGGCCGACAGCAGGTCGAGGTGGGTCGGGAAGTACCGGCGGGGCGCGCCGTGGGAGACCCCGGCGCGCCGGGCGATCTCCCGGAGGGACAGCGCCTGCGCCCCTTCCGCGTGCACCAGCTCGACGCCGGCGTCGATCAGTCGGCCGCGCAGCCCGGCCTCGGTCTCATCAGTCATAGACACTGTCTACCAGGCTGCGTAGACAGTGTCTACCAAGATCGACGGCGATGCGGCGGCCGACCGTCGATCAAGCGCGGGGGGCCTCCGCTACACTGTTCGACAGCGAAGGGGAGTAGCCCTGCGAACCGGTCGTCGACACACTGGAACCCTCGGGTTCCCGGTGGCCGGGTCCATGCGGAAGCGCGGACGGGCGAGACCTTCGGCCAGGCATTCGCCATGTCCGCATCCTGTGGGCGTGGTCCGTCATGCCGGGCCGAGTGGTTCTTCCCGTCGCCCACCGTGGTGCCGTGCGAATCCCGGGCCCGGATCGAGCAGAGAGCCCCCGGTATGCACCTCGACCCCTTGGCGATCCTCACCGCCTTCGGGCTGATCTTCCTCGCCGAGCTTCCCGACAAGACGATGTTCGCGTCCCTGGCCATGGGCACGCGGATGCGTCCGTTGTACGTCTGGTTCGGCACCTCGACCGCGTTCATCGTGCACGTCGCCATCGCCGTGGGCGCCGGCAGCCTCATCGGACTGCTGCCCGACTGGATCGTCAAACTCATCTCGGCCCTGCTGTTCGGCTTCGGCGCGTTCATGCTGCTGCGCGGCGGGGGCGACGACGGCGAGGACGACGCGGGCGGCAGGACGGTGACCGGCTTCTGGCCCGTCTACTCCACCGCGTTCATGGCCGTCTTCATCAGCGAGTGGGGCGATCTGACGCAGATCACCACGGCCAACCTCGCCGCCACGAACGGCACCTGGTCGACGGCGATCGGCTCCGCCGCCGCCCTGATGAGCGTCTCGGCCCTCGCCCTGATCGCGGGCCGCTTCATCGCGAAGCGCGTGCCGTTGAAGACGGTTCAGCGCATCGGCGGTCTGTGCATGGCGGGCCTGGCGATCTGGTCGCTGACCGAGATCTTCGTCGGCTGACCCGGTGACGAGCCGTCCCTCTCACCCGCTCACCCGCTGACGCGCGCCCCGGCCGGTCGACCGCCGACCGGGGCGTGTACCTCACTCGAAGTTCCGGAAGACCCTCTCCGGATCGTGGTGCGCCTCTGCGGCGAAGTCCTCGAAGCCCATGTTGCCGATGGACAGGTTGGCGTGGATGGAGTGGACTCCCGCCGGAACCGTACGGAATCGACTGCCGAACTCGGTCAGCCAGGCGTACTCCTCGTCGTCCTCGCACTCCTCCCGGGTGACCATGGTCACCGCGAGCAGGCCGTGGTGGGCGGACGTCATCGTCGTCGCGTCGGCGAGGAAGACCACGCTCAGGTCCTGGTCGCCGGCCACTGCCGCCACGACCTCGTCCGCGTCCGCCCCGGCCCACGCCGGATCGTCGACCACGAGTGCGGTGAGTTCGACGTCGTCGGCCAGGGCGGCCCGCACCTCCTGCCACGCGCTCTCGTCCGCGTAGTCGGTACGGACGACGAGGGCGTCGAACTCCCCACGGCCGGTCACGGCGGGGCGGGCCCGTGGTGCCAGGACGCGGGGGCGGGCGAAGTCCGTGTTGTCGATGAGGACGTCCATCCTCGGCAGCGGGTCGACCTCGGCGAGGTAGAGGCGCTCCGCCACCAGATAGCGGTCCCGGTGAATCGCCTCCGCGTCCGAACCCGCCCAGTTCTGGTCCCGCACCGCGCCGCGCCGTACCGAGAGTTCGGGGTCCACGTCTAGCCAGACGCGGTAGTCCCAGTAGTCGTCGATCTCGGGCCGGAAGGCGAAGACCCCGTCCACGACGAGCACGGCGTCCGGGGCGAGCGGGGTGCGGTGCGCGGAGTGGTCGACCTGGGTGAGCGGGTCGATGCCGCACAGGGCGCAGGAGTCCGACTCGGGCGACCGGGCAGGGTCCAGGAGCAGACTCCTGACCCGCTCGTAGTCGTACGCGTTGCGGTAGTAGCCCTCGCCGGACTCCCGGTCGTAGAGGTGCCGGTCCTTCCAAGGCTTCTTGAAGTCGTCGAGCGTCGCCCGGAGCACCGGCCGCCCCGCGCCCGCGATCCGTTCGGCCAGCTCGTGCCCGAAGCTCGTCTTGCCGGCTGCGGTGAGTCCGTCGATCCCGACGAGCACCCGACCGTGCCCACGCGTCAGGATCGCCGTCGCTATCTCCTCGACCAGCGCGGCCCGTTCGGCAGAGGCCGGTGCGGGGACCGGCTGCTGCCAGGTCGAGGGTGAGTGGTGGACGTCGGCTCGCTGCGCAGTCATGGGCCGAACCTATCGACAGGGTCCGCACGGGGGGACATCCGGGTGGCGCCGTCGTCGTAACTCCCGGGTGAAGCACCGAACCACAGTGACGCCTACCGCACGACGGCATGCGCGGGCCAGGGCATCGCCCCGGTCCACGACCGGCACCGCATGCGGACGGACCCGCACCACCCCGTCACCACTCCCGGGCGGCCACCAGCTCCTCCGTGTCGGCATCGGCGAATCCATAGGCCGTGGCGACGAACCAGAAGTTCTCGGCGATCTCCTCACGGGCGACTGTCTCGATCTCGCTCCCGGCCTCCAGGAAGTCCTCCTCGAGGGCGTTGAACTCCTCGGTGGCCACCTCGGTGAGCGCGTACAGCGCCGTCAGATCGGCCGGCTGCTCGGCCTCGATCCGCTCGCAGAGCCGCTGCAGGATCGCCTTCCCCTTGTCGACGACGCTGTCCGGGTAGTACCCGTCCTCGTACAGCGCGCGCAGAAACGCGTACTCCGCCACCTGCTGGTTCGTGATGGACATGCGATCCCCTTCAGCTCTCGATCACCGACGAGTCCATCGTTGCCCACACCACTGACAACGGCCTCCGCTCAGAGTTCCTTCGGTCCGTACAGGGCGGCGGACGCGCCTGTCGCGAGGGCCCAGTAGCGGTCACCGTACGACCAGTGCCACCACTCGGTGGGGTAGTTGACGAGCCCGGCACCGGCGAGCGCGGTGCCGAGGATCTCCCGGTTCCGCCGGGCCTCGGCGGTGATCCCGGGGGCGTCCGTGTAGCAGGCCCCGGCGCTCTCCTCCGGGCTCGCGTTCATCCGGGTGCCCAGGTCCAGTTCCCGCCCGTCGTGATCGGCGAGGGTCAGATCGACGGCCGATCCCGCGCTGTGCGGCGCGAGCTCGGGCGGGGAGACATAGCGGCCGGCCGCGGTGTGGACCTCCTGCGCGGGCCAGTCGGGGTGGACGGCGCGCAGTTCGTCGCCGTACTCCGTGAAGTACCGCCGCTGCAGGGACAGCGGGCGATAGCCCTCCACGTACAGCAGTCGCAGTCCGTCGGGCAGCCGTGTCTGGGCCCGGAGCAGCCGGTCGAGGACACCCGCCCGCAGATGGGCGAAGGCGCCCGCGTCGTCCCGCTTGCGCGGCTCGACGAGCAGGGAGCCCTCCTCGCGTACGTCCACGAGCCGTTCGCCGCACTCCTCGACGGGGACGGCGGCGACCTTGGGATCCGACATCAGGATGATCTCACTCATGGACCCGATCATGCCCCCACCCTCCGGGGTCCGATGACGACGGGTCAGTCCGGCCGCTTGCGCAGGGCACCCAGGTAGACCCCGATCAGGATGAGCGGAGTGCCGATGAGCAGCGAGGCTGTGAGGGGTTCGTCGTCAAGCCATGCCGACACCAGGATCGTGACGACGGGGATGACGACGAAGACGTACGCCGCCCGTGACGCGTCCCAACGGTGGACCACGAACAGGAAGAGGACGAAGGTCAGCACGGAGCCCGCCACGACCAGATAGGCCAGCGCCCACCAGGTCGCGGCGCGGTCGGGGAGTCGCCAGGTGTCGCCGGCGGCGAGCGAGGCGGCGAACAGCAGGACGGAAGCAGCGGTCATGCCCACCGCGTTCATCGTGACCGCGTGGACCTTCGGCAGCCGCCGTACGAGCACGGTGGCCTGTGCGAACGCCAGCATGCTGCCCAGGATCGCGAGGAGGGACAGCACGGGCACGCCGCCCTCCAGGGATCCGTGCGAGATGACCGCGACTCCGGCGGTGGCGAAGACGGTGCCGACGGCCGCCATGAGGCGGAAGCGTTCGAGGCGCTGTGCCACCGCGAGCAGCAGGGTCGCGAGCGGGACCAGGGACAGGATGGTCTGGCCGAGTCCGGCGTGGATGCGGACCAGCGCGTAGTACGCGAGCGCGAAGGTCACACCGAAGTTGAGGACGCCGAAGAGGATCGCCCCGGCGAGCGCCCGGCCGCGCGGGACCTCCAGTCGGCGTACGGCCATCACGGCCAGGAGGAGCAGCGAGGCGGCACCGAACCGCACGGCCGCGCCCCAGAGCGGATCGAGTTCACGGTTGCTGAATCGGACGCCCACCGCGTTTCCGCCCGCGAGGACCGCCACGGCCAGGAACGCGGCGAGCGTCACGCGGTCTGAGGCACGCTGCACCAGCCCACCGTAGCCGCGGCGCTTCCCCCGCCCCGAGCGGGACACACCGCCCCGCAGGCCTCCCTCAATGCTGTGCCGCGACCGTCTCGGCGAATGCCCTGAGCAGTGCGTTCTCGGCGGCCGTCGACCAGACGAGGCCGTACTCGACGGGCGGCGCGTCGCGCAGGGGTACGTAGGACACGCCCGGGCGGGGGTGGTAGAGGGCGCCCCGGGCCGAGCCCGGGGAGACTCCGCGGCCGGCGCTCACATGGGAGAGGACCTCCTGCCAGGAGGCGGCCACCGGGCCGCGGGGGACGACCGCGCCGGAGGGGGTACGGGACGGGTAGTGGGCATCCAGCCAGGAGCGGGAGTTGGCACCCGCCGTGGTGACCAGCGGCACGCCGGCGAGGTCGTCGAGTGAGAGGGATTCCCGGCGGGCGAGAGGATGGGCGGCCGGGACGAGGAGGACCCGGGGCTCGGTGGCGAGGACGGGGCCGGTCGTGAGCCCGGGTTCACCGACGGGGAAGGCGGTGAGCAGGATGTCGAGTTCGGCGTCCTGGAGCGGTCGGACCCCGCCGTCGAGCGGCACCTCCCTGATGTGGATCTCGCAGCCGGGGTGGTTCTCGAGGAAGGCATCGGCGGCCCTGGCGAGCAGTTCGCCGCTCCAGGGAGCGCCGAAGCCGGCCCGGAGCGTGCCGTGGACACCGCGGCCGGCGGCCGTGGCACGTTCCAGTGCGGCGAGGATCTGCCGATGGGCGGGGCGCAGGTCGTCGTCGAGGCGGCCGCCGACCGGGGTGAGACGGACGCTGCGGCTGGTGCGCTCGAACAGCGGCGTGCCCACCCGGCGCTCCAGTTTCTTGACGGTCTGGCTGATCCTGCCGGTGGAGACGCCCAGGCGTTCGGCCGTGCGGCCGAAGTGCAGCTCTTCGGCGAGCGTCAGGAACGCCTCCAGTTCGTGCCGTTCAAGCATCGCCCCGGCCCCCATCGTTGAGTTTCGCTAAACGCCGCTTGCATTGTCGCACCTTGATCGGCCCGGTCGGCGGACCGCAGCCTGGGGGCATGAATCCGCTGACCGACGCGGCGCATCGGGCCGCCGCAGCCCGCCCCGGCGCCCGGCCCGTCACCCGGCCGAACGTCCTGGTGATGGCGGTGGCGGGAGCGGTCACCGTCGCCAACATCTACTTCCCCCAACCGCTGCTCGACGCCGTCGCCCGGGGTCTGGGCGTCTCCCAGCACACCGCGGGCCTCGTCTCCTCGGCCGCCCAGCTCGGGTACGCGCTCGGCCTGCTGCTCATCGTCCCTCTCGCCGACACCGCCCGGCTCCGCCGCCTCGCCACCGTGCTGCTCGCGCTGACCAGCGGCGGGCTCCTCGTGGCCGCGGCGGCGCCGAACGCGCTGACCCTCACGGTCGCGACCCTCGCCGTCTCCACCACCACCGTCCTGCCACAGGTCCTCACCCCGGTCGCCGCCGCCCTCGCCGAACCCGGCGACCGTGGGCGGGTCGTGGGGCTCATCGGCCTGGGGCTCACGCTGGGATCGACCGTCTCCCGTACCGTCTCGGGCGCGGCCTCGGACGCCGGCGGGAGCTGGCGTACCGCTTATCTGCTGGCCGCTGCGGCGACGGCGGCCCTGCTCTTCGTCGTGCCCCGAGCCCTCCCCGAACGCGCCGGGCCCGCGAGGGACCGACTGCCGTACCCGCGACTTCTTGCGAGCCTGCCCCGGCTCTTCGTCGAGCACCGGGCGGTGCGGTCCTCAGCACTGACCGGCGCCGCGGTCTTCGCCGCGTTCAGCGTCTTCTGGGCGACCCTCACCTTCCATCTGGCGGCCCCGCCGCTGGGCCTCGGCCCGGGGGTGGCGGGGCTCTTCGGGCTCCTGAGCCTGCCCGGGGCGCTTCTCTCGGCGTACGCGGGACGGCTCACCGACCGCCGCGGAACGGGGGTGGTGAACGCATGGTCGCTGCTCTGTGTGGCGGCCTCCTTCCTCGTCGTCGGGTTCGGCGCGCTCTCCCTCGCGGCACTGGTGATCGGGGCGAATCTGCTGATCCTGGGAACCAGCGCCTGTCAGGTGGCCAATCAGGCGCGGATCTTCGGCCTCGGCACCGAGGTCGCGGCCCGCGTGAACACCGTCTTCATGCTGTCCACGTTCACCGGCGGCGCGATCGGCTCGCTCACCGCGGTGTGGCTGTACGGGGCGTACGGGTGGACGGTGACGATCGTGGCCGCGGCCGGGTTCACGGCCCTGGCCGCCCTCGCGGTCGCCGCGACACGCCATGCTGCCCCGAGTTGCGCACCGGGCGACACGCGCGAGGCTGGGAAGCACGACCCGCGCACCCTCGCAGGGAGAGACGATGCATGATCTCGCGGCCCTCGCCGACGAACACCTGGCCAACGCGCGCACCGCCGCGCACGGCCGGAGCGCCCATGTGGTGGTGCACGACGGGGTGCTCCGGCAGAGCGTGATCGCGCTGGTGTCGGGCACGGCGCTCGACGAGCACAACGCACCACCGGCGGCGAGTCTGCAGGTGCTGCGGGGGCGGGTGCGGCTGACGGCGGCCGGATGGTCCGAGGAGCTGTCGGCGGGCGCGCTCCAGATGATCCCGAAGGAGCGTCACGGGCTCACGGCCCTGGAGGACGCCGTGGTCCTGCTGACCGCCGTCAACGACTAGTCAGGACACAGGCATCTGCTGGACGTCGGCGCCGGCTTCCGGAGCCCCGCCGGGGGCGTCCTGGCCGCCCCACTGCTGGGCGTCCGGCTTGCGCCGGGGGATGAGGAAGGTCGCGAGCATTCCGAGCACCTGCAGCGCGGCGCAGGTGTAGCCGTTGATCCGGACCCCGTAGGACATGGCGTCCCGGGCGGCGTCGGCGGCCGAGGCCGTCTCGGGGTTCCGGCTCAGCCCGGAGATCATCGCGCCCGCGCTGTCGGAGACCGCCGAGGACAGCTCGTCCGCGTCGGGCGTTCCCTGCCGGGCGAGCCGCTCGGACAGGTCGGAGTCCTCGACGTCAGGATCGCGATGCCGAGTGCGGAGCCGAGCTGACGCGCGGCGCTCTGGATTCCGGAGCCCTGGCCGGCCTGCTGCGGCGGAACGTCCGCCGGGACGACGTTGGTGACCTGCGCGGTGGCGAAGCCGGCCCCCATGCCGTCCAGGAACAAGGCGATGGCGATGACCCACCACGGGGAGTCGCTGCTCGCCAGCAGGCCGAACATCAGCAGACCGAGCGCTTCGAGCACCAGGCCGATGCGGACCAGGCCGACGGGGCCGGTCTTCTCGGCCATGCCGAAGCCGGCACCGCTCGCGAAGAAGCTGCCGACCGCGACGACGAAGATCATCAGGCCGGTCTGGAGTACGGAGTACCCCAGGGTGTACTGAAGCCACAGGGGCAGTACGGCGAGGATGCCGAACTCCGCCAGCGCGATGATCAGCGTCGCGACGTTGCCCGTACTGAAGGACTTGATGACCTCCCCGAGAGGGACATGACCCGCTTCGTCCAGAGCCAGCCCGACCGCGGAGACACCCCGGACACCTGGCCCTGCTGGGGCACCGTCCTGATGGAGTGCCCCGCGGCGCTGGTGGCCAAGTGGGCCCCGGGCGCGGCGAGTTTCGAGGCGATCGACGAGCGGATCACCCGGCTACGGATGGGGGCCTGGTCGTGGTCGGCGCTCATCGGCTTCCTGGTCACCTTCGACTGCCGGTTCACCGTCGAGAGCCCGCCCGAACTCGCCGAGGCGGCCCACCGTGTGATGGGCCGCATCGACGTCGACATCCCCCGGGCCGACGCGCGTGCGGCGGCCCCCGCCGACGCGTCCGCCCCGGGGGCGAACCGGCCCTGTGATCGCGCTCGCGCGAGGCAGTAGAGGTCGGAAGCTGACTCGGGTGTCCTCCTCGGCTCAGCCGGCCACCCGGGCGCCGGTCGATTCCGCGACGCGGGCGGCGGTGACCTCCGGCAGGACGGGCGGTTCACCCGTGGTCCATACGGCCCGCACGGACATCCGACTGACGCGCCAGCCCTTGTCGGTGCGTCGGACCTCCCCCTCGTAGACGCCGCCGACCGTGAAGAGGGGATCGACGCCCTCGCCTCGTGCCTGAAGGGTGGAGTCCAGATGGACATGGGTCATATGGGCGTTCCAGCGGACATGGGCCGACCGTCCGCCCGGTTCGGCCCTGACGACGACGTCGGAGGAGACGTGCAGGGTGGCGGCGAACCGGCCGATGGCCTCCTCGACGTGGTGTACCGCGTCGGCTCCCTCGGCCACGCCGAGCGGCGTCGTCGTCCGCAGATCGTCGGTGAAGTAGGCGTCGGCCCAGCCCTTCTCGAACCGCCGCTCGTCCATGTCGCGGAAGAATCCGCTGATGAGAGTGGTGATCTCGAAGTGGTCCTGAAGAATCGTCGTGCTGCTCAGATCGCTCATGCTTCGATCATTCGACCTCGACCACGCTTGAGGTCAAGGGAATCCCGCACCCTTCCACCTCGGACGCTCACACGGTCTCGTTCAGGTCCCGCGCGTAGTGCTCGATGGCCCGGCGGTATCTGTGGACGCCCGGATCGCCGCTGGTGGTCGCCAGCAGATTCAGCAGCAGCTGTGCGGACTCGTGGTGTTCGCCGGTGTTGAACAGCGCCATTGCGAGGAAGGTGCGCAGCGCGCCGTCGTCCGGGAACTCCTCCACCGCGCCGCGCAGGGTGGCGACGGCCTCCTCGTACCGGCCGAGAATGCGGAAGGTGCTTCCGAGACCGAGGAGCGCGCCCCTTCGGTCCCCCTGCGAGAGCCCGGCGCCGGGCGACTTCAGCGAGCGCTGGTAGAAGGGGACGGCCTCGGCCTCCAGACCGAGCACGTCGTGGGCCCAGGCGGTCTGGTACGCGACCTCGGCGTCGTCGGGGTACCGCGCGGCGAGCTCCACGAGGCGGTCCCTGGCCTCTTCCTGCCGGCCCTGCTCGCGCAGTCCTACCGCCTCGGCCAGCCGTCCGTTCCGCTCGTCATCGCTCATGGCGCCATCGTCGCAGGTCGTCCGGGACTGCCGTGCGGCGGCTGCCAGATGACGGATCGCCATACTCCACCCCGGTGGTTGTGGCGGCCGGGCCCATAGAAGGTCCGCGCGGCCCGCACCTAACCTCCCGGCCATCGACCCGACTTGAACGAGCCGCCCGGGAGACCCCATGCGTCCATTCCGTCCGCTCCGCCCACGCGGGCCGCGCCGGCTGACAGCGCTGCTGCTGTTCGCCGCCGCGACTCTCTTCCCCGTCACGACACCTGCGGCCGCCGCCCCCGCCGCGGCCCCCGTCCCCGTGCCGGGCACCCTTCAGCCGTACACGATCGACGCCGTCCACAGCTCCGGGGTGTCGTCGGGCGGCTACATGGCCACCCAGCTCCATGTGGCGTACTCCGGTACGTTCAGCGGCTCGGCGGCCTTCGCCTCGGGGCCGTACAACTGCGCTCAGAACACGCTGAACCTCGCGCTCTACGCCTGCATGGACACGATGCAGAACCTTCAGCTCGCGACGTTGGAGCAGACCACCCGGGACTGGTCGGCCCAGGGACTCGTCGACCCGGTGGCGAACCTGGCGGGCGACCCGGTCTACGTCTTCGGCGGCTCGAACGACACGACGGTCAAGCGGCCGGTGGCGGACGCGCTGGCCGACTACTACGGACGGTTCGGAGCCCGCGTCCAGTACAACCGGAGCACTGCGGCCGGGCACGCCTGGATCAGCCCGCTCGGCCCCAACTCCTGTACGGTCACGCAGACTCCGTGGATCAACAACTGCGGCATCGACGCCGAGCGGGACCTGCTCGGCCATCTGCTGGGCTCCGTGGCCGCGCCCAGCCCGACCCCCGGCGGAAGCCTGATCCAGTTCGACCAGAACGCCTACGCACCCGGTGGCGCGGCGGCGCCTCTCTCGCTGGACGACAAGGGCTTCGTCTATGTGCCGACGTCCTGCGCCGGGGGCGCGACGTGCTCCTTGATGGTGGCACTGCACGGCTGCAAGCAGGGGTACGGATACCAGGGCTTCGGAACCCGGTTCATCGACAACGCGTACCTCAACGAGTACGCCGACACCAACGACATGATCGTGCTGTACCCGCAGGCCGTCCCGACGGCGACACTGGAGAACCCCAACGGCTGCTGGAACTGGTGGGGTTACCTCGGTGACTCCTCGTACGCGCGGCACGGCGGCAAGCAGATCGAGGCGATCATGGGGATGGTGCGTGCGCTGCGCGGCTCCACTCCCCCGCCCGTGACCGACCGGGTGACGTTGTCCAGCGTGGACGCGCAGGACGGCTATGTGAAGGCCGCGGCCGACGGATCGGGTCCGGTGGTGGGCACCCTGGAGGACTCCTCCGGTCTGGCGCTCGGCCGTGGCACCGACGGCAAGCTGAACCGCACGCTGCTCTCCTTCGACACCTCGAAGATCCCCGCGGGCAAGGAGATCACCCGGGCCTATCTGACGGTGAACCGCAGCAGCGGCTCGGGCGATCCCTGGGCCTCCCCGGCGGGCAACAAGCTGCTCGTGGACGTCACGACGGGCTGCTTCGGCGCGTGCTCGGTCGAGCCCGCGGACTGGTCGGCCGCGGCCACGGCGCCGGGCGGGGCGCAGATCGCCTCGTTCTCCTCGGGCTCCGCCTCCTCCACGGATCTGTCGGCGGCGGCGCTGGCGGCCATCGACCGCTCCGGCACGACCCAGGTCCGGCTCCGCTTCGAATCCGCCCAGGCGGCGACGGCGTACCTCTTCGTCAACCAGTCCGCTCCGGTGACGCTGACGGTCGAGTACCGCTGACCCGACCCGCCGGACGGGCGCCCCGCGGGGCATCACCCGTCCGGCGGACAGCTCGGGGGCCACTTCGCGCTCCCCGACAGCCCCGAGCGCCGCATGACCGCGCGGGCGGCGTCCTTCGCGGGCACGGTCCGTCACCGACACCGGCGGGTGGGAAGCGCCGGCTGCTGTTCCAGTGAAGGGAGTAGCCCGGACGTCGACGCACCTGGACGGCACCCGATGACGATGTCTCCCCTCGGTTCCTTCGGTGGACCGGACCCGTTCAACGAGCTCCTCAACCGCTTCTTCGGGATGTCGCCGGCGGCCTCTCCCCCGGCCGTCCAGCGGGTGCCCATCGGCAGGCTGCTGACGGATTCCGCACGCCAACTGCTGGACCGGGCCACCACCCGCGCCGCCGACGACGGCAGCGCCGACCTCGACACCGAGCACCTGCTCTGGGCCTGTACCCAGATCGACCCCGCCCGCGGCCTGCTCGCCCAGGCGGGCGCCGATCCGGACGAGTTGGGCAAGGCGATCGCGGAGGTCCTGCCGGGCGAGAGCAGCGTTCCGTCCGCGGAGCCGGGGCTCACCCCCGCCGCCAAGCGGGTCCTGCTGCGGGCCTACGAGCGCTCGCAGGCGTCGGGGATCTCGTACATCGGCCCCGAGCACATCCTCGGCGCGCTGCTCGACGACCCGAACGGGGCGGCTGCGAAGGTGCTGAGCGGATACGGCACGGATGTCGACGGTCTGCGGTCCACGGCCGACCGGACGATGCGGCCGGAGGGCGCCCCGGCGGCCAGGCCGGAGAGCAGGACGCCCACGCTCGACGAGTACGGCCGGGATCTGACCGAGGAGGCGCGGGCGGGGAAGCTCGACCCGGTGGTGGGGCGGGCGGAGGAGATCGAGCAGACCGTCGAGATCCTCTCCCGCCGCTCGAAGAACAACCCGGTCCTCATCGGCGAGCCGGGCGTCGGCAAGACGGCGATCGTGGAGGGGCTCGCCCAGCGGATCGTGGCGGGCGAGGTGCCGAAGACCCTGGAGGGCAAGCGGGTCATCGCCCTGGACCTGTCCGGGCTCGTCGCCGGGGCGCAGTACCGCGGCCAGTTCGAGGAGCGGCTGAAGAACGTCATCGACGAGGTGAAGGCGGACGCGGACTCGACGGTGCTGTTCATCGACGAGCTGCACACGGTGGTGGGTGCGGGCGCGACCGGTGAGGGCTCGATGGACGCGGGAAACATGCTCAAGCCGGCGCTGGCCCGCGGCGAGCTGCATGTGGTGGGCGCGACGACGATTGACGAGTACCGGCGGTACGTGGAGAAGGACGCGGCGCTGGAGCGGCGCTTCCAGCCCGTGATGATCCCGGAGCCCTCGGTGGAGGAGACGGTCCTGATCCTGGAGGGTCTGCGGGACTCCTACGAGGCCCACCACCAGGTCCGCTACAGCGACGCCGCGCTCGTGGCGGCCGCCGAGCTGTCCGACCGCTATGTCTCCGACCGGTTCCTGCCCGACAAGGCCATCGACCTGCTGGACCAGACGGGTGCCCGGGTGCGGCTGCGTTCGCTGGGCAAGTCGACCGAGGTGGTCGGCCGCGAGGACCGGCTGGCGAAGCTGCGCCGTGAGAAGGACGAGGCCGTCGGCGCCGAGGACTTCGAGAAGGCGAACGAGCTCAAGCAGGAGATCGCCCGTCTGGAGGGCGAGCTGGCGGGGGTCGGGGAGCGGCGCGAGGGTGTGATGGAGGTGACCGCCGACGACATCGCGGAGGTGCTGTCACGGCGTACCGGCATCCCCGTGGCGCAGATGACGCAGAGCGAGAAGGAGAAGCTCCTCAAGCTGGAGGACGCCCTGCACAGCCGGGTGGTGGGTCAGGACGAGGCGGTCACCGCCATCGCCCAGGCCGTGCGCCGCAACCGGGCGGGCATGGGCGACCCGAACCGTCCGGTGGGCTCGTTCCTCTTCCTCGGCCCGACCGGTGTCGGCAAGACCGAACTGGCCAAGGCACTGGCGGAGTTGCTGTTCGGCGACGAGAGCCGCATGGTCCGCTTCGACATGAGCGAGTTCCAGGAGAAGCACACGGTCTCCCGGCTCGTCGGCGCCCCGCCCGGATACGTGGGTCACGAGGAGGCGGGTCAGCTCACGGAGAAGGTGCGCCGGCAGCCGTACAGCGTGCTGCTCTTCGACGAGGTGGAGAAGGCACACCCCGATGTCTTCCACACCCTGCTGCAGGTGCTCGACGACGGGCGCCTGACGGACTCCCAGGGGCGGACGGTCGACTTCCGCCACTGCGTGGTGATCATGACGTCGAACATCGGCGCCCAGCGGATCCTGGCCCATCACGGTGACGTCTCGGAGATCCGGGAGGACCTGAAGAAGGATCTGCGGGCCTACTTCGCGCCCGAGTTCCTCAACCGCATCGACGAGACGATCATCTTCCACGGTCTCGCCGCGGACGATCTCACCCGGATCCTCGACATGCTGCTGCGGCAGAGCGAACGCCGCGTCCGGGCCCAAGGCCTGGAGCTGGAGGTGACGGAGGCGGCGAAGAAGCTGCTCGTCGCCCACGGCCACCAGCCGGAGTTCGGCGCCCGGCCGCTACGCCGCACGATCCAGGCGGAGCTCGACAACAGGATCGCGGACCTGCTCCTCGGCGGTGAGGCCGACCCCGGCGACACGATCGTGGCGGACGTCGTGAACGACGCCCTGGTGTGCCGGGTGAGCAAGCAGGAGGCCGGCTCGGCGGCCGCGTGACCCCCTCAGCCCGCGGGGCACGGAAGTGACGTCTCCCCTTCCGGCCCCGCGGCCCATGCCGTCGACCTTTCCGGCCTGCGGCCCCACGCTGTCGCCCTTTCCGGCCTGCGACCCCAAGCCGTCGCCCCGTGCCATCCGCGTGCTCACTCGCCGCGCAGCGCCTCCGAGATGGTGAGGCGCGCGGCGCGGCGGGCGGGGATCAGGGCACCGAGGACGGCGAGCGTGACGCCGGCCAGGCCGAGCAGGACGAGGGTCGGGGTGGCCCAGACGTCGAGAACCGAGTTCGGCAGCGTCACCAGCGCTGCCTCGGCCACGAGCGGTACCACCACCCGGTGGGCGACCATGCCGAGCGGTACGCCGATCAGGCCGCCGATCGCCCCGAGCGCCGCCATCGACGTCACCACCATGGCGATCACCTGACGCGGGGTCATCCCGATCGCCTTGAGCATCCCCATGTCCCTGCGTCGCTCCCTGGTGTTGAGGACGACGGTGTTGAAGACGCCGAGCGCCGCGACCATGCCGAGCATCAGGGACAGGGCCGTGGAGAGGCTGATGACGGCGACCGTGAAGGAAGCGGGTTCGTTGAGGATGGGGTACAGACCGGGGCCCGCCGCCTTGTCCACCGCGGCCGCGTACATCTCCGCCGTGGTCCCGGGGTCGAGCTTGATGTGGTAGCGGTACTGGTGGGTCTGCGGCCGGTGGTTCGCGTCGAGCCGGGTCAGTGTCTCCCTGTCGAGCAACAGCCTGTTCGGCTCATGGTTCATCAGTGAGCCGACGACGGTCACCTCGGTCCTCTTCCCTTCCAGGACCAGGGTCAGCCGGTCGCCCACCTTCCCGCCGGTCTGCTTCAGGAACTCCGAGGCCACGACGGTCTCCCCGGGGCCCTTCAGCCACCGCCCGTCGACGAGCTGTTTGTCGTAGCCGAGCTTGGCGTGGTCGCCGCGGAGGAAGAACCCGTCGACGGCGTCCGTGCGTCCGGCCAGGGTGAGGGCGACAATGAGGTCGGGCGTGACCTCGGCCGCGCCCGGCACGGAGCGCAGCAGCGCCTCCATCTCGGCGTCGCTCCGTTCCTTCGCCGTCTCCTCGCCGAAGAAGGGGTTCGCCGGCCTCATGGTGAGATCGACGTCCTCCTGCGAAGCCTCGGACACCTTGACGACGGTGTCGGCGAGGCCGCTCGCGAAAGTCACCGTCAGCACACCGAGCACGATCGCGGAGAGCGTCAGTACGGTGCGACCGGGCCTGGCCAGCGGGAGACCGAGGCCCAGGCTGACCGCTCGCGGCAGCCGCGTCCCGCCCAGCAGGCGCTGGATCCGCAGCCCGTGGCCGGTCCGACGCGGGGCGCTGCCGGCACTGATCGCCTCGGTCGCGGAGAGCCGACGGGCCCGCAGCGCCGGGACGAGCGCGGCGAGGAGCACCACGAGCGGCATCCCGATCAGGGCGGCGAGCTCCACCCGGAGGCTGATCCCCTCGATGCGCAGACCGGTTCCCTGGAAGGCGCCGGACAGCAGCGGGCGGGCGGCGAGGTCGCCGAGGGCGGTGCCGAGCAGACAGCCGACCACGGCCGGCACGGACACCATCAGCAGGTGGACGGCCGTGACCTGACCGGGCGTGAACCCCAAGGCCTTGAGCACACCGATGTGCCGGAAGCCGGAGACCACGGCGCCGCTCACCACGTTAGCCACGATCAGTACGGCGACCGCGAGGCCGAGGAGTCCGAAGACCAGGAGGAACGGCACGTACGAGCCGGGGCCGGACGCCACGTCCCGCTGGATGGTGAGGTACGTGTGCGAGGCGAGCAGGGAGTCGGACGGCAGGCCGGCACCGACGGTGGCGAGCCCTGCCGCCACGTCGGCGTCCGTCGCGTGGTCGGTGAAGCGGTAGAGCATCTCGCTCATGGTGGGGCCGAGCTCGTCGATCTGGTCCGGTGAGACCCAGCCGTCGGCGCTGTTGCTCAAGCTGTGCGCGTAGCCGACGACGGTGAGGGCCGGCAGGCCGGGCACCTTGATCGTGTCGCCGAGCGGAAAGCCGGGGTGCTCCGCCTCGAAGGGCAGCAGGGCGGCCGCGGGCCGGGAGTCGTTGACGACGATCTCACCGGGAGCGGTGGCCCAGCGCCCCTTCCACAGGTCGACCTGGTCCACGTCCCCGCCGGGCCCGGAGCGGCCCACCACGTTGAAGGGGCCCACGTAGCGGGGCTGGTTTCCTGCGGGGACCTGGAGGACGGCCAGCGGGTACGGGCCGGCGGCCGCCTCGACGCCGTGCGCCCCGGACGCCTCGGTCAGCCGCGCGTCCGTGACCTCGGCCGCGTCGTACGCGGCGACGGCGTGTGCCCCGCGCTGCTGGGCGAAGCCCTTGTCGAAGGGCCCGGAGGCCGCATCGAGGAGGCCGAGGGCCACCACGATCGTGGCGGTGGAGAAGAGGACGACGAGGCCGATGACGAAGGTCTGCAGTCGGCGGCGCCGGACGGCCGCGCGCGAGGCGCGCCACACCGCGCTCATGCCGTGCGCTCCACGCCGCGCTCGCCGGCCACACGGCCGTCGACCATGTCGACGATCCGGCCGGCGCAGCGCGCCGCCATCCGCTCGTCGTGGGTGACCATGAGCAGGGTCTGCCCGATCTGGTTGAGGTCGAGGAGCAGATCCATGATCTGTTCGCCTGCCCGGGTGTCGACGGCGCCGGTCGGCTCGTCCGCGAGGAGCAGCGCGGGCCGGTTCATCAGGGCGCGGGCGACCGCGACACGCTGGCGTTCGCCGCCGCTGAGCACCGCCGGGTAGGCGCCCCGGCGGTCGGCGATACCGAGTTCGTCGAGGAGTTCCAGGGCCCGGCGGCGGGCCTGCGCGGCCGGCGTGCCGGTGAGCTGCGCGGCGAGGGCCACATTGTCGAGGGCGGGCAGGTCGTCGAGCAGGTTGAAGAACTGGAAGACCATGCCGATGCGGCGCCGCCGGAAGAGGGCCAGTTGCTTCTCGTTCATGCCGGTGAGCTCGTCGCCGTGGACGAACACGCTCCCGGAGGTGGGCCGGTCGAGTCCGGCGACCATGTTGAGCAGGGTGGACTTGCCGCACCCCGAGGGCCCCATGACGGCGACGGCCTCGCCGCTGCGGATCTCCAGCGAGACGCCGTCCAGGGCGCTGGTCTCTCCGAACTCCTTGCGTACGCCGTCGAGTCGCACGACGATCTGGTCGGTCCGGCCGGTGCCGGTCTCTATGTCCGTGGTCATGCCAGGAAAGCTACGGTCCGGGTCCCGGGCGGGGCATCACTCCCCCGAGGTATCCGCGGAGCCGCGTCATCCTGGGGATGTATGCGGCTGCATCCCCCGTACTGATGCGGATGACCTGGCGTTCTGCAAGGGTGAACCCCGTGGGTGGATCATGGGTGGGGTGGTGGGCGGCCGGTGCGGTGGCGGCGCTCGGGGCCGTCGCGGGATGGCTGGCGGTGGCGTTGGTACGGGCCCGGCGGCTGCAGCGCAGGACGCTGGAGGACCGTCGACGGCTGCTCGAACGGGAGCGGGAGAGCGCGGCCCGAATCGCGGTCGAGGAGGAACGCGCCCGGATCGCCCGCGAGTTGCACGACGTCGTCAGCCACAATGTGGCGCTGATGGTGGTGCAGGCGAGCGCGGCCCGCGAGGTGCTGGCCACGCTGCCCGAGGAGGCGGCGACGGCGATGGAGGCCGTCGAGTCGGCGGGCCGGGACACGATGACCGAGCTGCGTCATCTGCTCGGACTGCTCGCGCCCTCGCCGAGTGGTGAGGACGCGCCGTACGCTGCCGAACTCTCCCCGCTCGCTCCGCAGCCGGGTCTGGGCAGGCTCGGTCCGCTGGTCGACCGGATCGCCTTCGCGGGGCTGCCGGTCGAGGTGCGGATCTCGGGCGAGCCGCGGTCGCTGCCGACCGGGGTGGAGGTGACGGCGTACCGGATCGTGCAGGAGGCGCTGACGAACGCGCTCAGGCACGGTGACGGGGTGAAGGCGGAGGTGTCGGTGCGATACGGGGAGCGGTACGTGCGGGTGGAGGTGCTGAACAGCGGGCCGAGCGTGCTGTCCGGCGACGCCGCGCCGAAGCTGTCGCTCCGTGACCACGGCGGTGCGGGCCGCGGGTTGATCGGGCTGCGCGAGCGGGTCGCGGTGTACGGCGGGGAGCTGGACGCCCGGCGACGGCTCGGTGGCGGATACCGCGTCCGGGCCCGGATCCCGCTGGACGGCGCGTGACGGCCGCGGGCACGGCTCCATCCCCTCGGGCGCCTCGGGTACTCATCGCCGACGACCAGGCTCTGATCCGTACCGGCTTCCGGCTGATCCTGACGACTCGCGGCATCGAGGTCGTCGGGGAGGCGTCCGACGGGGCCGAGGCGGTGGCAGCGGCGCGGCGACTGCGCCCGGACGTGGTCCTGATGGACATCCGGATGCCGGGGATGGACGGTCTGGAGGCCACGCGGAGGATCCTGGCCGAGTCGCCGCGCCGCAAGGTGCTGATGCTGACGACCTTCGACCTGGACCGGTATGTGTACGCGGCGCTGGCCATGGGTGCGAGCGGGTTTCTGCTGAAGGACGTGACGCCGGAGCATCTGGCGGCGTCCGTACGGCTGGTGGACACGGGCGACGCGCTGCTGGCGCCGTCGATCACCCGCCGTCTGGTGGAGCGCTTCGCGAGCGGCGACCGAGTGTCGGGGGCGGGCGGCGACGCGCCCGCGGTTCACCGTGATCTGGCGGCGCTGACGCCCCGGGAGCGGGAGGTGCTCACGCTGATGGGGCGCGGGCTCTCCAACATGGAGCTGGCCGAGAGGCTGACGCTGAGCGAGGCGACCGTGAAGACCCATGTGGCCCGGATCTTCGCGAAGCTGACGCTGCGGGACCGGGCCCAGGCGGTGGTCCTCGCGTACGAGACGGGCCTGGTCACCCCGGGCGGCGCGATGGAGGGCTGACGGGCCGGAGATCAGGAGGACTTGGTCCATTCGAGGGTCACCCGCAGGTTCGCGCTGCTGCTGCCCTTGACGATGAGTGCGGTCAGGCCGCCCGCGTCCAGGCCCAGTTCGCAGCCGAACTCCACCGTCGCCCGGTCCGGCGCCGCCTGGTGCAGCGCATGGCTGAGCTGGCCTGCGAAGGAGGACAGGGCGCGGGTGACCCCGGAGAGGTCGGGCACACGGTCGCCCAGGCCCTCCAGCTCCGAGTCGGGACCGAGTCGCTCCGCCTCCACGTAGAGCACGGCGCCTTCGACCTCGACCTTGGTGACGTCCCGCATCACGGATCCCTCCGAGGGTGGGTGGCGAGCAGAGCGCCAGTATCACCGAGCGGTGGCCGGAGCCCGGGCAACAGGGCTCCCGAGGCGTGGCGGGGCGATCTTGGGGTACGTCGGGGTGCGGCGGCGTCTGTGAGGACACTCCCGCCGTCGTGGGGAGGGGCGGGCGCACCCGCGGTGCCGACACGGGGTGCCGCCCGTCGGGGATGGTCTCGTTCGATCCCCCGGCGGCCGGCCCCCCGACCGCCGGACAGGGGCACGCGACGCATCCCGCCCGAACTCACCGGGGCGGCTCCGGCAGCTCCTCGCCCGTCTCCAGGAGGGACTTGAGGCTGGAGAGCAACGCCGGCCACCCTTCGCCGATCATGCCGCGCATGGTGCTGTCCGGCTCCAGGTCGTCGTGCACGACGGTGAGCTTGACCGTGTCCCCGGCCGGCTCGATCTCGAACGTCACCTTCGAGCGGCGCTCCTTGGCGAGCTTCGCGTACACGTCGTCCCCGATGCCGACCGCCTCGGCCCACTCCGGCGTGAAGGTGTGCCAGGTGTACGAGAGTCGCCGGCCGGGCTCGGCCGCGAGTACCACCTGCTCGGGGTCGCTGGTCCTGCGGCCGCCCTCGTCCCAGACCATCGGCGATCCGGCCGTCCACGTGGTCTCGAAGGTCACGCCCCAGTAGCGCCGGGTGAAGGCCGGGTCGGTGAGGGCCTGCCACAGCTCGTCGGGGGTGGTGCGGATGTAGGTGGTGTAGACGAACGCGTTGCTGTCCATCGGGTTCTGCTCCAATGCTGACTTCAGGTCGGCGAGCGCACGGACGCGCTCGCGGGCGTACTGACTGATCCAGCGGTCCGCGATGGCATGGATCGGAGCGGCGTTCAGATAGTGCAGCTTCTCCCGTCCTCGCCGCACCGTGACCACCAGCCCCGCCGCCTCGAGAAGCGCCAGATGCTTGCTGACGGACTGCCGTGCCATGTCCAGACCCGCGCAGAGTTCGCGCAGGGTCTGGCCGTTGCGGGCGTTCAGGCTGTCGAGCAGCCGTCGCCGACTGGCATCGGCCAGTGCCTTGAACACCTCGTCCATCGCCCCACCTCAACATGCAGCCTTTTAGCTGCCTCCAAGATAGGCAGCTGCTCGGCTGCATGTCAACGACCCTCCGTTCCGGCGGGCCGGAGTGCAGCCGCCACCAGCCCTTCGATCTCCTCCGTGGCGACACTCCCGCCTCCGACGACACGATCGAGCACGAGCCCGTCCACACAGGCGAGCAGCGTCAGCGTGCGACCCTCGGGGTCCTCGACCCCCTGGGCGGCGAGGAAGTCACGGACCGCATCGCGCCCGGGGTTCTCGCGCGGCACCAGGATTTCGCGGAGTTCGGGGTCACGCACGCTCTCGACCACGCAGGCGTAGCGGGCCAGGGAGCGGCGCCGCCCCTCCCCACCGAGGCGCGCGGCGACCAGCAGACCGATGCCATGGGCGAGTTCGGCGGCGGAGCGCGGCCCGGGGATGCGTTCTCCGGCCGCCCGCAGCTCGGCCTGGTCGAGTTCGACCAGGCGGCGGACCAGGGCGGTCAGGAGGGCCGAGCGGGTGCGGTAGTACGCCGAGGTGGTGCCGGCCGGCAGCCGTGCGGCGGCATCGACCGCACGGTGGGTCAGGCCGCGCATCCCGGCGTCGGCGAGGACACCGAGCGCGGCGTCGGCAAGGAGGGTACGTCGATCGGAGGTCACCCCCTCTTTCTACACCTGTAGAGGACGCACGCTACGCTTTCTACAGATGTAGAAGACGCCTGAGTCGGTTCGGTGAAAGGGCTGGTCGCCATGGGGAACATCGCTGTCGTCGTCGGTGCGGGCATCGGAGGGCTCGCCGCCGCCATCGGGCTGCGGCGCGTCGGCTGGGAGGTGCGGGTCGTGGAACGCGCCCGCGTCCTCGACGACGCGGGCGCCGGAATCTCGCTGGCTGCCAACGGCATTCGCGCCCTGGACGAACTCGGCGTCGGCCCCTCCATTCGGGCGGCCGCGCGCGGTCAGTACACCGGCGGCACCCGCACTCCGGACGGATCATGGCTCGCCCGGATGGACGGCGCCGCGCTCGAACGCGCCCTGGGCACCCCCATCGTCGGCATACCGCGCGCCACGCTGCACCGTCTGCTGCGTGACGCGCTGCCGCCCGAGAGCGTGAGCATCGGAGTCGAGGTGACCGAGGTCGACCGCTCGACTCCGGGCCCCGTCCGCCTACGGACCCGGCCGTCCGGCCCCTCGGCCGCCCCGGGCACCGGCGCGGAGCTCCACGCAGACCTGGTCGTGGCTGCCGACGGCGTCAACAGCCGTACCCGGGCCGCCCTCTTCCCCGACCACCCGGGACCGGCGTACAGCGGCTCGACCGTGCTCCGCGCCCTCACGGAACCGCTGGACCTCACCACGGACTTCGAGATCACCTGGGGGCACGGCGCCGAGTTCGGGCACATCGCGCTCGACGACGGGCGTGCGGAGTGGCACGCCGTCCTCAACGCCCCCGCGGGAGTCCGGCACACCGATCCGCTCGGCGAGGTCCGCAGGCGTTTCGCCGGCTGGCACCAGCCCATCGGGCGACTCCTCGACGCGACCCGCCCCGAGTCCGTCCTCCACCACGACATCCACGAACTGGTCTCACCGCTCCCCTCCTTCGTCTCCGGCCGGGTCGCCCTGCTCGGCGACGCGGCCCACGCGATGACCCCGAACCTCGGCCAGGGCGCCTGCCAAGCCCTGGAGGACGCCGTCGTACTGGCCGCCGCCCTGGCGCGCGACCCCGACACCGACACGGCGCTGGCCGCCTACGACTCCGAACGCCGCCCACGGGCCCAGTCGGTCACCGTCGCCGCCCGCAAGGCCGGCCGCATGGGGCAGCAGCTCGCCGGCCCGGCGGCGGTCACCCTGCGCAACGCGGCCCTGCGACTGGCCCCGTCGGGCATGGCGCTGCGCATGATCCTCCGGCACGCCGACTGGACCCCGCCCAGGCTCCCCGCGGCGGGTCCGGGTACGTCGCTCGTTGAATAGGTGCGGACGAAACCAGGTGCGGACAAAACTACTCAACGAGGCTGCTAGTTTGTCCGGATGTCCCTCAAGCACGCGGTCCTGGCAGCTCTCCTGGAGGGCGAGGCCTCCGGATACGACCTGGCCAAGATCTTCGACGTGTCCGTGGCCAACTTCTGGGCCGCCACGCCGCAGCAGCTCTACCGGGAGTTGGACCGGCTCTCCGACGCAGGTCTCATCGCCGCCCGTGTCGTACAGCAGGAACGGCGCCCGAACAAGCGGATGTTCTCGCTCACCGACGCGGGGCGCCAGGACCTGATGGCCTTCACGGCTCAGCCGCCGCGCCCGACCGCCATCCGTGACGAGCTGATGGTCCAGGTCCAGGCCTGCGACGAGGGCGACACCGACGCGGTGCGCGGTTTCGTCGAGGAGCGGATGGAGTGGGCCCGGGGCAAGCTGGCACGGTGGGAGCGGCTGAGGGAGTGGATGCTCGACGGCCGGGACGAGGCCACGTACCTCCGCGAGGCGGAGCGGATCGGCCCCTATCTCACGCTGATGCGGGGCCGCTCCCTGGAGGAGGAGAACCTGCGCTGGGGCGAGCAGGTGCTCGAGATCCTGGACCAGCGCCGGACCGTGCGCCAGCATGCCTGACGTACGACCGGGCCCGAATCGGCACCCATCGGCACGCCTATGCTTGGCGCTGTGACGGATAGAAGGAGCAATGGCGGAGCGGCCGCCGACCCGATGGACGAACCGAGCCGGTCGGAGGCTTCGCCGCGCGGGGCGGGGGTGGCTTCGCGCGGACCGCTCGACCTGTCGCTGCTGCGCACCTTCCTCGCCGTCCACCGCACGGGCTCCTTCACGGCCGCGGCCCGGCTGCTGAGCCTGTCCCAGCCGACCGTCACGACCCAGATCCGTTCACTCGAACGCCGCCTCGACCGCGAGCTGTTCGAGCGGCAGCCGCGGGGCGTGGCGCCGACGCCGTACGCCGACGAGCTGGCCGCGCAGGTGGCGGGGCCGATCGACGCGCTCGCCGCGGTGGCCGATCACGGCCCGGGGGGCGCGCCTTCCCTCCAGCCGGTCCATCTCGCCGGGCCCGCCGAATTCCTCTGCGTGACCGCCCTGCCCGCTCTCGCGCCGCTGGTCGGGGAGGGCGTGCGGCTCCAGGTGACGCCCGGACTCACCGACGAGCTCCTCGACGGGCTGCGGGCGGGTCACCACGATCTGGTGATATCGACGGTCCGCCCGCGCGGGCGGACCCTGACCTCCGTACCGCTGGACGACGAGGAGTTCGTGCTCGTCGCATCGCCCGAATGGGCGCGCCGGATCGGCCCGGACGCCGTGGCCGAGGACGGCCCGGCAGCGCTGCACGGTGTGCCGATGGTGATGTACGCGGAGGATCTGCCGATCGCCCGCCGTTACTGGCGCCATGTCTTCGGCCGGCGTCTGACCGGCGAGGCCGCCGTCACCGTGCCCGATCTCCGGGGTGTCGTGGCCGCGGTCGCGGCGGGGGCCGGCTTCAGCGTGCTGCCGCGATATCTCTGCCGCGCGGAACTCGACGCGGGTCGGCTCGTGGCGCTGCTGGAGCCGGAGGACCCGCCGATCAACACCGCCTATCTGGTCCAGCGGCCCGGCACCCCCGAGAACCCGCACGTGACGCTCGTACGCGATCGACTACTGGCCGCCGCCCGCGACTGGTGACGCGCCTCCTTACCCTGCGGTAACGTCACCGGTCGTCGACCGGAGGCGCCGGTCGCGGACAAGGGGCGGACCGGATGAACGTCGGTGACATCGTCGAGGACTTCACTCTCCCGGACGAGACGGGGACACCCCGCTCGCTGGTCGGCCTCCTCGCGGACGGGCCGGTCGTCCTGTTCTTCTACCCGGCGGCCCTCACCGCCGGCTGCACCGCCGAGGCCTGCCACTTCCGGGATCTGGCCGACGAGTTCCGGGCGGCGGGTGCGCGCCCGGTCGGTATCAGCTCCGACGTCGTGGAGCGGCAGCAGGAGTTCGCCGAGCGCCACTCGCTCGGCTACCCGCTGCTGTCCGACCCGCAGGGCGCGATCCGCGACCGGTTCGGGGTGACGCGGGGCTTCTCGCTCGCACCGACGAAGCGGGTCACGTTCGTCATAGACACGGACCGCCGGATCCTGGAGGTGGTCCGCAGCGAGCTGAGGATGAGCGTCCATGCCGACCGCGCGCTGGCGGCGCTGAAGACCCGCACGGCCTGACGGGCAGGGTCCGGACCGGGCACGGGTGCTCTGACGCCCCGCCCCGACATGCGGCAGGGCCGGGGTTGGGCAACACTCGCTCGTACGCGGTCGACTTCCGGCCGCGGCCGGAACGGAGTGTAGGCATGGACGACTACCCCCTCCTCAATGTGTTCTGGACCATGCTCTGGTTCTTCATCTGGATCATGTGGCTGTTCCTGCTGTTCAAGGTCATCACGGACATCTTCCGGGACCACGACATGAACGGCTGGGCCAAGGCGGGCTGGCTGATCCTGTGCATCGTGCTCCCGTACCTCGGCGTGCTGATCTACGTGATCGCCCGCGGCAAGAGCATGACCCAGCGGGACCTCAAGCAGGCCAAGGAGAGCGAGGCCGCGTTCCAGTCGTACATCCGCAAGACGGCGGGGACGACCTCCGGCGGCGGGCATGCCGACGAACTGGCACGGCTCGCCGAGCTGAAGGAGAAGGGCGCCATCACGAACGAGGAGTTCGAGAAGGCGAAGGCCAAGGTCCTGTCCTGACGGACGACGAGAAGGAAGCGTCCACCGAAGCGCTCTCCCGCTCCCTGCTGCGGGAGGCGCTCGCCGACCCGGGGCGGCTCCCGGAGCTTCTGGCGGGGTACGCCCTGCGGCACATGGGCCCGCGGGCCGGGCGACGCGTGGAGCGCCTGCGCAAGGAGCATCCGCAGGCCACCCCCGGCGAGCTCCGGGCCATGGCGGCGGAGCGAGGCCGGCGCGCGGTCACGGCCGAAGGGTCCTTCGTGGGCGGCCCGTTCATCCTGCTCGTGCCCTTCGCCTTCTGCGGGGCACTGCTGCTCCAGGCACGGACGATCCTCGAACTGGCGGGCCTCGAAGGCCGGGACACCACCGATCCCGAGCGTGCCGCCGAACTGCTCGTGCTGCAAGGGGTGTACGAGGACACCGCCGCTGCACGCACCGCCCTGCGCACACGCCCGACAGCACGCGGCAGCAGTCGTCCCCGGCCCGGCAGAATCGCCGCGCTCCGGGACCTGGTCATGCGGATGGCCCGCCTCCTCGGCCTCATCACGCCCGACGACGACGGCCGCAGCCGCCTCGTCCGCATCGGCCAGTGGTCTCTCGTCGTCGTGGTCTTCCTCATCGGTCTCGTGGCGCCGCTGGTGTGGATGCCCTATCTGGGGGTCTCGTTCTACCGGGCCACCACCCAGGTGACGGACCGGGCGATCCTCTTCTACGTCGGCAGCCGCGACACGCGTGCGCCACGTCCGGGCCGCCTCAGACCGGAGATGGTGGGCGCCGGCCTGCGTGCGTTGGCGTCGATCCTGGTACCTGCCGTGAGTGTGGCTCTGGTCCTCTTCACGGATTTGGAGCTCGGGGGCGCGCGGTGGCCGCTGATCACACTGCTGTTGATCGTTTCGCCTGTGGTCGTGGGCGGCCTCTGGCTGTGGCGCCGCCACTCCTCGGCCCACCGCGAGGACCCTTAATAGGTGTCCAAGATGCTTGTTTGATACGTTCATGGCGTGCGGCTGACGAAATTCACCGACCTGGCGCTTCGTGCCGTGATGCGCCTGGCGGTCCCCGGAGCTCCCGGGCAGGACCCTTCCGCCACCACCCGCGAGGTCGCGGAGGTGATGGCGGTGCCCTACGCCCATATGGCGAAGGTGGTCACGCGACTCCAGCACCTCGGGGTCGTGGAGGCCCGGCGTGGTCGGGGTGGCGGTCTCGCCCTGACCGAAACCGGTCGGCGCGCCTCTGTCGGCTGGCTGGTGCGGATGCTCGAGGGCGAGGAGGAGGTCGTCGCCTGCGAAGGCGACACCCCCTGCCCGCTGCGCGCGGCCTGCCGCCTGCGCGGGGCCCTCCGCGAGGCGCAGGAGGCGTTCTACCGCACACTCGATCCACTGACGGTCGCGGACCTGGTCGAGTCCCCCACCGGTCCGGTGCTCGTCTCACTGAGCGCGCGCCACTCCGACTGACTCCCCTCCCCGATCCAACTCCGTACCTCTTCATCGCTTTAAATACGTAGATCATCTACCACTTAGAGTGTCGATGCTGTCCGAGCAGGCCGTCCCGGTCGTCCGAGCCACCCTCCCCGTCGTCGGAGCCTCGCTCGGCGACATCACCGATCGCTTCTACGCCGGACTGTTCGCGGCCCACCCCGAGCTCCTGCGGGATCTGTTCAACCGTGGCAACCAGGCCAACGGCGACCAGCGGCGCGCTCTGGCCGGCTCGATAGCCGCGTTCGCCGGGGCGCTCCTGGACAGCCCGGACACCCGGCCGGACGTCATGCTCTCCCGTATCGCGCACAAGCACGCCTCGCTGGGTGTCACGTCCGAGCAGTACAAGGTCGTCCACGAGCATCTCTTCGCCGCGATCGTCGACGTGCTCGGCGAGACCGTGACCCCCGAGGTGGCACGGGCATGGGACGAGGTCTACTGGCTGATGGCGAATGCCCTCATCGCCCTGGAGGCCCGTCTCTACGAGGAGACGGGTGTCGCGGAAGGCGGGGAGCGTCGGTCGATGGAGATCGTCGAGCGCCACCAGGAGGCGGCCGACACCGTCTCCTTCACCCTGCGGCACTCCGACGGGCGGCCGGCGGAGCCGTTCCGGCCGGGGCAGTACGTGAGCGTACGGGTCGAACTGCCCGACGGCGCCCGGCAGATCCGCCAGTACAGCCTCTCCGCCGCGCCCGGCCTCCCGCACTGGCGGATCACCGTGAAGCGCGTCCACGGCGACCCGGCGGGCGAGGTCTCGAGCCGGCTGCACGAGCACGCTCGCGTGGGCGACACGGTCGAGGTCTCCGCGCCGTTCGGCGATCTCGTCCTGCCCGAGGGCGAGGGACCGCTGCTCCTCGCCTCCGCGGGGATCGGCAGCACGCCGATGCTGGCCATGCTCGGCCACCTCGCCGCCATCGGCTCGCGCCGCCCCGTCACCGTCGTCCACGCCGACCGGTCCCCGGCGGACCATGCGCACCGCGAGGAGCTGCGGAGTCTGGTCGACGCGCTGCCGCAGGGCTCCCTCCACCTCTGGTACGAGGAGCCGGGCGACGCCATCGACGCACGCCTCGGCCGCGCGGACGTCACCGCGCTCGACGTACCCGCCGACGTGACGGCGTACCTCTGCGGCCCCTTGCCGTTCATGCGGCAGGTTCGCGGTGGCCTGCTGGCCGGCGGGGTCGCCGCGGCTGCCGTGCACTACGAGGTCTTCGGCCCGGATCTGTGGCTGGGCGCCGCCTAGGGTCGCCCCGGCGGCGCCTCCGGGAGCCGGGGCTCCGAGGCCCGGCCGGCCCCGCGCCGTCGGCGGTGCGGGACCGGCCGGGCGGCCGGGCTCGGTTCAGCAGCTCATCGCCCAGGTGTGGGAGTCCCCGCGGTCGTTGGCGGCACCGTTGTAGCCGACCTCCTGGCCGGGCGCCAGGCAGATCGTCATCGAGCCGCCCTGATGGGCGCTCTCGTACACCTTGACGTGGTCCTTGATTCCCGGGCCGGAGATGCCGTGGTTGGCCCAGGAGGAGTCGGTGTCGGCGATCCAGCTCTCCCACCAGCCGTCGTCGCCGCTCCAGTTGGCCCGCTGGCCGCCGAAGTTGGCCTCCTGCCAGACACAGAACTCGCCGCTCGGGCATTCGGCCGCCTGGACCGGCGCGGTCAGGGCGAGGCCGCCGGCGAGGGCGAGCAGAGCCGCGGCGGTGGTGGTCAGAATGCGCTTCATCAGGTGTGGGTGCCTTTCCCTGTGGTGGTGCCCGCGGACAGTTCGGCTGCCCGCTGCAGCGCGCGGTCGCGCAACTGCCGGTAGGTGGTGAGCTGATCGGCGCGCAGGACACGCACCTCCGCCAGCTCGGCGGGTTCCAGCCGGGCGCGTACGTCGACGAGTCCGCTCTCGCGCTCGCACCGGGCGGTGACCGCGGGGTCGGGGCGATCGGGGCGCGGGCCGCCGGTCGCGGCGGCGCACCGGTTCCAGCGCTCCAGTGCCGCTCGGTGGGCGGGGTCGTTCTTCATCCGGGCCTGGGCCTCGGCGCGCAGGTTGTCGACGGTCACCTGGGCGCGGAACCAGCGGCTCGGGTCGCCGTAGAGGGTCTGGCGTGCGCCGGCCAGGCAGCCGTCGGTATGGGCGGTGACGGTGTGGCCGGTGGCGAGCTTGAGGGACAGCTCGCGGGGGCCGGTCCCGAAGAGGGCTGCCTGGAGGCGACGGGCGGCCTCGGGGGTGCGCGGCTTGGCGGCGAGGGTGAGCCCCTGGGCGTCGAGGCAGCGGTCGACGAGGGCGCGCTCGACGGTCCTGAGGAGCTCGTCCTGAGCCTGGGGCGTCGGCGGGACGGTCGGTCCGGATGTGGTGGTGACGCAGCCCGTGAGGATCAGCGCGGCGACCGCGGTCCCGACGGTGCGGCGGATGTGCGCGGTCGTGCGGAGCATTGCGATCCCCCTCGCGAAGTGCCTGGTCAGCGGGGAGTCATGGTGATCATCCCGGCCCGGAACGATCATTGCCCGGGCGGAAGCGGGCCATGCGGGAGGTCACTCGAAGGGGTCGAACGCGCCGGAGCGTGCGCCGCTCGGGAGCTGCCCGCGCCTGCGGAAAGGTGTCGAAGGGGGTCCGGCCTGCGGAAAGGTGTCGAAGGGGGTCCGGGAACGACACGGCCCCGGTTGGACGGGGGATTCCAACCGGGGCCGTTTGCCGTGACGAGAAGAGCGGTCACCTCAAGGGGGGACTCGGGGACCGGACCCCTTCACTGTCACATATGCATGAACGATAAACCTTCATGCGGTGTTCCACGATGTCCGAGGTGACCGCTGTGAGACACCTCACCCCGTTTTCACCGCTCCCCTGTCTCGCCCTACGGACGGTAGACCTCGCCGGGCTCGGCCTTGCCCGGCGCCAGCAGCTGCGGCACGGTCACGAACGTGAAGCCACGCTTCTTCAGCTCGTCGATGATCCCCGGGACGGCCGGGACGGTCCCGTCGTAGATGTCGTGCAGCAGGATGATCCCGTCACCCTCGGCACTGTCGAGTATGCGCTGCCGTATGAGCGCGGAATCGGTCGTGGAGTAGTCCTTGGCCGTGGCGCTCCACAGGATCTGCGCGAGACCGAGCTCGCGGCTCACATCAGACACCGTGCCGTCGGTGCGTCCCTGCGGCGGTCGCATCAGGGTGGGCCTGCGACCGGTGATCTTCTCGATCGCGTCCTGGGTGCGGGAGAGCTCGTCACGCACCTCCTCGGCGTCCAGGTCGGTCAGGACGCGGTGCGTCCAGGTGTGATTGGCGACTTCGTGCCCCTCGTCGGAGATGCGCTTGACCACCTCGGGATAGCGGTCCACATGCTTCTTGCCAAGCAGGAAGAAGGTGGCCGGGACCTGCTTCTCCTTGAGGACGTCGAGAAGGTGTGGCGTGTCCTTCCCGGGGCCGGCGTCGAAGGTCAGCGCGATGCACTTCACCTTGGCGCAGTCGACCGCTCCGCCCGCGCCCGGCTTGTCGTCCGAGCCGGCGGCCTCACCCCTGGCATCACCCGGGGTGATCGGGTCGACCCCGCAGCCACTGAGCCCCAGCATCAGAGAGGCCGCCGCCAGAAGGGCGACGGCCGGTCCCCGGCGCTTCCCCGGTTTGGTTCGGAACATGCTGCTGCAACCCACTTCCCCGTAGACGACTCAGAAAAGCCACTCGCGCCTGGTCAAGGGGGCTGCGAGTGGCAACGCCGAGCACTCTACACACGGTGTATACATGCCATGCATAGGGGTGGGGCAGCGATCCGCGCCCGGGGCCGCCGAGGCACACCTGTGCACCAGGTGGGCCGGACCGGGCACAACGTGCGCCGTGGGGGGCAAGAGCACAGCTGTGCCCGGGAGGCCGCCCGGGGCACACGTGTGCCCCGGGCGGCGCCCGTCCGCTCCGCCCGGGGCGTCCTGTGTGCCGGCGGGGCTCGGCTCCGGCGGGACGTGTGGGGGGCTTGGTCCGCGCTACCCGTCAGCGGGAGGCGAGCAGCAGCCGGGCCTCGGTCTCCTGGTCGCCGGAGACCGACTGCAGCGACTGGATGTCGAAGGTGGCGGCGAGTGTCTTCTCCATCTCGTCGACCGCGTGGTAACCGCCGGTGAGCAGCGCTCCGACCATCCCGTCCAGATGAACGGGGGTGGGCTCCTCCCGGCGGCCGGCGGCCGTGTCGAAGGTGGCCATCCAGACGTTGGCCGCGGGTGCCGTGGCGGCCCGCGGTCCCGGCGCCGTCATGTCCTCGAGCTCGTAGTAGTGGTCGAGGACGTCGAAGACGGCCTGGGCGTCCTCCCGGTTGCAGTCGCTCAGCTGCACCGTGACGTCGGTGTCGATGTGCGTGTCGTACACGTCGCTCATCTCCTCGCGGCCAGGCTGGCCGGTCGTTTCACGCTTCCAGCATCCCTCGCGGGCGGGCGTCCCGCGAGATCCGGACCGGCGTGCCGGGGGATTCGGAGGGCACGGACGCCATCCTTCCGGGACCATCGGGATTGAGGTGACCCCTGAGCGGTTACCCGCGAGGAGGGGGCTACATCGGGAGGTTCCGTGACCAGTGAGCCCAGTCGGCCCAGAGAGCAGACGGAGGGTGGCGGACCTTCCCGAGGCCGCAACGAGACGCCGGAGGAACGGGCGGACCGGCAGTGGGGCGAGTTGATGCAGGAGATCAGGGTCGCCCAGACGGGCGTGCAGATCCTGTTCGGCTTTCTGCTCACGGTCGTGTTCTCCACTCGCTTTCCGGAGCTGAGCGCGACCGACCGGACGATCTACATCGTCACCGTGTCGCTGGGAGCGGCGGCGACGGGCGCCCTGATCGGACCGGTCTCCTTTCACCGGCTGGTGGCAGGGCGGCGGATCAAACCGCATGCCGTGGTCTGGGCCTCACGGCTGACGTTCATCGGACTTCTGTTGCTGCTCGCGACGCTGGCGTCCGCGCTGCTGCTGATCCTGCGGGTGGCGACAGGGGACTCGTACGTGCCCTGGCTGGTCGGCGGACTGGTCGCCTGGTACCTGATCTGCTGGTACGCGCTGCCGCTCTGGGTGCGGGGTCGCTACACGAACGGCGGGAACAGGGACTGATTTTACGGTTCAGGACTGCCCGGTGACGTGCTCCACCGTGTCGGCCTCGGCTGCGGACTTGTCCGGGCGGTGGCGTACGACCCGGGCGAAGCGGAGGGTGATGCCCGCCGGGTAGCGGGTAGAACGCTGAAGGCCGTCGTAGGCGATCTCGACGACGAGCTCAGGGCGTACGCGTACGGTGAATCCGTCGTCGTCCACGGCCAGTTCGCCCAGCTTCTCGGTCTGCCAGCGCAGCATCTCGTCGGTGAGGCCCTTGAACGTCTTGCCGAGCATGACGAACGTGCCGTCGGCGGCGCGGGCGCCGAGGTGGAGGTTGGAGAGCAGTCCGGTGCGACGGCCGTGACCCCACTCCGCGGCGAGGACGACGAGGTCGAGGGTGTGCACGGGTTTGACCTTGAGCCAGGTGCGGCCGCGTCGGCCCGCCACATAGGGCGCGTCCAGCGCCTTGACCAGGACGCCTTCGTGCCCGAGGGCCAGGGTGTCGGTGAAGAACCGCTCCGCCGCCTCCACCTGGGCGGCGGATCCGGGGTCGTCGACGACGAACCGCCGCACGCGCAGGGACTCGGGGAGCAGCCGGGCCAGGACGGCATGACGTTCCTGGCCTGGGTGATCGATGAGCGCCTCGCCGTCCGCCGCGAGGACGTCGAAATAGACGGGTGAGAGGGGCACTGTGGCACGGGCCGTCTCGACGTCGACGCGTGAGCCGACCCGTGAGGCGATGTCCTGGAACGCCATCGGCCTCCGCGTGGCCGGGTCCAGGGCGATGACCTCGCCATCCAGGATGAACGAGTCGGCCGTCATCTCCCGGGCTCGGGCGACGACTTCGGGCAGCCGTCCGGTGATGTCGTCCAGGGAACGGGTGAACACCCGGACCTGGTCGCCGTGACGGTGCACCTGGATGCGGACGCCGTCGAGCTTCTCCTCGACGACGCAGGGGCCGAGGCCGGCGACGGCCTCAGTGACCGAGCCGGCGGTGTGGGCGAGCATGGGCAGGACGGGCGTGCCGACCCGCAGGGCGAAGGTGTCCAGGGCGGCCGGGCCGTCCGCGAGCACGGCCTGGGCGACGCGGGGCAGGGAGCCTTCGAGCATCACGGCGCGCCGGAGCTCGGCGGAAGGCACGGTGGCTGCGCGCGCGACGCCCTCCAGCGCGATGGCGTCCAGGGCGCCCTGGCGCACGTCACCCGAGAGCAGCCGGAGCAGGAACTCCTGCTCCGGCCGGGTGGCACCGGCCATGAGTTCGTGCACGAGCCGGGCCCGCTCCGCCTGCGAACCGGCGCCGGACACGGCCGCGAGCGCGGTCATGACGGCATCGGCGCCGGCGAGCGTGAGGGTCGGGTGCTCGGCGGGTGGCACGGCCGGCGGGATCGCGTTCTTGAGGACGCTCCAGCCGACACCGATGCGCCCCTGCGGCAGTCGGCCGGAGAGATACGCGATCACCAGCGGGCTCTCCTCGGGCGCGGCCTCCGCGAACAGCTCGGCAAGCACGGCGATCTTCCGTGAGCGGGCAGAGGTGGCGGCGACCTGCTGGGAAGCGTCCGCGACTCGGGCCAGAAGCATGGGCCCATCCTCCCCCGCGCTCACGGCAACCCGCCATCGGGCGCGGTGCGGAATCCCGCCATTCCCGGCCACGCCTGCCGTCTGCGTTCACACGCCGATCAGGCTTTGCCTCCTACGGAAGGGCCGCCTGGGCGGCGTTCTCGGTACTCGTTCGCGAGCAGCGAATCCATGGTCCCGCGCAGATGCTCGACGAAGTTCTCGAACTGTCGTAGCTGCTCCGGGGTGTACTGCGCCATCTCCGCGGCCATGCGCTCCGCGTAGGGGCCGAAGAACTCCTCGGCCCGCGGCCTGATGGCGGGGCTGCTGCGCAGTGTGACGACTCTGCCGTCGGTGTGCTCACGGGTGCGGACGACATGCCCGGCGAGTTCGAGGCGGTTCAACAGGATGGTCGTGGCGCCGGACGACAGGGAGATGCGCTCGCTCAGCCTGGCGGGAGACAGGGGAGAGCCCTTGTCCTCGGCGTAGAGGATCTCGGCAAGGGCCGCGGCGTCGGTGGAGTGCAGCCCCAGCCAGGTCGCGAGGCGCCGAGTGAGCTCGGTGTAGTTGGCGCCGAACCCTCGCAGCCGGTCCATGAGGCGGTCGCGTTGAACCTCCACGCCGCCGAACTCCGGTTTCACCACTGGCCTGCTCCCCTTCCCGATCCACACGGATCGGCGCGTGCCCGACTGCTCCGTTGACAACCTACCCGAGTAAAAACTAACTTTGCGACAAAGGTAGTTACCTTTACAGTAAAGCTATCCAAGAGCGGAGCCCCTTGTGGACGTCACAACAGAACCCCCTTCTCCACGGCGCTGGTTAGGGCTCATCGCCGTATCTCTGGGCGTGGCCCTGATCGTCGTCGACCTCACCATCGTCAACGTGATCCTCGCCCCGGTCATCGAGGAGCTCTCGCTCGACACGATCGAGGCACAGTGGGTTCAGGAGTCCTACGCGATCGTCTTCGCCGGACTGCTGCTCGTCTCCGGACGCCTCTGCGACCTGCACGGCGCCCGCCGCATCTTCCTCATCGGCCTCGTCGTGTTCGGCCTGACGAGCGTGCTGGCCGCGATCGCGCCGAACGGCGGCCTGCTGATCCTGGCACGGTTCCTGCAGGGCATCGGCGGCGCCCTGATCCTGCCGACCTCGTTGGCCCTGGTCAATGCGACGTTCACAGGGCGGGCGCGAAGTCAGGCGTTCGCGATCTGGGGTTCGACCATCGGAGCCACCGCAGCCGTCGGCCCACTGTTGGGCGGCTGGCTCGCGGACTTCTCGTGGCGTTGGGCCTTCGGTATCAACGTTCCACTCGTGGCGGTGATCATCACAGGTGCCCTGCTCCACCTTCCGGCCTCGCCCCGCACCCGAGGGAGTGTCGACGTCCTCGGCGGAATCCTCTCGGCGCTCGGCCTCGGGCTCCTGGCCTTCGCACTGATCGAAGGCCGTACGTACGGCTGGTTCATGACGCGGGAGCCACTGGATATCGGCGGCTTGTCGTGGAGTGGTGGTCCTTCCCCGGTCTTCGTCGCACTGGTCGTGTCCGCTCTGGCCCTGTGCGCCTTCTGGCGCCGGCAGACGGCGCTCAGCCGCGAGGACCGCGAGTCGCTGATGGATGTGCGGCTGTTCTCCGTCCCCTCCTTCCGCAACGGCAACGTCGTCACTCTGGTCGTCGGCCTCGGCGAATTCGGCATCATCGCGGTGATCCCACTCTGGTTGCAGTTCGCCCTGGACTACAGCGCCTTCCAGGCGGGCCTCGCGCTCGTCGCCCTCGCCGTAGGCAGTTTCTGCGCGAGCGGCGCGAGTTTCTCGATGACCGCCTCAGCGCTCACCCAAGTGCGCACGGGTCTGTCCCTGGAAGCCGGCGGCCTGGCGATGCTGGGGCTGTTCGCGACCACCGACAGCACCTGGTGGCTGATCGCGAGCGCGCTCTTCCTCTACGGCATCGGCGTCGGCTTCGCCACCGCGCAGGTCACCAACATCGTTCTCGCGGACGTGCCGACCGAAAGCGCCGGACAGGGCTCGGGCATCCAGAGCGCGGCACGCGAACTGGGCTCCGCGCTGGGCATCGCCGTACTCACCACCCTGTTCTTCAGCACGCTCACGTCCACGCTGCGTGACCGCCTCGCCGGCACCGAGCTCAGCGGCCCGGACGCGGAACGGCTCAGTGGAGCCGTGACGGAGAGCGCCGGGTCGGTGATCCCTGCGCTGTCGTCCGACCCACGGACGGCAGCTGCCGCGGACGCCGCGCGCGAGGCGATGACCGATGGGCTTCAGGTGTCCGCCTCCGTCTGCGCAGGACTGCTGGTGCTCGCACTCGTGGCCACGCTGTTCATCGCTCCCAGGACCGCGACCGTCACCGCCGTGCGCGAGCTGCCGAAGCAGGAGTCGAGCCCTCGATAGCCGGGCCCTGGCCCAGCACCGTTGCCTCCTTGTCTCCGGCCGTCCCCGCCTTCCGGCGACGGAGGCGGTCGAGGAGGCTGCGGCGGGTGCGGTGGGTGGAGGGGCGCGGGAGCATGGCCGGGCGGGGCGGCCGGGCGACGACCGGTCCGACTCCCCCGTCCGGGCGCGGGGCCTGGCGGTCCGCGCGGGCCTCGTCCAGTGCGAGGGCCAGGCTCATGCGGTGCCAGAGGATCTCGTCCGGGTCGTCCGCCAGCATCAGTCGGTCCGCGATCTCGCGAGAGGTCGCCGACTCCGGGCGCCCGGACGGTGGTTCCGGACGCAGCCGGTCCAGATGGGTACGTTCGTAGGGATCGTCGACGACCTCGGCCAGCTGGACGGGGTCCAGGAGCGAGGCGATCGCCGCCGCCCGCACCCATGGGTCCTCGGTCGCGCGGAGCAGCAGCCCCAGCCGCCGGGCACGCCAGTTCCGGGGCCGCCGGTCCTCGCCTCCGTCGACCCTCTCGCGGACCTCCCGCGGCAGCCTGCCGGTCAACAGGGTCTGCCGCGTCAGGGCGAACTCGCCCAGCTCACCGGCGAGATAGAGCCAGACCACGGCGCGGTAGCGGTTCAGATAGAACCGCACCGGGCTGAAGTGCCCCGTCCTGGCGAGCTTGGTGAAGCGGTCCGGCGTCACGGAGAGCAGCTCGGCCGCCTCCGTCGTACCGACCGTGCGAACGCGGTCGCGCAGTCCGTCCGGGAAGTCCGGCGCGGCCCTGAGCCGGTCGATCTCGGCCCGCTCCACCCGGCGCCGCCCGCTCGGTGCGCCGGCGGCCCCCGGCCCCTTGGGCGCACCGGGCGCGACGTCCGGCACCGTCCTCACCAGTCCCAACTGGACGGCGAGCTGGAACTCGTCGCGCCTCAGTTCCAGTTCCTGCGCTGCCCGCGTCGATGCCACCGCGCGCGTGCCTTCTTCCACCGTCATGACGGTCTCCCCCGTGAGCGACGAATACTCTCGGTGACGACCGTAGCCCGCAGCGCCCCGTTCCCGCTCGGCCTGTGGACAACCGTGGAACGCGCCGGCCGACCGCCTCGGCCCGGTGCCTGTGGACAACCTCAGAGCTCGGCTACGCCCGCCCTGCCCGGCTGTCGCGCCGCCACACCGAGGTGCTCGCCGACCCGGTTCACCAGCAGCGTCATCTCGTAGGCGACTTGGCCGACATCCGCCTCCGCCGCGCTCAGCACGCACAGGCAACTGCCTTCGCCCGCCGCCGTCACGAAGAGCAGAGCCTCGTCGAACTCGACCATCGTCTGCCGGGCGCGGCCTGCCTGGAAGTGCCGGCCCGAGCCACGGGCCAGGCTGTGCAGACCCGAGGACACCGCGGCCAGATGCTCGGCGTCCTCCCGCTCCAGACCACTGCTCGCACCTGTCACCAGCCCGTCGTTCGACAGCACCAGCGCGTGCCGTATGTACTCGACCCGCTGGGTCAAGTCGTCCAGGAGCCAGTCGAGTCCCTTGTCCAGCGCCATGTGTCGGTCCTTCCCCCTGTGTGTGGCGTCCCCGTCGACCCGAAGTCCCCGCGGTCCGCGTGTCGCGCGCAAGCCTTACGCACTGTCGTGGACAGAGCAAGCACCCCTGGACGCCTCGCGTGGCTCACCATGGGGCCATGGCAAAGATGACCGAGGAACAGTGGCGGGCCTTCGTCTCCGAGGGAACACGCACCGGCAAGCTGGCGACCGTGCGCGCGGACGGAAGTCCGCACCTGGCGCCGATCTGGTTCGTGCTCGACGGCGACGACTTCGTCTTCAACACCGGTAAGGACACCGTGAAGGGGCGCAACCTGGCCCGCGACGGACGCGTGGTCCTGTGCGTCGACGACGACCGGCCGCCGTTCGCCTTCGTCACGCTCCAGGGCCGTGCCGAGATCAGCGAGGACCCGTTCGAGCTGCGCCGCTGGGCCGCCCGGATCGGCGGCCGCTACATGGGCGAGGACCGCGCCGAGGAGTTCGGCGAGCGCAACGGAGTCCCCGGCGAACTGCTGGTCCGCGTACGGATCGACAAGGTGGTCGCCCAGGGCGGCGTCTCCGACTGACCCTGGGCCTCGGGAGCCCCGATCCTCCTCACCCGACGGAGTCCAGCAGCCGGGCCGTGTGCATCCGTCCGGCGTATTCGACGAGCCGGATCAACACTTCCTTGCCCGAGTCCCGGTCCCGCGCGTCGCACAGCACCACAGGTGTACCGCGGTCCAGGTCCAGCGCGCGCGAGACCTCGTGCGCGCCGTAGTTCCGGGCGCCGGCGAAGCAGTTGACCGCGACGACGAAAGGGATCTTGCGGTGCTCGAAGTAGTCCACCGCGGGGAAGCAGTCCTCGAGTCGTCGCGTGTCGGCCAGGACGACGGCACCGAGCGCACCCTGGGACAGCTCGTCCCAGAGGAACCAGAACCGGTCCTGTCCCGGTGTACCGAACAGGTAGAGCGAGAGCCCGGAGCGGATGGTGATGCGGCCGAAGTCCATCGCCACGGTCGTGGTGGTCTTCTGGGCGACGCCTCCGGTGTCGTCGACGGTCTCCCCTGCCCGGCTGAGCTGTTCCTCGGTGCGCAGCGGACGGATCTCGCTGACCGCGCCCACCAGGGTGGTCTTGCCGACGCCGAACCCGCCGGCGACCAGGATCTTCAGGGCGAGGGCCGTGGTGTCCACACCGCCGCCCGCACCGGTGCTGCTGTCAGAGCGCTCGTAGGCCATCGATGACTTCCCTCAGGATCCGTTCGTCGGGCAGCTGTGCGGGCGGCACCGGTCGACTGACCTTGACGAAGCCCGCTTCGAGGAGGTCGCCGAGGAGTACACGGACGACCCCGACGGGCAGGTCGGCGTCGGCGGCCAGCTCGGCCACCGACTGCGTCTCCGCCCGGCACAGGGTGAGCAGGGCCCGGTGCTCCGGGCCGAGGAGCGACTCCTCGGCCCGGCCGGGTGGGTTGTCGTCGACGACGACGAGTGCGATGAGGTCGAACCGTACGTTGCTGGGTCCCGGCTTCGTACGGCCACCGGTCATGGCATACGGGCGGACGAGCGGCCCCGCGTCCGCGTCGTACCAGTGACTGCCCGGCACGGCCTGGCCGTCGCCGATGCTGTCCTCGTTCATGGGTGTCTCCGGTCAGCCCGCGGCCGGCGGGGTCGTGGTGAGCCGCGGCGGGGTGTGGAGGTGTTCGCCGACCCGCTTCACCAGGCGGGCCATCTCGTAGGCGATGAGGCCGATGTCGGCGCTCACGGAGCTGAGGACGGCGAGACAGGAACCGTCTCCGGCAGCGGCGACGAACAGGAAGCCGTCGTCCATCTCCACCATGGTCTGGCGCACGCCGCCGGTGTGGAACTGGCGGCCCGCGCCCTTGGCGAGGCTGTTGAACCCCGAGGCGATGGCGGCCAGATGCTCGGCGTCCTCCCGGCTGAGGCCGCTGGAGGAGCCGACGGCCAGCCCGTCGTTGGACAGCACGACCGTGTGCCGGACTTCGCGGACCCGGACGACGAGGTCGTCGAGGAGCCAGTCGAGTTCGCCGGAGCGATGGTGGGAAATCCTCTCGTGGTCGATCATGCGGGGTCTCCTTCATTGCCGAATTCGCGGCCGAGGTCACGGTCGTGGTCATGGTCGAGGTCGCTGCCCGGGCCTGTGCCCGGGTCGTTGGCGAAGTGGCGGCCGGGATCGGCGACGACGTCGCGGCCCGGGTCGTGGCCGACGTGACGGCCGGGATCGCTCGCGAAGTCGCGGCCCGGGTCGTGGCCGAAGGCGCGGCCGGTGCCCGTCCCGAGGGGGCGCCGAGTGCCGGGGGCTGCTCCGCCTCCTCGCGTCCAGCCGTCGCGGTAGGCGGTCATGCGGTCCCTGACCTGTTCGGGGGTGCGTTCGTCCGCGCCCTGGACGGCCGGGGTGGGCGGGAGGTCGGCCGGTGGCGCCTCGCGCAGCTGCGGTACGAGGCTGGCCTGGCGCACACGGCGCGGCAGATCGCCGGAGTCGTCGACAGCGGCTTCCTTGGGGCCGGATTCGGCCGAGGCCGAGGCCGGCGCCGGCTGCGGGGGCTGGGGCTGGGGCTGGGCCGAACGGCCGCGCTGACGCAGGGTGGTGACCCCGGCGGGCGGCTGCTCCGGGAAGCTCGCCTCCGGGCCTTCCGGCTGTCCCGCGAGTGCCGGGATGCGCGGCGGGCGCGGCAGCGGCTGTGCCGGGGACGGTGCGGGGGCCATGGCGACGGGCTTCTGGTGCCGGGGGCGGGGGAAGGGGGTCTCCGGCCCGGTCTCGGCGCGCCCGCGCTCTCCGTGCGTACGGGGCGGCGCGTAGCCGTGCGCGGTGTCCGCACGGGAGCCCTCGGACGCCCGCGGGTCAGGCGCGCTCCTCCCGGGCGGAAGCGCGCTCTGCAGCACGTCGTTGGGGAGCAGGACGACCGCTGTCGTGCCCCCGTACGGCGAGGTCCGCAGATGGACCTTGATCTCGTGCCGGGAGGAGAGCCGGCTGACCACGAAGAGGCCGAGCCTGTCGCTGTCGAACAGGTCGAGGGCCTCGGACTGCTTGATCCGGGTGTTGGCCTCGGCGAGGCTCTCCTTACCCATGCCGAGCCCCCGGTCCTCGATCTCCAGGGCGTAGCCGTTGCCGACCGGTTCGCCGCTGATCCGCACCTTGGTGTGGGGCGGGGAGAACTGGGCGGCGTTCTCGATGAGCTCGGCCAGCAGGTGGGTGAGGTCGGCGACGGCGCCGCCGACGACGGCCGTCTCGGGGAGCTGCCGCATCTCCACGCGCGCGTAGTCCTCGATCTCGGAGACGGCGGCCCGTACGACGTTGGTGAGCGGGACCGGCATCCGCCAGGCACGGCCGGGGGCGGCGCCGGAGAGGATGATCAGGCTCTCGGCGTGGCGTCGCATCCGGGTCGTGAGGTGGTCGAGCCTGAAGAGGTCGCCGAGTTCGTTCGGGTCGTCGGCCCTGCGCTCCATGCTGTCCAGCAGGTTGAGCTGGCGGTGGACCAGAACCTGGCTGCGGCGGGCGAGGTTGACGAAGACGCCGGAGATGCCACTGGCGAGTTCGGCGCGTTCCACGGCGGCGGAGAGCGCTGCCCGGTGGACGGTGGTGAGCGCCTCTCCGACCTGGCCGATCTCGTCCTGAGGGGCGGGTCCCGGCGGGGCCTCGGCCTGGACGTCGATCTCCTCGCCGGCCCTCAGCCGCGTCATCGCGGCGGGGAGTTTACGGCGGGCGATCGCCAGAGCGGTGTTGCGCAGGCTGATCAGTTCGATGACCAGGGCGCGTCCGATGCGTACGGAGATGACGAGGGAGGCGGCGACGGCGGCGAGGCCGAGCAGCACCGCCGCGCCTCCGGCCGTCAGCACGCCTCCCGCGAACGGGTCGGCCCGTTCGGCCGCCGCGCGCCGGGCGTCCGTCTCGATGGTGCTGAGCCCACCGCGTACGACCGCCATGGCGTCGTCCCAGGTGGCGGCGGGCACGGCCTGGGCGGCCTTGCGGCCGGGAGCCGCGGCGCGTACCCGGTCCTCCGCGGCGGTGAGCTGCTGGTAGCCGCGCTGGGCGGCGAGGTTCTCCCAGGCGGCGCGCTCGGCTCCGCGCAGGTCGGCGGTGGCGGCCTCGGTGAGGGTGCGGCGCGTCTCGACGGCCCCGGTGAACTGCCGGAGCCTCTCCGCACCGAACTCTCCGCCGAGGTGGGCCGAGGCGAGCAGGGCGTCCTCGCGGGCGAGCATCTCGCCGGCGCGGCCGAATTCCAGCAGCACGCGCGCGTCGGAGCCGATCTCCGCGTCCTGGATGCCGCTCAGTGCGCCGTCGACGGCGAAGGCGGCGGTGATCGCGGCCGTGTACTCCTTGTACACCTGGTCCCAGTCGGCGTTGCCTGCGGCCGCGGCGGTACGGAGTCGGTCGAGGCCCTCGGCCTTGGTGACGAACCGTCCGATCCGGTCGGCGACGTTGCGGGGCAGGTCCCCGGTGTCGCCGACGGTGTGCCCGCCGTCGAGGCGGAGCCGGGCGACGGCTGCGTCCGTGCGCCGCATCTGCTCCTTGAGTTCGGTGACGCGTCCGGCGCCGGGCACGGCGACCTGGCGCACGGCGGCACGGCGTTCGGCCTGCAGGGCGGTGACGGCGGCGGCGACGGGCTCGCGGATCTCCGCGTCGACCCGCTGGAGTTCGCGGAGTCGGGCGATGTCCTGAGCGGTGGTGACGGTGGCGAATCCCCACAGGGCCAGCAGCGACACGACGGGGACCATCAGCAGCGAGACGATCTTCGCCCGGACGGTCCTGGGGCGCAGCCCGCGGCGTCGGGGCGGGGCGGACGGCCTGACCGCCCGACCGCCCGGGTCGGCCTGTGCCTCGGGGGCACGCTCCGCGGGTTCGTCGGCGGGCGGCCCTGCGTGCGCGCGCCGTCCGCGCGCCGCCTGCGGCGCCGGGGTGTCGGCGTCCTTGGTCTTGCGGGGAGTTCGCATGGCCTCCTCGTTCCGGCTGCGTCTGTCCAGGTGCGGTGTGCGTCCCGCGCGGGCCGCGGTGCGGCGTCGGCGCGGAGGCGGGGTCGGTACGGCCCACGTCGGGCACGGCCTCGCGGGGTCCGGCTCAGGTCCCGCTCGAGCCCGGTCCAGGCATGACCCGGTCCGGCCCGGGTCGGCCCCAGGGGTGGCCTACGTGTGGTGCCGGCCGCCGTCCACGGGGCCCGCCGGGTAGGCGTAGGAGGCCGCTGCCCTCGCGGTGTCGGCGGTGGCCTGTTCAGGCCGGTAGCCGGGGGGTGCCACGTCGACCGCGCGTTCGTCGGGCTCGGTGAGGCGCTCGGCCGAGGCGTACGCCGCGCGCTCCCTGGCCGTCGGGGAGAGGGCGACGAAGGCGGAGGTGATGAAGAGATAGGAGCCGAGGCCCACGGCGAGGGGGAAGATGAACTGCATCGCCGTGGCCCCGGGCAGCGCAGCCGTCGAGGGAGCGACCTCGACGCGGACGGCGAACATGCCCGTGTAGTGCATGCTGCTGACGGCCGCTCCCATGACCAGCGAGGCGACCGCCACGGCGGCCGGGGCGTGGATGTTGAGCGCCGCCCACAGCGCCGCCGTCGCGGCGACGACCGCGATGACGATGGAGAGTGCGACGAGCATGGGGTCGTACGTCACCTGCCCGTGCAGTCGCAGGGCGGCCATCCCCATGTAGTGCATGCTCGCGACGCCGATACCGGTCGTGAGCCCGCCGATCAGGAGTGAGCGGACCCGGTCGCGGCCGTGGCCGACGGCGAAGACTCCGACTCCGACGACCGCCATGGCGATGAGAAGGCTGAGAATGGTCAGCGGTACGTTGTAGCGGATGTCGGTCCCGGTCACGCCGAAGCCGAGCATCGCGACGAAGTGCATCGTCCAGATGCCGGTGCCGATGGCGGACGCGGCGGTGAGCAGCCAGTTGCGTCGCGATCGGCCGGTCGCGTCGAGCGCTCGTACGGTGCAGCGCAGCCCGAGGGCGGCGCCTATGCAGGCCATCGCGTACGACAGCGCAGGTGTCAGCCAGCCGAAGGTGGCGTGGTCCAGGTGTCCCATGACCCAGGGACGCTAGTCCGGACAAGGGGGCGCATCGGGGGCGCATTTCGAAACCTGATGGAATATGACACAGAGATGTTCCAGAACGATCGTGCCGCGCTCGAACATGCGCACAGGACGTTCACCCCTGAGGCTGAGGCATCATGCACGCATGAGCGATGACCCCACCCATGTCCAGGAGTTCTTCGGCCCCCGGGCCGCCGACTGGGACACCCGCTTCCCCGACGACGGCCCCGCCTACGCCGCGGCCGTCGCCGATCTCGCACTGCGTCCCGGCGACGCCGTGCTCGACGCGGGGTGCGGCACCGGCCGCGCCCTGCCCGCGCTGCGTGCGGCCGTGGGCCCGACCGGGACCGTCATCGGCGCCGATCTCACCCCGGAGATGCTGGCTCAGGCGGTACGGGCCGGGCGCGACAAGTCCGCCGAACTGCTCCTCACGGACGTCGCCCGGCTGCCGCTGCGCGAGGGCGCGCTCGACGCGGTGTTCGGGGCCGGTCTCATCTCCCATCTGGCGGACCCCGCCGAGAACCTGCGCGAACTGGCCCGGGCGGTCCGCCCCGGCGGACAGCTCGCCCTCTTCCACCCCATCGGCCGCGCCGCCCTCGCCGCCCGCCACGGCCGGCAGATCACCGACGACGATCTGCGCGCCGAGCCCAACCTGCGCCCACTTCTCTCCGGTTCCGGATGGCGGATGGTCAGTTACGTCGACGAGGACGACCGTTACCTGGTGCTCGCCGTTCGCGAATGAGCCACTTGGTCGTCATCACGGCCAACGCGGCCTTCTGTCCCGGCACTTCCCTGTCTACGGTGGAAGTGCCGGGCAGCCGTGTCCGGGGAAGGCGGCAGGCCATGGCCCGAATGCGAGCACTCCTCAATGCCCTCCTGCCGACCGCGCGACGGGCACCGGACGGTACACCCGAGCCGCCCCGGGTGCGGCGGCAGCACAACATCTTCGAGGCGGCGGCGACGTACGTGGCCGGCTGCGTGGAGGAGGATCAGGACCAGATCGAGGAGGCCGCCACCTGGGTCTCCCCCGAAGCCCTCTCCTTCGGCATCAACGAGCTCGCCTGCCGTGCCGTGATCGCACTCGCCCGTGAGCGCGGCGAGTCGCCGCAGACCGTGGCCCGCTCCCTCCTGGGACTGCCCGGGCTGCCCACGGCCTGAGCCGTACGGAATCGGCCGTGCCAGATTCCTCCCGGAGACTCTCGACGCGCGGGTTACCCACTGGTTAAGGTGCGCCGACGACCAGATGGGGAGGCTGACGTGGCTACCGCCGACGACGACGCGCTGTACGTGCTGACCGCGGTGCTGCTCACGCCCGCGCGGTTCCCGAGCGCCTTGGGCGACGACTATCCGGCGGCCTGCGCGGCGCTGGAGCTCAAGCCCTACGCCGAGGGGTACGGGCTCGTCCTCGGCCAGGACGGCGAGGGCGCCCGGTGGACCGTGGCCATCGACGACGTCTCGCTGGTCGCGGTGGCCATCGCCTCCTGGGACTGCGGGATGGAGTACGACCTCTCCCCCGACGAGCGCTCGGTCGTGGCCGCGCTCCCCGGCTGGCCGCTCGCCGTGGCGACGGCTTCGCCTGACCTCCCGGCCCCGCACGACCCGGAGCCGGAGGAGGGCGACCGCACGCCACTCACTCCGCCGGACGACGACGCCTGGGGACCGGCCCAGCGCAGGCTCGGCGCCGACGAGGTGGCGCTGCAGTGGGCATCCTGGCGGGCGCAGATGGACGACGCCGAGGGAGCCGAGGACGCCGGGGCCGACACGGCGGACCCGGCCACCGGCAACCGATCCGTACCGGACGAGTCGCGGACCGGGGCCGACACCGGGACGGGCGGCACGCCGGACAGCCCGGGCACCGGCGACGGGGGCGGGGACGGCGACGACGCTCCCCGCGATCCGTACGACGGCGTCCGTCGCGCGCTCTCCGAGCTGCGTGGCTATCTGGAGGACGCACCCCCGGTGGGACGGGTGCGGTCGAGCTTCGCCGCCGGCGGGGCGCGCATGCTGCGCGCCGACGGTCCCGGCTGGTCGCTCGTCGCGCGGACCGACGACATGGCCTTCGTCCTCCTGGACGACGAACCCCGCGAAGTCCTCCCGGTGGCGCGCGGCCCGAAACTGCCGGACCTCCTGGAGGCCCTGGACGCGATGGCGGTGCGCCCCTCCTGAGGCCGGGGGCCCGCACCCGCGGCCCCACATGGGCCGACGGCCCGAGGTGTGGGCCGGGACCATGGCCGCACGGGAGGGCGCGCCGCACGATGTGGCGGCACACCCCGTTCCCGTCGTCCCACCGGAGGCCGTCCATGCGCCTGAACCGAGGCGTCCCGTTGCTCGTCGCGCTCCTGACCGGGCTGACCGTCATCGGTCCCGCCGGGCCCGCAGGCGCCCGGTCGGGCCCGCCGTCCATGTGCGCGGGGCAGCACCGGATCCATGTTCCCGGCGCCGAGCACCAGGAGACGGCCTGCCTCGGGGATCTCACGACGGCGGGACTGGCCGGCACCCCGTACACCGACATGGCCGACCAGGCCGGCCTCTCGGCGAAGGGCACCAAGAACCCCTCCGGCGTCCCCGGGATCCAGATCGACGGCTACTTCCCCGACGACTCGCGGCTCAACGCGACCCACGGGTGGGGCCACGACTCCCAGTTCGTGCTCAGGCTCCCCGAGAACTGGAACGGCGGCCTGGTCGTCACCGGCGCGCCCGGCACCAGGCGCCAGTACTCCACCGACGCGCTCATCTCCGACCAGGTGCTGGCCCAGGGCTTCGCCTACGCCGCCACCGACAAGGGCAACACCGGGCCGGACTTCTTCACCGACGGTCGCCGGCCCGGCGACGCGGTCGCCGAGTGGAACCGCCGGGTGACCGAGCTGACGAAGGCGGCGAAGAGGGCCGTACGGGAGCGCTACGGCCGGGCGCCCCAGCGCACGTACATGACGGGCATCTCCAACGCCGGCTATCTGACCCGCTGGCAGCTGGAGAACCGTCCGGAGCTGTACGACGGCGGGGTGGACTGGGAGGGCGTGCTCTGGACGACCCGCGGGCCGAACCTGCTCACGAGCCTTCCGGTCACCGTCGCCCGCTCCCTCGGCCAGGCCTCGGACGAGGACCTGATCGACGCCGGCTTCGCGCCGGATTCGCGTTTCCTGTGGCCGTACCACGAGAAGGCGTACTGGGGGCTGACGCAGAAGGTCTTCCGGGCGGAGTTCGATCCGTCGTACGACCCCGAGTGCCCGGGCTCCACGGCCGGTTCGACGATCGAGCAGATCCTCGCCCCCTGCGCCTCGGACGCCTCGTACGACTACACCACCCGCCCCGCGTCCGTACGCCGGGCCGTCGCCGAGGTCGCGCTGACAGGACGTATCGGCAAGCCCTTGATCACCCTCCACGGCGATCTGGACACGCTCCTCCCCATCGCGACCGACTCCGATGTGTACGCGCGGATGATCGACGACCGGGGGCGGGGCGGGTTGCACCGGTACTACAGGGTCCAGGACGGCACTCACACCGACGGTCTCTCCGACACATATCCGGACCGGCTGCGTCCGATCCTGCCCTGCTACCGCTCGGCTTTCGCGGCGCTCACGGAGTGGGTGGAGGAAGGCACGGCTCCGCCCGCGGACCGTACGATCGCACGGCCGGCGGGCGGTGACGTGGTCAACTCCTGTGCGCTGGAGACCCCGTAGGACTGACGGTCACGAGGCCGGAGGCTCAAGGGGGGCCCAGGCTCAGACCATCTCCAGGGAGTGGTGCGGCTCGGCCGGCAGCTCGATCCGGATCGGGTCGCCGGGCCGCACCTCGCCGCCGGTCAGCACGATGCTCATGATCCCTGCCTTGCGGACGATCTGCCCGCTCTCGTCCCGGCCGAGGACCTGCTTCAGCAGCCCGTGCCGGTAGGTGTCGATCTGGGCGCAGGGGTTGCGCAGGCCCGTCACCTCGACGACGGCCTCGGCACCGAGGTGCAGCCGGGTGCCGGTCGGAAGACCGAGGAGGTCGATGCCCCGGGTGGTGACGTTCTCGCCGAGCGCCCCCGGGGTGACCTCGAAACCGGCCCCGGCGACCTCGTCGAAGAGCTCGGCGTGGATGAGGTGCACCTGCCGCAGGTTCGGCACGGTCGGGTCCTTGGCCACGCGGGAACGGTGCTTGACCGTGACGCCGGAGTGGACGTCGCCCTCCACGCCCAGACCGGCGAGCAGCGTGATGCTGTCCCTGTTCGGCTTGGTGAACGAGTAGACGCCGTTGCTGCTGACTGTCGTGACGGTGGCGTTGCTCATGAGGTGGAGCTCCCCTTCTCCGTTCCGATGATCACGTGCGGGTGATCGCCACCGAGCGTACGTCAGGCGTTCTCCGGGGCAGCGGTGCTCCGCCCGGTCCGCGCAGGTCAGCCCGGTCCGCGCAGGTCAGCCCGGTCCGCGCAGCTCACCCCGGTCCGCGCAGCTCACCCCGGTCCGCGGTGGTCCGCGGAGGTCAGCGGTGGTCCGCGGAGGTCAGCGGTTCAGCTCCTTGCGGGAGATCCTGCGCAGTCGGCGCCGCTGGCTCGGGTCGAGGGCCAGGTAGGCGACGGCCGGCACGCCGAGTATCACCAGCAGGGACATCCAGAATCCGATGAGAGGGATCAGGAGCAGCCCGACGGCCACTCCCCCGATCACGATCTTCGTCCGTGTCGACATGTCCGACGCCTCCTTGTCACGCTGCCGAGCGCAGCGGCTCCCCGACCTCGTGCAGATGTCCGAGCGCCTGTCGGTAGGACTCGACGAAACCGGTCTCTGTGTAGGGGATACCCACCGTACGGCAGTGCGCACGCACGGCGGGCTGCGCCAGTCGAAGATGCGGCCTCGGCATGTTCGGGAAGAGGTGGTGCTCGATCTGGTAGTTCAGTCCGCCGAGGAACCAGTCGGTGAGGATCCCGCCCCGGATGTTGCGCGAGGTGAGCACCTGCCGGCGCAGATGGCCCCAGCTGTCGCCGTCAGGATGGGCGTCGGGCATCTCCATGCCCTTGTGGTTGGGGGCGAAGGCCATGCCCAGGTGCAGTCCGAGGAGCATCTGGTGGATCAGGGTGAAGAGGAGGGCCTGACCGACGGTGAGGGTGGTCAGCAGCAGGGTGGCGTAGCCGGCGACGTGGGCGAGGAGCAGGGCGCCTTCGACGAGCCGCTCGCGCCGGGTCTTGTACGGACCCTCCTTGGAGAACAGCGCCTGGAATCCGTACACCTTGAGCGCGATGCCCTCGAGCGTGGTCAGCGGGAAGAAGAGCCAGGCCTGATGGCGGGTGAGCCAGCCCCGGAAACCGGCGCGCCCGGTGGTCTGGTGCTGGGCGAAGACGAGGATGTCGGCAGCGACGTCCGGATCCTTGTCGAGGTGGTTGGGGTTGGCGTGGTGGCGGTTGTGCTTGTCGTTCCACCACTCCTGGCTCATGCCGAGCAGGAGGTTGGCGTGGACGAGCTGGATGATCCGGTTGTGGCGCCGGTCCCCGGAGATCTGGGAGTGCCCGGCGTCGTGTCCGACGAAGGCGACCCGGGCGGAGAGCAGGGCGAGCGGGACGGCGAGCAGCAGGGCCCACCAGGACGGGCCGAGCAGGACCAGACCCGTGACGACGGCGGCGAGGCCGAGGAAGTTGACGGCGATCCCACGGGCGTACCAGCCGGCCCTGCGCTCCAGCAGCCCTTGCTCCTTCACGATGCGCAGCAAGGGTGTGAACTCGCTGCCACCGCCCCTTCTGGTGGCGCTGCCCCCATCGGGTGCCAGAAGGCTCCGGTCGGGCGCCGTGAGCGTTGCGGTGGCCTGGGGCATGGCGGTCTCCGGTGTCCGTGGGCGGGGCCCGGGCGCGGGTCGCCCGGACTCCCTCGAACGTACGGATCGGTGATCGTCCGGAGCCATGGCGTCACCCCCCGGGATTCCAGGGGGCTTGCCCGGGGGTGGGGGTGGGGCTGGCTCCACCCCGGGGCGTTCGGAGAGTCCGGTCGTTCGACGGGGACGTGAGCCAGGTCACGTCGATCGCGTTCACGGGAGGTCGGTCGGTTCAGGTACCCTCGGCCGCTCGGCCCAGTAGTCAAATTTGAGGAATGCGTTGCCGTCGTCCCAGAGACTCGATGAACTCGCCCGCTGCTCCGCCGTCTTCCTGCCCTCCGATCCGTCGCGCGCCGGCCGGATCGCCTTCTGGTCCCCGGACGGGTCCCTGTCCACCGACCGTCTGTCGGCGGTGGCCGACGAGCTGACCCTGGTGGCGGACGAGCTGACCGTGGTGAGCGCGGTGGCCGACGACGTCCGCCCGCACACCGTTCCCGCGCTCCTGCTCCCGGTACGGGACGCTCTGCCGGTCCTCACTCGCGCCCGCTTCTCCGACGTGTCCTCGCCCGCCGCCGCCTTCTGGGGTGCCGCTGCTCTCTTCGCCCTGCACCTCGGGGCCAAGGGCCTGTTCCTTCCCGGTCTCACGACCACCGACCGGGACGCCTGGCGGGCCGGGCCACTCGGCCCCGAGGAGCTGGCCGAGCTGCGGGCGCTCGCCGCCTCGATGCCGCCCACCGCCCATGCCGTACCGCTGTCCGGGGCCGGTCCGCTGCTGCTTCCCGCACCCGAGCGGCTGCTGCGCTCCTTCGTGGACGCGGTCGCCGACACGCTGCCGCGCTCCCCGGCCGCGCCGCTCGCCGCCGGCGGGCCCGCGTTCGCGGCCGAAGAGCCGCAGGAGCTGCCCGCGCAACGCGCGTGGGCGGCGGACGTGGCGGCCGGTCATGACGCAGGCGTACGCCTCTCCCTGCGCCTCGAACTGCCCGGTCTCGGCGAGCAGGACGCTCCGGCCTTCCGGGCCGTGCTGCAGATGCACAGCGTCGCCGACCCGACTCTCGTCGCGGACGCGGCGGACGTCTGGGCCGGATCGGGCACCGCCGGCGCGATGTTCGAGCCTCGGGCCCGGATGGATGCCCTTCTCGCGCTGCGCCGCGCCGCCCGCGCCTGGACGCCGCTGACCCCGCTGCTCTCGGCCGCGGTCCCTGACTCCGTGGAGCTGGCGGACGACGAGGTCACCGACCTGCTCGGCCCCGCGGCACGGGCTCTCGCCGCGACGGGCGTCCAGATCCACTGGCCGCGCGACATGGCCCACCGACTCACGGTCCGCGCGGTGATCGGTCCGCCGGACGGCGATTCCGACGCTACGGACGCGACGCACGCCACCAAGAGCGCCGAAGCCGAGCATGCCCCCGCCGACGGTCCCGCCGACCACCGCTCCTCCGCGCTCCCCTCCTTCCTGTCCGCCGACGCGCTCCTCGCCTTCAACTGGCGCTTCGCGATCGGCGACCAGCAGCTCACCCGTGCCGAACTGGACCAGCTCGCCGAGGCCGGTCGTCCGGTGGTCCGGCTGCGGGACCAGTGGGTGCTCGTCGACCCGGCGGAGGTGCGCCGCGCCCGCGCCTCGCACGACCGCAAGATCACTCCCGTGGACGCACTCGGCGCCGTCCTCACCGGGACGACGGAAGCCGACGGCCGACGGGTCGAGGTGCACGCGACCGGCTGGCTGGAGCAGCTGCGCGCCCGCCTCGCCGACCCCGAGGGCGGGCCTCAGGAGGTCGCCCAGCCCGCCGCGCTCGCCGCGACGCTCCGCGACTACCAGCTGCGCGGCCTCAACTGGCTGCACCGGATGACCTCCCTCGGCCTCGGCGGCTGTCTCGCCGACGACATGGGTCTGGGCAAGACGATCACGCTCATCGCGCTCCATCTGCACCGGCAGACCGAGCCCGCCGCAGCGGGTCCCACCCTCGTCGTCTGTCCGACCTCGCTGATGGGCAACTGGCAGCGGGAGATCGAGAAGTTCGCGCCCGGCACGCCCGTGCGCCGCTTCCACGGCCCGGCCCGGAGCCTGGAGGGCCTGGCCGACGGCGAGTTCGTCCTCACCACGTACGGCACCATGCGGCTGGACACCGAGCCACTGGCCGGACGGCCGTGGGGCATGGTCGTCGCGGACGAGGCCCAGCACGTCAAGAACCCGTACTCGGCCACCGCCAAGCAGCTGCGCACCATCGGAGCCAAGGCGCGCGTCGCGTTGTCCGGCACTCCCGTCGAGAACAACCTCTCCGAGCTGTGGGCGATACTCGACTGGACGACGCCCGGCCTCCTCGGTCGGCTCGGCACCTTCCGCTCCCGCTACGCCTCGGCCGTCGAAGGCGGTGAGGACCCGGCCGCCGCCGAGCGGCTCGCCGCCCTGGTCCGCCCGTTCCTGCTGCGCCGCCGGAAGTCGGACCCCGGCATCGCACCCGAGCTGCCGCCGAAGACCGAGACCGACCGGGCGGTCTCCCTGACGAAGGAACAGGCGGGGCTCTACGAAGCGGTGGTGCGGGAGACTCTCGCGGCCATCGCCGATGCCGACGGCATGGAGCGGCGCGGACTGGTGGTGAAGCTGCTGACCGGGCTCAAGCAGATCTGCAACCATCCCGCGCAGTACCTGAAGGAGGAACGGCCGCGCATCGACGGCCGATCGGGCAAGCTGGAGCTCCTCGACGAGCTGCTCGACACGATCCTCGCCGAGGACGCGAGTGTCCTGGTCTTCACCCAGTACGTACAGATGGCGCGGCTGCTCGAACAGCACCTGGCGGCGCGGGGCGTACGGACGCAGTTCCTGCACGGCGGCACGCCCGTCGCCGAGCGCGAGGCGATGGTCACGCGCTTCCAGGACGGCGAGGTCCCCGTCTTCCTGCTGTCGTTGAAGGCGGCGGGCACGGGGCTCAACCTGACCCGGGCCGGGCATGTCGTGCACTACGACCGCTGGTGGAATCCGGCCGTGGAGGCCCAGGCCACCGACCGCGCGTACCGCATCGGGCAGACCCAGCCGGTGCAGGTCCACCGGCTGATCGCCGAGGGCACGATCGAGGACCGGATCGCGGACATGCTGCTGCGCAAGCGGGCGCTGGCCGACTCGGTGCTCGGCGCGGGCGAGGCGGCGCTGACCGAACTGACGGATGCCGAGCTGGCGGATCTGGTCCAGCTGCGAGGGGACGGACGATGAGCGGGTACGCACACGACGACGAGCGGACGTTCGCGGCGCTGCCGCCGGCCCGCGGTTCCGGTTTCGCCCGCACGTGGTGGGGCCGGGCCTGGCTGAAGGCGCTCGAGGACACGGCGCTCGACGGCCGGCAGCTGAAGAAGGGGCGCAAGCACGCCCGTGAGGGTGCGGTGGGCGCGGTCGCGGTGCGGCCGGGACGGATCACGGCTGTCGTACGGGACGACGACGGCTCCTCGTACCGCAGCGATGTGCTGCTGCAGGAGCTGTCGGCGGACGAGTGGGACCGGCTGCTCGCCCTCGCGGTGGAGAGCGCGGGGCACATCGCGGCTCTGCTCGACCACGAGATGCCGCCGCATCTGGTGGAGGACGCGGCGGCGGCCGGGCTCGAACTGCTGCCGGGCATCGGCGATCTGGACCCCCAGTGCGGCTGTGAGGCCTGGGACCACTGCCCGCACACGGCGGCCCTCTGCTACCAGATGGCGCGGCTGCTCGACGAGGACCCGTTCGTGCTGCTGCTGATGCGGGGGCGCGGTGAGCGGGCGCTCCTCGACGAGCTGCAGGAGCGCAGCGCGGCGCGGGCGGCTCCGGCCGCCGGCGACTCCGCCGAGGAGGAGGTGGAGGCCGGAGGCGTCCCGGCCGCGGAGGCGTTCGCCGCGCGGGACATCCTGCCGCCGCTGCCGGCCCCACCGATGCTGCTGTCGGCGCCGGGCGTGCCGCCGTCCCTGGACACGGAGACGGACCCGGCGCCCGGTGTCGACCCGTCGGCGCTGGAGTTCCTGGCGGCGGACGCGGCCGGGCGGGCGCATCGGCTGCTTGCCGATGCGCTCGCCCCGGGTCATGAACAGACCGCGATGGAACCCTCCCTGACGGTCGGGCAGGACGCGGTACGGCTGGCGGCCGCCGGGTCCGTCCCTTCGGGGATCGCGGCCCGGCTCGCCACCGGGTCAGGGCGACGGCGGGCGGAGCTGGACCTGGCCACGCGCGCGTGGCGGTACGGGGGCGCGGCCGCCCTGTCCGTGCTGGAGGAGGAATGGACGCCGGACGCCGAGGCGCTGGCACGGGCGAGGACGCTGCTCACGGAAGCCTGGGAGGACGCCGACCGGCCGGTGTTGAGGCCGGCGGGGGCGGCGCGCTGGACCGTGGTCGGTGCCGAGGCGCAGCTGCGGCTCGGCGAGGACGGACGCTGGTGGCCCTACCGCAAGGAGCGCGGACACTGGGTCCCGGCCGGTCCCGCGGACCCGGACCCGGCCGCAGCGCTCGCGACTGCGGTGGCGGGAGAGGACTGAGGCGTCGCCATCACCATCACTGTCACTGGAGCGGCGCGGTGAGCTCGCGAGCCGTGCCGCCCGTGGCGGAGTTCGGGGTGTGGGCGGCGAGGCTGCAGGCCACCGAGTCGGAGCCGAGGAGGTAGCTGCTGCGGTACGGGTACTGGACGAAGGTGATCCAGCGCGTGCCGTACGGCTGCTCCGCGGCCTTGCGGCGCAACGGCTCTCGGCAGAGAGCCGCGGCCGCGTCGCGTATGTCCCGGTCGGCGGCGTGGTCACCGGACAGCCTTAGCTTGGCGACGAGTTGGGCGTCGTGCGGCTGCTCGCAGCCGCGCCGCACGACGGTGCCCGGCGCCTCGCGGTCGATGTCGAAGCACTCCCCCGGCGCGAGCTCCTCGTACGCAACGGGCGAGCTCGCGCCGGACGGGCCGGCGCTCGGCGAGCGTGGGGCGGACGGGCGGGCGGCGGGCAAGCCGGGGCGGCGCGAGGGCCTGCGCGTAGTGGCCCCGCCCTGGGGTGCGAGCTCGCGGCTCGCGGCCTGTGCCGTCGCGGACCCCAGATCCCCCCGGTCCTCCGGGTCCGCCGAGAACCGGCCCGCGCCCCCGCCGCCGTGAAAGCTCACGGCCACGAGAGCCGCCACCAGGAGAAGGACGGGCACAAGGAGGTGCCGTAGCGGCGGCAGCAGGTCGACGGAGAGCCGGGACATGGCGACCAGGGTCACTCACGAACCGTCAGCTTCTGTTGCCTGAAGGCAAGTTGCAGCACACCGCGTACAGAACGGTGACAAAGTCAGTTCACTCAGGGGTCGCGCGACACCCAACCCTCGTGCTAGAGGCCGAGCTGGCGCTCCGCCCCTTCGACGGTCTGCGCGAGGAGCACGGCGATGGTCATCGGGCCCACACCACCGGGTACGGGCGTGATCAGCGAGGCTCGCTCGGCGGCTGTCTCGAAGTCGACGTCGCCGATGTTGCCGGGGTTGTAGCCCGCGTCGATCACGACCGCGCCGGGCTTGATGTCCTCACCCTTGATGAAGCGGGGCTTGCCCACGGCGGCCACGAGGATGTCGGCCTCGCGGACGATCGAGGAGAGCTCGGTGGTGCGCGAGTGGCAGTACGTGACGGTGGCGTCGCGGCTGAGCAGCAGCAGACCGGCCGGCTTGCCGAGAATCGCGGAGCGGCCGACGACGACGGCCCGCTTGCCGCTCAGCTCGACGTCGTACGCGTCGAGCAGGCGCATGATGCCGCCGGGGGTGCAGGAGACGAAGCCCGGGAGGCCGAAGCCCATGGCGGCGAAGGAGGCCATGGTGACACCGTCGACGTCCTTCTCCGGCGCGATCGCCTCGAAGGCGGCGCGCTCGTCGATGTGCGGTCCGACCGGGTGCTGGAGCAGGATGCCGTGGACCTCGGGGTCCTCGGAGAGCGCGGTGATCGCATCGACGAGCTCCTCGGTTGTCGTCGAGGCGGGTAGCTCCACGTGCTTGGAGCGGATTCCGGCCTTCGCGCACCGGTTCTGCTTCATCTTCACGTACGTGACGGAGGCCGGGTCCTCGCCGACGAGCACCGTGGCGAGACAGGGCGTGACGCCGGTGCGGCGGGTGATCTCGGCGGCACGCGCGGCGGTCTCCTCGACCGTGCGGCGGGCGAGCGCGGTGCCGTCCATGAGGGAAGCGGTGCTGGTGGACATGGGCCACTCCTGGGCGTCGTCGATGACAGGTGATCGCCCAGGCGCACGGCAGCGACGGATCCGCGCGGGTGCGTGGAGTCCGCGGGGCCGCTCCCCGGTGGTGATCCACCTCAAGCGCCAGTCACGGCCCGAGCCCCACTCTACGTGAGGGCCTGGTGGCGGTGTCAGGACAGGGGGCGTGTGCCGCGGTGTCCGCACGCTTGTGGGCGGCTCCCGCGCGCACGACGATGGCCACGAAGGGAACGGTGGACCTCGACGTGGAGGCCGAGTTGAGCGATGCGTGGGTGGCGTCCGAGCCGGACACCGGGGCGCTGAAGCGGGCGCACGAGGCGTTCACCAGCGGCGGCCGGGTGCAGCTCCCTCCGGTACGGCCGCTGGTCGCCGACTCCTGGCGGCGCTCGGCGCGGGCCAGGGTGAGCCCGGACGGCGCGGCCTGTGTGGAGCTGGCCGACGAGGAGCTCGCCGGGCATCGGGAGGAGCATCCGCTGTCCGCCGCGATGCCGGTGATCCGCGAGCTGATGGGCGCGTACGCGACGGATGGGGAGCATCTGCTCGCGGTCTGCGACGCGGCAGGCCGGATGCTGTGGGTGGAGGGTCATCCCGGGACGCTGCGCCGGGCCTGTGTGATGAACTTCGTCGCCGGGGCGCGCTGGTCGGAGTCGGTGGCGGGGACGAACGCGCCGGGGACCGCGATCGCCGTGGACCGGCCGGTGCAGGTCTTCAGCGCCGAGCACTTCCGTCGGCCGGTGCAGGCGTGGACGTGCGCCGCCGCTCCCGTACACGACCCGCGGACCGGACGGCTGCTCGGCGCGGTCGACATCACGGGCGGGGACCGGCTCGCCCATCCACACAGCCTGGCGTTCGTGCAGGCGGTGGCGCGGGCGGCCGAGTCCCAGCTGGCCCTGCTCGCTCCCGCCCCGGACGCGGACCGGGTGCGGCTGACCGCGCTGGGCCGGGACGAGGCGCTGCTGAGCGTCGGTGGCCGCCGGCTGCGGCTGAGCCGGCGGCACAGCGAGATCCTGGTCGTCCTCGCGCATCGCCCCGACGGGGTGAACGGCGACGAGCTCCTGACGCTCCTGTACGAGGACGAGTCGGTCACCCCGGTCACGCTGCGGGCGGAGCTGTCCCGGCTGCGGGGGCTGCTCGGCGCGGAGCTGTTGCGCTCCCGCCCGTACCGGCTCGACGCGGTGGTGGACGCGGACTTCGGCACCGTGGACCGGCGGCTCGGTTCGGGCGCGGTGTCGGCGGCGCTCGGCGAGTACGCGGGTCCTCTGCTGCCCGGTTCCCGCGCACCGGGGGTCGTACGGCTCCGCGAGCGGCTCGCCGACCGGCTGCGGGCGGCGCTCGTGGACCGGGGCGATCCGGTGCTGCTCGCGGACTGGACCTACAGCGCGTGGGGCGAGGACGACGTGGAGATGTGGCGGGCGCTGTCGGAGGTCGTACCGAGCTCCGGACTGGCGCCTGTGCTGGCCCGACTGCGGGCCCTGGACGCGGAACTGTCGGCAGGCGCAACGGTGTTGCAACGTCGGACGGCGCACTCTCGGCGGTGAGCGCCGGTCAGGGACGGCCGGCGCGGTCCGAGGGAGGCCATGTCCATGACCCGTTACGCAGCACCCGGGACCGAGGGCGCGATCATGTCGTACCAGGCCCGCTACGACCACTGGATCGGTGGTGAGTACGTCGCCCCCGCCCGCGGGCAGTACTTCGAGAACCCGAGCCCGGTCGACGGCCGTTCCTTCACCGAGGTCGCCCGCGGCACGGCCGAGGACGTGGAGCGCGCTCTGGACGCGGCGCACGCGGCGGCCCCGGCATGGGGGCGTACGGCCGCGACCGAGCGGTCGAACATCCTCCTCCGTATCGCCGACCGGATGGAGGCGCACCTGGAGGAACTGGCGGTCGCGGAGAGCTGGGAGAACGGCAAGCCGGTCCGCGAGACCCTGGCCGCCGACATCCCACTCGCGATCGACCACTTCCGCTACTTCGCGGGGGCGCTGCGCGGCCAGGAGGGCACGCTGAGCGAGATCGACGACGACACCGTCGCGTACCACTTCCACGAGCCGCTGGGCGTGGTCGCGCAGATCATCCCGTGGAACTTCCCGATCCTGATGGCGGTCTGGAAGCTCGCCCCGGCGCTCGCGGCGGGCAACGCGGTGGTCCTCAAGCCGGCCGAGCAGACCCCGGCGTCCGTGCACTTCTGGATGAGCCTGATCGCCGACCTGCTGCCGCCGGGTGTGGTGAACATCGTCAACGGCTTCGGCGCGGAGGCGGGCAAGCCGCTCGCGTCCTCGCCGCGCGTCGCGAAGATCGCCTTCACGGGCGAGACGACGACGGGGCGGCTGATCATGCAGTACGCCTCCGAGAACATCAAGCCGGTCACGCTGGAGCTGGGCGGCAAGTCGCCGAACATCTTCTTCGACGACGTATGGGCGGCGGACGACGACTTCCGCGACAAGGCGCTCGAGGGCTTCACGATGTTCGCCCTGAACCAGGGCGAGGTCTGCACGTGCCCGTCAAGGGCCTTGATCCAACGGGGCCACTACAGCGAGTTCCTGGATGCGGCGATCGCCCGCACGGAGAAGATCCTCCCGGGCCACCCGCTGGACACGGACACGATGATCGGCGCCCAGGCGTCCAACGACCAGCTCCAGAAGATCCTCTCGTATCTGGACATCGGCCAGCAGGAGGGCGCGAAGATCCTGACGGGTGGCCGGCGAATCGAGTACGACGGTGAGTTGGCGGGCGGGTACTACGTCCAGCCGACGATCTTCGAGGGCGACAACCGTATGCGGATCTTCCAGGAGGAGATCTTCGGCCCGGTCGTCGCGGTCACCTCCTTCACCGACTTCGACGACGCGATCCGCACGGCGAACGACTCCCTCTACGGCCTGGGCGCGGGCGTCTGGACCCGCGACGGCAACACGGCCTACCGCGCGGGCCGCGCGATCCAGGCGGGCCGCGTCTGGACGAACTGCTACCACGCGTACCCGGCCCACGCGGCGTTCGGCGGCTACAAGCAGTCGGGCATCGGCCGCGAGACCCACAAGATGATGCTGGACCACTACCAGCAGACGAAGAACTTGCTCATCTCCTATTCACCCAAGAGTCTTGGCTACTTCTAGAGAGAGCAAGCACGTTGCCTGACGTAGGGAAGAGCCACGCCAGGCGCGTCCTCTCGATCCCGCGAGCAGCGATCGACGTCGGCTGATCTCAGGTTCGTCGTTAACCTCAATCCGCGCCCAGAACTCACCTGCTCGGCCGTCTCTGGTCGTCCAGAACCGGGCTGAGATCGGCCGGGCCCACGCCGCTGCCGGCCGGGGGACGGCGAGGGGCGCAGGCGAGAGCGACTCAGGAGATGTCGACGATCGTGCGCAGTGCCTCGCCGGTGTGCATCTGACGGATCGCCTCGTTGATGTCCGTCAGCGGGACGTGGTGGGTGATCATCGACTCCAGGTCGATGTGGCCCGCGCGCCAGTCGATGATCGTGGCGTAGGTACGGCGGATGCCGTCGCCGCCGTAGAAGCAGGGCAGGATCACCTTCTCGTTGAGGACCAGTTCGGCCATGCGAGGCGAGTCGCGTCGTACGCGGCGCGCAGCGTGCCGGCCTTGCCGACGGCCTCGAAGGTAGTCGAAGCCGAAGCCTCCGGTGACGCGCCTGGTCACCTCGGTCAGCTCGTCGGGGGCGACCGCATCCATGGCGCCGAACTTCAGCGCCCACTCGCGGCGGTTGGGCGTCGGGTCCACGGCAATGATCTGTGTCGCGCCCGCCACCTTGGCGCCCTGCAGGATGCTGATGCCGACGCCGCCGAGGCCGATCACGACGAGCGACGAACCCGGCTTCACCTTGGCGGAGTTTAGAGCTGCTCCGATTCCGGTGGTGACACCGCAGCCGATCAGGGCGGCGATGTCGAACGGCACGTCGTCGGGGATCGGGATCGCCGCATAGGCCGCGATCACGGTCCCCTCGGCGACGGTGCCGGCGCCCAGCATGCCGGGGACGATCGTCTCCCGCTGCGGAAGTTGGGGTGGGCTAGATTGCGGTAGCCGCCGCGGCAGCCCTCGGCTCTCCGCGTTCCCCGCTGCTGGATGGGCTCCGACGGGCTCCGAATGCGGTCTGGGCAAGCACTTCCCCGAGCCCAGGTCTCGCTGCTGGTTAACCTCACTGAGGACTTCGCCCCGGAACCGGCACCCGCCGAACCATCGTCGCGCCAGTCCGCGCAGAGCATCCCTCGGCACCACACCACCAGGTGTCCCGCGAGCAACGGCCGGCGACACGAGCAGCCACACTCTCTGACGTTCGGCCGACCGGGCATCGACCGGCCGTCACTGGCGGAGGCCCGTCCAGCACTGCCCCACCTTCCCCGTCGGCCGCTGTTCGACACGATCTCCCTGTCGTGAAATCGGTCGGCAGTCCGGCCGGATCACGCGACCGGACCAAGGACGAGTTGGACGTCGGTGAGAGGGAGGCTGGGGTCCTCGGCCATCCGATGGGCGGCGGTGTGCCGCAGCGCGTGCAGCGTCGCGGACGTCCCAGTCTTGGCTTCGCCCGCTCGAGCATACGGTGAACAGCGTGGTAGGTCACCGGCCTCGACGGCGAGCGCAATGTCCACCAACAGCGAGAGGCGTGGATGGATGTCCAGCCAAACCGGGGAGGCACGCGGGCGGCGCGCTCCCGAGCACAACCAGCCTTCGATCCGGTGTGTCTGGCCGGGACCACGACCACCCAAGCAGGCCTCCTTGTGGAGATGTTGCCCCCCGCCCTCCGCCGGATGAGACTGAAACTATCGGGGATTCACGCAGACACCGGGTGTCGCATCTGGCGTCCCCGCATGGCAATGCGGAGGAGTCATGTCTGACGTCAACTTTGAGTTCGGCTTGGCCTGGAAGAAATACCAGGATGCTTTCGATATCAACCTTCGCTACTGGGACTCCACTTCAGCCGACTGGCCGCAGCATCCGAGTGCGCCGCTATCGATAGATCTAGAAGAACTCGGGCGGCACCTGGATGACGCCGACGCCTACGGTCGGACTCTGACTGAAATGGTGTTCGGTCAGTCAGACGAAACAGCCAATTTCTTCGAAAAGGCAATTGCTGCTGCAGGCGGCAGCAATGTGCATTTCCGTATTCATCTCGATGGTCCAGCGAAGTATCATTCGGTCCATTGGGAGCTGCTGCGCACACCTGACGGAAGTCATCCTATAGCCACGAGCAGCAATATGCTGCTGTCGAGGTACCTCGCCAACGCCGACTGGAATCCGCTGCCCTCACGTCCCGCACATGACACACGGGCTCTTATCGTGATCGCCTCGCCGAACAATTTGCACGAGTTCGCACCGGGGCCACAACGGAAGCCGCTGGCTCCCATCAACGTTAATGAAGAACTGCAACACGCCTGGACTGCGCTCCAACCCTATCGATGCCAGACGCTCGCCGGGCCGGAAGCTCGGCCGACCTTGGACCAGATCATGCGGCGCATAGACGACTTCCAGGGTGCTTTCGACATACTCTACATCGTCTGCCACGGGACCATGTACCACGATCGCCCCATAGTATTCTTGGAGTCGTCGGACGGTACCGCCGACCCGGTCGACGCGGTCCAACTTGCCGACCGTATCCGTGGACTCGAACGGAAGCCAACTCTGGCGGTTCTGATCTCCTGTCAGTCCGCTGGCAGCGATGCCGATTTCCATGGCGACGACGACGAACTGCGCAGTGACGACAATGGCGTGCTAGCAGCACTCGGACCGAGGCTGGCGAGTGCGGGTGTCGGCGCCGTTGTGGCAATGCAAGGCAACATCACCAAGACATCCGCCGACATCTTCACGCCCACGTTCTTCAAGAGATTCGCGGAAGATCTGGCCGTCGACCGGGCGATGGCCACCGCGCGGAACGCGATCCGGGATCGGCCGGACTGGTGGGTTCCCGTGCTCTTCTCCCGGCTGCGCTCCGGCCAGGCATATCACCGCCTGACGCCCACCGGTGACCTGACGAAGACTTGGACAGCTTTGGTAACCATGGCCCGGAGTGGCCGATTCACTCCCATCCTCGGGCCCGGTCTGGCTGACGGGATCCTGGGTTCGCGGCAGGAGATCGCCCGCAGGTGGGTGCGTCGTTGGCAGATGCCGATTGCCCCGCACGGGCACGGAAATCTTGCCCAGGTCGCCCAATACCTCCGCGTCTCCTATTCACCGAACATGGTCAGCGCCTACCTAGAGGACTATTTGAAAACCGAATTCCGGGAGAGGAAGGCCAACGCCGAGGGCGCCGACCCGTTTACCTCGCTATCGTCTTCGACGATAGAAGAGGATCCTGCGGGTGCCATAGTCGAGGTTGGACGCAAGCTCCGCGCCGCATGCGACGACGATCCGTATCGCGTCCTTGCGTCGCTGCCGATCAAGGTGTATGTGACTACCGGGTGGACCGACCTCCTCCAAGCCGCCCTGCGAGAAGGAGAGAACAAATCTCCGGTGACTATGTGCTTCCCGTGGACACCCCGCGCGCAATGGAACAGAGTCGACACCTCCGTTCTGCCGTCGGTGGAGAAACCTTGGGTCTATCACCTCTTCGGGCGTCTCGAGAACCCGACTTCACTCGTCCTGACGGAGGATGACTATTTCGCATGGCTCACCGCATGGATCGACAAACGCCCCGAGGTTCCCGAACTCGTGCGGGGCAACATGAGCGGTGCCTCGCTGATGTTCCTCGGATACCAGCTGGACGACTGGGATTTTCGAGTGGTCTTCCAGAGCATAAAGAGCTTCCTCGGCTACCCAGGGGTGAGCGATTCGGACAACGTTGCGGTCCAGCTCCGGCCCGACAATGAGCTCATCGAGCCGGAAGCTGCACAAAAGTATCTGCAGTCGTATTTTCGGCCAGACAACGTAAAGATCTTCTGGGGCACCACCCAGAACTTCCTCGCTGAGCTGAAACGGCAGCTGGAGGGAGGTGTCCGATGAAAGCCGAAACCATGCCGACCACCTGGGTGACCGGTTCGCGCAGCAATCCATATATCGGGCCGCGAGCCTTCCAGTCGGGCGAACATCTACCGAACCGTGCGCGCGAAGCCAGCGAGCTCGCGAATCTCGTCGTCGCAGAACGTGTAGTGCTGCTCCACTCACCGTCCGGGGCCGGGAAGACCTCTCTGATCCAGTCAGCGGTTATGGGGATCCTCGCCGAAGGCGGCTTCCGTTCCCTTGGGCCGGCTCGAGTAGACAAACTCCCGCCGCCCGGACTACAGGTCCGCAATCGGTATGTCTACAGTCTGGCGCTACACTTGCTCGGCCAGCGGTCCACCGATCCGCAACTGTTCGCGTCCTGCACGCTTCGGCAGGTCCTTGATCGCGCCATGGCTGAGGCCGAGCCGCCATTCGGCCCACTACAGGAGCCGGTCTTGCTCATCGACCAATTCGAGGAGGTCCTGACCCTCGACCCCACCGACTGGGAGCAGAAGACGGAGTTCTTCGAGGAACTGGGCGGCGTGCTGAGCAACTTCGCCAGTTCCTGTGGGCCCGATGCCCCCGATCAGGTGACGGAACCCCAGGCTCCGGACGAGCCCCCTGAACGGACCTGGCCACACAGGCTCTGGTTGCTGCTCGCGATGCGCGAGGACTACATGGGGGGTTTGGAGCCGTACCGCAAGCTTCTCCCTGGCCAGCTGCGCGCGCGGTACCGCCTCGATTTCCTCACACATCAGGAGGCGCGCCTGGCGATCCAGCGTCCAGCTGAGAACCGGGGAGTCCGATTCTCGGACGCCGGGGCACAGGCACTCATCGAGCGGCTGGCCACGACCAAGGTGAGCAGTCCCGATCACCCGAGCGAGTGGCAGCAGACACCCTACGTGGAGCCCGTTCAACTGCAGGTCGTCTGCCACCGCCTGTGGCGAGAGGTCAAAGCGGCGAGTCACGAAGGCTTCGATGCCATCAGCATCGACGACGTAGAGGCGGCCGACATCGACGACGCACTTAGCCGGTTCTACGGGGACTGCGTGTCCGACGCTGCATCGACGACGGGCGTGCCCCAGCAGGCGATACGCGACTGGTTCGAGAACCACCTGATCACAACACAGGGCTTCCGCAGCCAGACGGTCACAAGACCAGCACCGGGGGAGGAGGGCGCACAGCTACTGAGGGTGTTGGAGGACTCGCATCTCATCCGGGCCGACACTCGTGCCCAGAACACCTGGTACGAGCTCGAGCACGATCGACTCATCACAGCGGTGCAGCGGAGCAACGATTTTTGGCGCTGGGCCAACCTCCTCCCATGGCGGGTCACCGCGCACGACTGGCAGCGCAGCGGGCGGCCCAAGGCACTCCTGGCCCCGTCACGCGAGATTCCCCGCTTGGCGCTGGGCAAGGATGAGGACCTGACAGCGACAGAACGCGAATTCCGTGCGGCCTCCATGGAGGAGGCGCAGCGCGGCCGGCTGATGTGGGCCGCCCGCAGCGCTCTGAAGATGCTCGCCGTGCTCTGCCTCATCCAGTTCGGGGTGATCATCCTCCTCATCATCCTGCTGGTATAGGAGGCGGCCATGTCCCATGCACCCGGCGCAGGCGACGTGCCTGGAACCGAAGAGTGGCAGGCCATCTTCAACGGGGTCGACGCGGACACCGGTTCTTATCTCTTCGCCCCGACGCCGCTTTCTGCTCTGGCCGAGCAGATCCAAGGCGGGGTTCAGTCAGAGGGACAGCATCTTCTGGAGCTCAGGAACCGACGTCACCGGGACGAAGCGCACTTGGCGGTGATGTATGGACGGAATCCCGAGGAGCTGGCGTCGGTAGGCTGGGCACTGCTCACACCGGAGGAGACGGACCCGGCGGTCTTGGCTGCCCTCGAACCCCTGCGGCGCCTGCGGCAGCAGCAAGCCGGCGATCTGTACCGGGAACTCACGGTGAAGACCGGAGAGACCGTTGAGGAGTTCCGGTCGCGGCATCGCCTTGCGCCTGGACCCGTGGACCCGCGGATCATGCCGTATTACCTGCTGCTGGCAGGCAGCCCGGAACAGATCCCCTTCTCCTTCCAATACCGGCTCGGTGTCAGTTACGCGGTGGGCCGTGTGCACTTCGACACCGCTGAGGAATACGAGTCCTACGCGGTCTCAGTGATCGCCGGTGAGAGAGGCTCCGTCTCTGAGCCGGCATCGCGCGAGGGACCACGAGTGCACCTGTTCGGCACACGCAACCCCGGTGACACGCCGACGGCGCTCAGCGCGTCACGGCTGATCGAGCCGCTCGCCGTCGATCTGGCCTCACTCGCCCCCGGAGTCGGTCTCACCCACGACATCGGCGAGGGGGCGATCAAGGAGCGCCTCCACAGTCTACTGTTCGACGCATCAGCCCCCGAAGTAATCTTCACTGCGACCCATGGCCTGGGCCGTTCGGCCGACGGGCGGCGAGAGACCCAGGGCGCACTGCTCTGCCAGGACTGGCCCGGTCCCTTGACGAAGCCGGGCAGGATCTGCGGCGACCACTACCTGGCAGGAGCGGACGTCCCCAACGATCGCCCGGTCATTCCGCGGGTCATGTTCTCCTTCTGTTGCTATGGGGCCGGTACGCCCGCCGTGGCCGAGTTCCCGGAGAACGCCGCCAACCAGCCTCCCCCTGCCGCTGAATCGCCCTTCGTGGCCCGCCTCCCTCAGCGGCTGCTCGGCAACGCCGCTGGCGGTGCACTGGCCTTCGTCGGCCACGTGGACCGCGCGTGGAGCTGCTCGTTTCTGTGGGGCGGCCTGACTCCGCAGATCACCGCGATGACCAGCACTCTGCTGGCCGCCCTCGACGGCAACAGGATCGGCCACGCCATGGAGTCCCTGAAGTCACGGTATGCGGAGGTCTCCACAGAGCTCACCAGCAAGCTGGACCTGCTCGAGCGCGTGGGGTTGCGCGTTGGGGACCGGGACCTGGTCGGACTGTGGACTGCCAACAACGACGCGCGAAACTACATCGTCATTGGGGACCCCGCTGTTCGGGCCGTTCGCCAGTGACGGAGCACGTCTGGAGCGCCTGGAGTCACCTGAGGAGGATCGAATGCCTGCCGAAACCGTACCGGGGACCGAAACCCAGTACCATCTCGTCGCCTTCGACGCCAAAGGCCGCGAACGGGTGGAGGCCAACGGACCGTACAGTCCGGTCCTGCTCCGCCATGCCGCTGCCGCTCGCCCCACGGACGTGTTCCTCTTTAGCCACGGCTGGAACGCAGACGTCCCGGGATCCCGCATCCAGTACAGCCGCTGGATCACGGCGATGGAGTCCTGTGCCGACGACCGGGGCGCGCTGGCTGAGCGCCCCGGCGGATACCGGCCCCTGCTGGTCGGCCTGCACTGGCCGAGCAAGGCTTGGAGCGACGAAGATCTCGCAGACCATCCAGGTGGGGCGTACGCCGTGCCGGTCGACGCGGCGCCACCGGACACCGCATCCTCCGGCACCGCACACGAGGAGCCCAGCGCCGGGATCGACTGGCTCGTCGACCACTACGCGGCGTTGCTCGCGGACACGCCACAGACGCGTCAGGCTCTGCGCACGATCCTGCAGAGCGCCCTGCTGGACGCTGCACCCCTGGTCCTGCCCGAACCAGTACAGAGGGCATACGAGGTGATTGACGCGGAGGCAGGCATGAGTAGCGACGGGGCGGGAGCGGCGCCCGGTGAGGATCGCAAAGCCTTTAATGCGGAAGCCACATATCAAGCCTGCCAGTTGGAGGAGTTCGCGTCGTTCGGCGGGCCGTCGTTCGGAGGAGTTCTCTCACCGCTGCGTGTTCTGACGTTCTGGCAGATGAAGCGACGAGCCCGGACCTTCGGCGAGAGCGGGGCGGCCACGCTTCTCAACAACTTGAGAGGCGCGGCATCGACCGCACGCATTCACCTGATGGGGCACAGCTTCGGCTGCATAGTCGTCTGCGCTGCCATCGCGAGGGCCGCTCGGGACCAGGCCAACCGCCCTCTGGCGGACACGCTCGTCCTCGTGCAGGGAGCGATGTCGCTCTGGTCGTTCTGCTCGAGTATCCCGCCGAGGCCCGACCGACCGGGCTACTTCCATCGAGTCCTGGCGGACGGGCTGGTGAGCGGACCGGTGCTCGCCACAACCTCAATTCACGACCGCGCGGTCCGGACCTTCTACCCCCTGGGCGCGGGGGCAGCGAACCAAGTCGACTTCGAGGTCGGTGATCTGCCTACCTACGGCGGGATTGGCACGTTCGGCGTACGTGGTCCCGGCATCGGCCTGACCGACGGACTCCTGGGGCCCATGGACACGTTGTACGACTTCCAACCTCAGGGCGTATACAACCTGGACGCGAGCGGAGTGATCAAATCCGGGAGAGGTCTTTCCGGCGCCCATAGCGACATCTGCCACCCGCCCGTGGCCCATGCGATCTGGCAGGCGGTGGCAGCCGACGACCACTGAGGCTGGTCGGAACGGTCGGCAAGCCCCGCATCGCCCCACGGCGGCGGACCCATTCGTGGGGCAGCTTCCCCGGCGGACCTCTATGTGGCGGCGATCAGCTGGTGGTCTGCAGCCATCGCCCCCGCGGTCTCGGTCAGTACATCGCCGGACGCCCCGGTGGCTGTCTGGACGTCTCTCGTGCGTTCCGACCCGTCCGACGGCGAGTCGCTTCATCATCTCCTCCCCCAGCTCCTCAACGGGCCGGCCCCGTTGGTCGCCCACTGCGACATGACGGACCACCAGTTGCTCAGCAGGGCATCCCGCGCCACCCGTCGAGCGGACAACGCCAGCACAGGGCAGTTCGGATCCCTGTGGGACTTGTCCGCAAGCGAGTGGCGGGGCTTCCTTTCCACTGACGTTGCCGCTTCTTCCCGCGTCCTGCATTTCGCCCGGGGGACAGCGCCCGCCCAGCGCGCCGAATCGACGTTGGGTAGTTGGCGGCACGAGCTGGCAGCGGCATACGGCTGGGCCTTCAACAACCGCCCGATCCTGACCTACACCACTCACACCCAGCAGCAGTGGCAGGCACTTCGCGAGGCCGAGCACAGCTGGGACGCCACCCTTCCCGCGCACTACGCCGAATTCTTCGCCCGGAGCGGCGATCACGTCTCTAACATCGCCGGATCGCTCGTGGCTACCGAACGCAGCGCCATCCACAGCGCCCGCATCGAGGCCGCCTGGCCACTCGCCCACCGCGCCTTCCTGGAGACGGCGCACCTCGCCGGCATGGACCTCAGCACGGTGGAACCGGTCGTCAAGAACCTGGACGACCGGCTCTTCGGCGTATCAGCACCGGAGGGAGATGCCTCTCCGATTCACTGAGCGTTTTCAGCGTTGCCTCTCCAGGGTGAGGACGGCTTTGGTGATGACGGTCATGCGGTTGGGGCTGATGCGGGATCTGCGGAAGATCTGCCAGGACTTCAGCCGTGCCATGCCGCGTTCGACCGGTGCCCTCGCCGTGGCCAGTGCCCGGTTGACGGTGCGTTGGGTGAGAGTGAGTTCCCCGCCCGGTGGCCGTTTGAGCCCGGTAGTGACCCAGGGCCCGGCGCCCTGGTAGGCGCGGTCGGCGAGGATCGGGACGCCCTGACGCTCGCAGATCCGGATGATGTGGTGAGTGCGGGCTGCGGTGAGGTCGTGAGTGCGGCCCGGCAGCGCGGGCGAGATCCACAGGACCTCGCCTGTGGGGTCGGTGACGACCTGGACGTTCACGCCGTGCCGGCGGTGCTTGGCCGAGTAGTCCGCCCGGCTGTCGCCGACACGGTCGCACTCGGCGAGAGTGCCGTCCAGCAGGACGAACTCCGGATCGTGCTCACGCACCGTCTTGAGCAGGCCAGGGGCCCGGTCGGCGAGCAGGCCGGTCACACTGGTGACGTATGCGTGGGCGGTGCCGACGGATATCCCGAAGCCGGACGCGATGCGGGTGAGGGTGTCGTGGCGGCGCAGGTACACCAGAGCGACGAGCGCACGCCGGTGCGGCGGGAGTTTGCAGCGGCGGTCACCCTCGCGGGTGACGATGAGCATGGTGACCCACTCGACCAGGGCGTGAGGGAGGTCGAGTGCGGCAGGATAGGGAACCAACAGGGCTCCTGTGCCGGTGGGTTGAGACGTCGAACACCTCCCTCAACGGCACGGGAGCTTTGTGCGTTGCGGCCCTCACCCCGACCTGACCGGCGTCACCCGATCAGTGGCCACGCTGAAAACGCTCACTCGAGTGCGCCGGAATGCGAACAGTGGCAGCCGCCCAGCAGAGCCACGCACAGGAATCAGCCTTGGCAGCCGTATGCAAACTCAAGCAGTGGTACCAGGACCGTTGCCAGATGTGTTCCACGGTCCTGTTCCTGCCCTCACTGCGCCAGCGCTACAGCGAAGCAGCCCATATCCGAGCCAGAGAGGACAACGGACCCGACATCATCGAGAACCTGCTTTGCCTCCTCTGCCCAACCCGCCACGTCCTCTTCGACGCAGGAGCACGCGTCCTGACCGACGACCTCACGATCGTCGACACCGTGACGGGCCGGCCCGGGAAAAGGATCAAACTCCACCAATCGCATTTCGTCGACTCCCCGTAACCCACGACCAAGATCCGGGCCAGTCGCGGGCCAGCACTGGCCCACCGAAGGCGTATCCCTTCAGTTTGCCTGGTCAGGAGCTATGTGGCGCTTGTACCACCAGCACTCGAAGAACGTTTTGGTCAGCTACTCGCCGAAGCAGCTGGGCTTCTTCTAGCAGCACGACAGAAAGCGCCTGACCTGGGGTTTTCCCCGGGTCAGGAACCTTCTTGGAGCACCTGACCCTCCCCATGGGGGAGGCGTCGAAATACTCCTCTTCTTCCAGTTCATCCCACCCGTATCCCAGTCCTGACCAGCAGTTCCGGGCCATACACGGGCCAGATTGCGGCTCAGCCCTTGGGGCTGCTGTCCTCGCTGCGCCGGCTCCAGTCCTGCATCGACTCCTCGATGAGCCGGTGGGAATGCTCCTGAAGACCGTCCAGGAACTTGGCGTAGTACTGGAAAGGCACTTGGATGCTCTGGCCAGCCCGGCGCGCGCATTCGGCAGGATCCACGCCGGAGTGCAGCCAGAACGAGATCCCGGCATGCCGGAGGTCTCAAGCGGGCTCGGTCTGCGGCGTCGTGAGGCAAGGCGGACAAGGACCCGTGCCGGTCGCGGCGGTTCAGATACCGGTGTGGGTATGGGCGGCCCAGTAGGTGGGGGTCGCAGGGTAACGGTCCCGGAGGCGTCGTACGGCCTGGTGCAGGGCCTCGGCAGAGCGGCTGACGTCGGGCAGGTTGGTGCCGTCGTCGGTCAGGTGGCTGTAGAAGCTCTCGGCGATGTCCAGGGCAGCGTGGTCGACGACGCGCCACAGGGTGCCGATCACGTGGGGGTAGCCTGCGAGGTGGAAGGCACCGGTGATGTGGACGGCTTCGTCCGCGAGCCGAGGGCTGCTGATGGTGGTGTCACAGGCCGACAGGAAGGCGAGGCCACCCTTCAGGCGCACGGCGCCGATGTCGGTAACGGTCAGCGGAGCCGTCAAGTGGTCGTAGAGGGCAAGGCGGCTGCGGGCCGGATCGGTCCGCAGCGCCCAACCGTGGCAGGCAAAATGCGCCACCTGATGGTGGGGCAGTGCGGCGAGCACAGCCTCCCGTACAGGGCGGGGCATCAGGTGCGCGCCCGGAATCAGTGCCTCCAGGGTCGCGGCCTCGTCGCTCACCCCCTCCAGCGGCGGAATGTCAGGAGCATCGGGTACCGCCACGATCACCGTCGAGGCCCTGGCCTCGCTCGCCGGTTGGGTCGATTGCGCGCGGGCGTAGGCCAGGCCGCGGACCGTGGGGGTGTAGGACGAAACGACCCGGTCCATTACGGTCCGCGGCGCCGCCCCGTGAGCGTGATGGTCGGAAAGGAGGTCTGCGTGGTAGCCGGCGGCGTGCAGTGGGAGCCCGCTGAGGATCCCCACAGGGCACCACCACAGGCGCGGCCACGTGATGCCCTGTGGCGGGGCAGAGGTCATTCCCGCTGCGGTCAGAACCGGTTCGGTCACGGTGTCCCACAACCATGCGAGCACCTCCAGGATCTCGCCCTGCGCCGCCCTGCGGGACACAGGGTCGGTCTCCGGGTCGGCCGTGGCACGCTGAGCGTCCAGGAGCCTGTTGGTCTGGCCGACGGCGTCGTCCTGCGTGAATCGGTCGAGGGGAACAACGCGCACCGGGGCCGCTGGGTCGCCGGTGAGGATGAGGGCGTCGCTGCGGGAGGGGCTCGTGTAGACGAACACCACCGGCCCGTCGTGCGCCTGTGCCGTGAGCTCGTCGATGCCCGGAACGGTGAGGAAGTCCGCGAAACCGTCCACGGCCCGGATGCGGCCGATCAGGGCCTCCCACGCGCCCTGCGCGTCGCGACGGGCGTCAGCGAGATGTGTGCCTGTCCGGCCAGCCTGCCCCACCTGGACGGCGTCGTCGAGATACACAGCAGGCATGCCGACCGCATCGGTAGCCGCACGGCTGCGCTCGTCGAGGTCCTCTCGGCGGGCCCTCAGCGCCTCGAATTCCTTCGCCAGTTCGGGGGCTGTCTCCTGCAGCCGGGACAGGTCGGTGCTGCGGGCCCCGATCGTGTCGGCGACGAGCACCCCTCGCGTCTGCTCCAGCAGCTCGACCGCCCGCTCTGCGTGACCGGCAGCGAGCGCCGAAGCAGCCACCACCCCCGCCAACGCCACCACCTGGACCAGCTGATGCTCCTGGTCACTGCGGGTCAGAGAGCCGGGTGCGATCTGTGGCAGCAGAGCGGCCACCTCCTCCGCCGCCGCCAGTGCCTCCTGAACATCCAACGCATGACGGCTGCTCAAGATCGCAACCTCCCCGTAGGCACGGATGCGCAACCCGATCCCAGCGGCAGCACTCTCGCCCACCTGCCTGAGGCAGCGAACCGCTTCGGCCACCGGGCCAGACTCGCCGGCTTGCTCGGACAGCATCCGCAAACCGATTCCATGGTTGGCCAGGAGCACGGCACGGACCGGGGCGTCGACGGGGGTGACGGCGACCATGGCCCGCCCAAGGTCGACCGATTCGACCAGCGGCGCGATCTCCCCCGTCCGCTCGGACAACATCTGCAGGGCGACCGCGAGGTTCACGCCGGCAGTCGGGTTCGGGCTCCAGAAGGGGCCGGCGACCATGGCCCGCCCGGTGTCGACTGCTTCAACCAGCCACGCAGTCTCACCCGTCAGCCTGAACAGGCTGAGCAACGCGGCCACGAGGTTGTTCTGGTTCGAAGCGTGGCTGGGGTAGCCGATGGTGGCTGCGACCGCGGCCCGCCCGAAGTCGACCGCCTCGACAGCCCACTTGGCCTCGCGAGTCCGCCCGAGCAACCTCAGCAGGACGAGCACCATGGTGTTCAGGGCCACCCCGTGGTCCGGGTGACCGGGTGAGGTGGCGGCGACTGTGGCCCTCCCGACACCGACCGCCTCGACCAACAGCTCGGTCTCCCCCGTGCGCTCGAACAGCGCCCATAGGACAAGCGCGAGGACGTTGAGGGAATACACGTGTCCAGGATGGTCGGACGGGGTGGCGGCGAGCGCGGCCCGTCCGAGGTCGACCGCTTCGACCAGCGGCTCGGTCTCTCCCTTCCATTCCGACAGCCTGAACAGCGCGGATGCCAGATTGCTCCTGCTACGGGCGCATTCGGGATGGTCGGACGATGTGGCGTCGACCGTGACCCTCCCGGCACCGATCGCTCTGTCCAGCCAGTCGGTCTCCCCTGTCTGCTCGAACAGCATCCGCAGCGCGATGGCAAGGTCGTTCACACGTTCAATGAATTCGGGGTGGTCAGTGGGGAGGTCTGCGACCGAAGCCCGCCCCATCTCAACCGATTCGACCAGCAGCTCGAGCTGCCCGGTCCGCTCGAACGACCGGCGCAGGATGCCGGCATAGATGTTCAGGCTCGCAGCGTGGCCGGGGTGATCGTCGGGGGTGGCGTCGACCGCGGCCCGCGCGATGTCGAAGGCTTCGGCCAGCCGCTCGGTCTCCCCCGTCCGCTCGAACAGCATCCGCAGCCCGACGGCGAGACGATCCAGCCGATAGGACCGTTCGGGGTGGCCAGTGGGGGTGGCCTCGACCGCGGCCCGCGCGACGTCGACCGCTTCGACCAGCACCTCGATCTCCCCCGTCCGCTCGAACAACATGCGCAGCCCGAGGGCGAGGTTGCTCAGGCGGTCGGCGGCTCCGGGGTGGCCAGTGGGGGTGGCCTCGACCGCGGCCCGCCCGAGGTCGACCGCTTCGACCAGCACCTCTGTCTCCCCCGTCCGCTCGAACACCGTCTGCAACACGACCGCCAGATTGCTCAGATGCGCAGGGCGGTCGGGATGGGCGGCTGGACTGGCAGCCGTCAGACTGCGAAAGAGGGTGAGGGCCTGGAGCAGCAGGGTTAATTCTCCGGTGCGGCCATGGGCGCTGAGCAGTTCGGCGGCCTGGACCTGCATGCGCACGGCATCAAAGTCCGCTGGAGCCCCGTCGCCCAGTGCAAAGTGCCGGCGCAGGGGGCCCGGGACGGCGTCGGGTTGTTCACGATGGACGGGGGCGAGGAAGCGGGCGGCCTCAGTGAAGTCGTGTTGGGTCCGGCCGGGCCGGGCCTGGTGGCGGAGCCAGTGGAACATGCCGAGCAGGTACGCGGCGGTGAGGTCGGTATCAGGGTCCGTGGCCGCGGCTAGTTCCATGGCGTGGCGCAGCGCGTCATTGGTGAACAGGGCCTCCGCGCCTTGGGTGTCGGCAGCCTCATTGAGGTAGTGCTGGACGGCGGCGAGCGCCGCGTCGCGGTTGCGCATCCTGGATCCCCCGTTGTCGCGGACGGTCCCCGAACCGACGCGTTCCCGCCCTTCGCCCGGACAGCGTCGCGGGTGCGTTCAGACACGTGGCTCTTGTGCGGATCGTAGCCCGGTGGGCACCTTCCGCACCTACGCTTCTTACTCAGACGGCTCGTACCGAGGCGGTAGGGCCACGGGCCGCCAGGGCGGCGGCCCTTCATCCAATCGTTCTGGGGCGGTGGAAGCGATGCGTAGCGTGCGAAACCGGTGGGGTGTCCTGTGCGACCAGCTCAGTCGACACGACTCGATGAAGCAGGAGATCCGCAACGCCGGGGCAGGCAATGAGCTGGACGAGTTGCTGGCCATGCCGAGCGGGGGCACCGAAGTCGATGCGAAGCGCGCGAAGGCGCTCCTGGACGCGATCGATGACGCCTGCGCCCGCTACGGCTTGGCCGCGGTGACCGTCCGCAGCTACGGCGACGCGCAGCTCCCCGCGGGGTTCGGCTGGCCCCCGGCAACGGTGGAACAGGACAAGTGGATATGCCCGCAGGGCGTCTGCGGTCGGGTCGTCTTCTCTGAGGAGGCGCCAACGCCGCCGGCGTGCGCGGCGGGCGGCACCCCGATGACACCATTTCGGCTGCGTTGATGACCGGATTCCTGGCCGCGATCGGCACGAAGCTGGCGGACCGATGGGTACAGGGTCTGGTCCTGCCCGGTCTCCTCTGGGTCGCCACGCTCGCCGTCGCGGCGAGACTCGGCCAAGACCACCCGTTCGACGTGGACCGCCTGACCACTTGGCTGGATCGACTCGCGGCGCAGCCGACCGGACGCAGCTCCGCCACTGTTCTGCTCATGGCCACCGCAGTCCTTCTCGGCTCCAGCGCCGCCGGATTGGCGGCCGGAGCCCTCGGTGGCCTTCTTCAGCGCCTGTGGGGTGCCTCAGGTGCGCACCCTCCACTGGCCTGGGCCGTGCGCTGGCGGCGCCGCCGGCACATCACCGAGCGGGCACGGCGAGCGATCTCGCGGGCGGCCGACCCCCACCTACGCGGCGGGGCACTCGCCCGCGCCTTTGTCCGAGCCGTCGCCGCGCGTACGGAGCGCCGCCGGATGGCGTTGATCAGGGGAGGGCGCATGCCGGAGGCCCCTACGCGACCCACATGGATCGGCAACCGGTTCCAAAACGCCGCCACGCGTGCGCACACGCTCTACGACCTCGAACTGGAATTGGCCTGGCCACGGTTGTGGGCAGTGTTGCCCGACAGCCTTCGCGGCGATGTGACCGGTGCCCGCGACTCCTACACAACGGCCGCACGCTTGACCGCGTGGGGACTCCTGTACGGCGCGCTGGCCACAGGATGGTGGCCCGCCGCGCCGATCGGTGCCTGCCTCGTGGTCGCCGGCGTCGTACGGGCCCGCAGCAGTGCCGAAGTTCTCGCCAGCCTGATCGAGACCGCGGTCGATCTCCACGTGATCGATCTCGCTGACAAACTCGGTATCCCCGCCGGCGCACCACCGACCGTCGAGACGGGCCGAGCCATCTCCAGTCGGCTGCAAGGCCCCCTGTGACGGAGGTTCGTGATCTTGGCCGTGGTCCACCTTCTTGGTGAAGCGGTCCTGGTCGAGGCCCGCAGCAAACGCACCGACGTACCGTGCCCGGACTGCGGGACCGCCAGGAGGAGAGTGCACAGCACGTACGCACGCCGGTTCGCGGCCCCGGCCACGTGCTCGCAAGCGCGTCGGGGGGACCGGCTTCGCCACCTGTCGGCAGGGCCTCACTGCACGGCGTCACGTCGACGGCCAAGAGCTGCGAAAGATCATCACGTGTGGCCGGGGCTCCGGGGATCGGCATTCTCGGTAGCGTGACCTTCTGCTGCATGGAGTGTCCACGCGTCCGGCTGGTCCATGCGAGGGCTTCCGATGAAGAGCGAAGAGGCGGCAATGAGTGAACTGACGAAGCCCGAGGTCGACGTTCCGGAGGGTGACGCTCCCACCGAGCTGACCATGCGCGACCTGGTCGTCGGGGGCGGGCCCGAGGCGAAGCCGGGCATGGTGGTCAGGGTTCACTATGTCGGGGTCACCTTCGAGTCCGGGAAGGAGTTCGATTCCTCCTGGGACCGGGGCCAGCCGTTCAAGTTCGCCCTGGGCGGTGGCAGGGTCATCAAGGGCTGGGACCGGGGGGTGAGGGGGATGAAGGTCGGTGGCCGGCGCGAGATCATCGTTCCCCCGCGTCTCGGCTACGGCAAGCAGTCGCCCTCGCCGTTGATCCCGGCGGGCTCGACCCTGGTCTTCGTGGTGGACCTGCTCGAGTCGTACTCCGGCACAGCCGGGTGGAGCAACGCCTAGCGACCCTGACCGCTCCTCCCCTGCGCAGTGCTGCGTCGTCACCCTCTCCTCGCTTCCGCTTCCGCAGCGTCCGAACAGTTCCGCCGCCGCCGAAGCACTGCGTGAACGGGCCTCACTGGTTTCACGAGCCTCCACCGTTGTTCGTGAGGTGCAGCCAGACGGGGCTTTCAGGGCCGGCACGCTCCCAACTAGCAACAAGCGGCGGTGACCAGCAGGGGACGGCCGGCCCTTCGGCGATTGGTGTTGTCGTGGGTTCTCATGCGTCCACCGACGGCTACGGCCACGAAACAACAGCCCCCTCACTCCCCCACGACCAAGATCCGGGCCAGTTACGGGCCAACACCGCGCCACCGAAGGACAGTACCTTCATTTTGCCTGGTCAGGAGCAGTGTGGCCTGTGTACCACCAGCAGACGAAGAACATCCTCCAGAGTTACAGCCCCAAGAAGCTCGGGTTCTTCTGAGCGACCTCGGCGGGAGGCCGCGCCGTGAGGTGCTGAGGCGGCTGCTTGGTCGTAGGACGCGACCGCAAGAAAGGTAGGTGTTCCCAGAAGCTGTCAGGTCCTCAGATGACACCGACCGCCTGCTCCGGGCCTCGGCCGCCCGGCCGGGCGGACCTTGGAGGTCTCGCCGTCCGTGACCGGCCAGGGGAGCCTCGCAGGTCAGGGTCCTCTCAGGTGTTGCTGAGCCTGACCACATCCCCCGCCGGTCCGCCTGCGCGGACCGCGATCCGGACGCCGGTGTCCGGGTCGGTGAAGGTCTGGCCCGGCAGGAACGCCGCGAGGTCGAGCTGCGTGCAGCCGGCGGGCGGCGTCGTGGACGGGTTGGTGCGCATGACGCGCACCGGGCCCTCGCCGGTCGGGGTCGCGGAGTCGATCCGGTAGATGAGGACACCGCTGGAACAGGCGGAGTCGTCGTCTCGTTCGGGGCGGCGGGACTCGGCGACGTACGCCGTGGTCTCACCGGTGCGCAGTACGGCGATCTTGGTGCCTCCGGGGCGTTCCACGGGAGTCAGGCGTACGGTGCGGTGACCGGGGCCCGCGAGGCAGGCGACCTGTCGGTCACGAGTCCAGCCCAGCTTCCACGAGTGCCAGCCGAGGAACTGCGGGGCGGCCCCTGAGATGTCGCCCATGATGTCCCAGCCGCCCGCGTACTGGTGGGTGGGGCCGGTGAAGGAGTAGAGGTCGGGCAGGCCGAAGGTGTGGCCGGTCTCGTGGGCGACGACCTTGTGCCCCCAGCGCCACATGTCCTGACCGAAGGTCACGGCCCACTTGAGCCGGGTGCCGTCGGCGATCACACCGGGGGTGGCGGGGTCGTAGAGGTAGGTCGGGGAGAACGGAATCGCGGCCGCCGTCCGGGTGGGAACGATGTAGACCATGTCGTAGCGGGAGAAGTCCGCGTACGGGTCGGCGGCGGCGATCGCGTCGCGCACGTACTTCTCGTGGGCCTCGAAGGTGAGCCCGCGCGCGAAACCGTACGAGGTCGAGTCCGCCGGCATGCGGACCCACCGGTACAAGGAGGTGACGGAGAGGCGGAGGCGGCCGTAGCTGGCCGTGCGCATCCAGTCGGCGGCGGGGGCGAGATGGGCGGCGTACGGCTCGGTGGTGTCGGTGGCCGGTGCGTCGGGGAAGTCGACGTACACGGTGAGGACACGGCGGGTTCCGGTGGCCGGCTGGAACTGGACGCGGTCGGTGTCGTGACCTTCGTCCGTCCAGCCGGTCCGGCCGGGCAGCGCGCAGTCGGCGGACCGGAGTGGCGCGACGGACGAGGCGGTCGCGTGCGCCGCCGGCACGGTGATCAGGCACGGGGTGAGGGCGACGGCGGCGGCGAGGGAACGCAGGCGGGGCAGGGCGGACATGGCTCTCCTGTCGCGGGCGGAGGGAGGGGCAGAAGACGGCGAGGGGTTACGCGCGGCCTGCGGCCAGGTCCATCAGACGGGCGAGGACGCGTCCGCCGGAGCTGGAGACGCCGTCGTGTTCCCACTCGTTGGTGACCCAGACGCGGGTGGATCCGACCTCGCGTGCCGTGCGCAGCGAGAGGCCGGCGTCGACGTACATGTCGTCGTGGTAGACGATCGCGGCGAGCGGGATCGCGTTGGCGGCGAGGCGGTGCGGGTCGTAGAGGGGTGGCCAGTCGGTGCGGGCGGCCAGGAGGTCGGCGGCGTCGGCGAAGGGGCGAAGGCCCGTGATCTCGCGGAACATCCAGGGGTAGATCATCTCGCCGGTGAGCAGCAGGGGGTCGGCGTCCGCGGCGAACTCGCCGCATGTGGTGAGGGTTCGGGAGGCCGACCAGCCGGTGGGGCCGGAGCCCTGCCCGTACAGGGTCTCCTGCATGACGGCGAAGAGCGGGTTGTCGGTGAAGCCCGTCAGCGTCATGACCTGATGGAGGAAGGTGTCGGTCGGTGCGCCGTCCGGGTCGAGGGCTTCGTCGAGCAGCCAGTGCAGGCGCTCGAATCCGTCACCCATGCCGAGCAGGAGACCGAGCGTACGGAGGCGGTGCGGGGTGAGCCGGTCCCCGTTCGGCAGGCGGACGTCGCCGGCCGTGAGGAGGTCTGCGATCTTCCGCAGGCGGGGGGCGTCCTCGGGGTAGCGGGCGTAGAAGTCGAGGACCCGGTCGCGGACGCGGGGGTAGGTACGGGCGTAGACGTCGTCGGCGGTGGCGGTGAGGCCGGGCAGGCCGCCGGTGACATAGCAGGCCCGCAGGCCCTCGGGGGCCTGGGAGAGGTAGGTGAGGGTGATGAAGCCGCCGTAGCTCTGGCCGAGGGTCTCCCATGGGGCGTCTCCGCACAGTTGCCGGCGGATCAGTTCCGCGTCGGCGACGATCGCGTCGGCGCGGAAGCAGGACAGGTGGGCGGCGAGCCGGTCCGGGGAGTGCCGGGCGGCAAAGCGGGCGGTGACGGGGGTGGAGCGGCCGGTGCCACGCTGGTCGAGCAGCAGGACACGATGGGTCTTGAGCGCCTGGTCCAGCCAGCCGGGCGAACCGGTGGACGGACGCGGCGATTTGCCGCCCGGGCCGCCCTGGAGGTACAGCAGCCAGGGCAGTTCCGCGTTCGCACGGGCGGGGTCGACGACTTCGCGGGCGAAGACCTCGATCGTGGGGCCGCCGGGAGTCCTGTGGTCCAGGGGGACGGTGAACGTGTGGTCGACGGTGGCGTAGGCGGGGTTCATGGATCCCTTTCACGGCCGGGAGAAGGCCGAGCCAGTGGGATGTGACATTGCATAGCAGTGTGACGCCACGCCGCACGGCGGGGGAGCCCCCAGCCGCCCATAACCCCGTGCTATGCCTCGGCCGCCCCTTCACCCTTGGCCCACAGGGAACGGACATGACCCAGGTGCCGGGTCATGCACGCTTCCGCGCGCTCGGCGTCGCCGGCGAGCATGACGTCCAGGAGTTCCAGGTGTTCCTCGGCGGACGGGATGAGCTCGCCCCGCTCGTCAAGGGCCGTGAGGCCGTACAGGCGGGTCCGCTTGCGCAGGTCGCTCACGGTCTCGACGAGCCGTTCGTTGCCCGCGAGGCCGAGGAGCGCGAGGTGGAAGCGCCGGTCCGCCTCCAGGTAGCCGATGAGGTCGTGGTCGCGGGCGGCGCGCACGATCTCCTCGGCGAGCGGCCGCAACACCTCCAGCTCCTCACGGGCGGCGGTGCGCGTCACACGGCCGACCATCGGGATCTCGATGAGGGCCCGGATCTCCGTGTACTGGTCGAGGTCGCGCTCGTCGACCTCGGTGACGCGGAACCCCTTGTTGCGGACGGGCTCGACCAGACCCTCACGAGCCAGGTCGAGCATCGCCTCGCGAACGGGGGTGGCGGAGATGCCGAAGTCCTCGGCCAGGGTCGGCGCGGAGTACACCCCTCCAGGGCGCAGCTCCCCCGAGATGAGGGCGGCACGCAGGGCATGGGCGACCTGGTCGCGCAGCCGCTCCCGGGTGGCGTTGAGGTCGCGGCGGGTCAGGTGCCCCATGGCGGTGGTGATCCTTCCGTAAGGTCCGGACCACCACCGTACAATGTCACGTTGCTCAGACAGGTGACAGGGTGTAGGTCCGGCCGGACGTGTAGAACTCCAGAGCCGCGCGGCCCTGTTCGCGCGCCCCGAGGCTGGACGCCTTGGCGCCTCCGAAGGGGAGGTGGAAGTCGACGCCGGTGGACGGGGCGTTGATCCGGATCATCCCGGTGTCGAGCCCGTCGAGGGCACCCAGGGCCGTGCTCAGGTCAGCGGTGTGGACCGAGGTGACCAGGCCGTACGGCACGGAGTTGGCGATGCGCACCGCGTGGGCGAGGTCGTCGGCGGGCAGCAGGGCGGCCAGGGGACCGAAGACCTCCTCGCGCAGCAGCCTGTGCCCCGGGGAGACCTTCTCCACGAGCGTGGGCGCCGCGTACCAGCCAGGTCCTGGTGGCAGGGTGCCTCCGGCGAGTACGGACAGCCCCTTCCACGCCTCGGCGGCCTGGTCACGGGCCTGCTCGCCGATCAGCGGGCCGCAGACGGTCACGGGGTCCGACGGGTCGCCGACCGGCAGGGCCCGCAGTTCTTCGGCGAGCGCCTCGCGCAGGGAGGCGCGGGCGGCGCCGACGGTGATCACCCGGCTGGTGGCGGTGCACTTCTGCCCCGCGTAGCCGGCGACGGCGGCGGCGATGTGCCTCGCCGCCTGCTCGATATCGGCGTCCGGCAGGACGATCGCCGCGTTCAGGCCGCCCATCTCGGCCTGGACCGGGATGCCCCGGGCCGTCGCGGTGCGCGCGACGGCCTGCCCGACGGGGGTGGAGCCCGTGAAGGAGACCACGTCCGCGGCGGAGACGAGCGCGTTCCCCTCCGTCGCGCCTCCGGGCAGGACGGTGAACACGCCTGCGGGGACGGCATGGTGGACGATCTCGGCGAGGCGCTGCGCACAGGCGGTGGCCTCGGGGGCGGGCTTGAGGACGACCGTGTTGCCGACGGCGAGGGCCGGGGCTGCCTTCCAGGTCGGGATGGCGAAGGGAAAGTTCCAGGGCGTGATGAGCCCGGCCACTCCGTGCGGGCGGTGACGCGTCAGGAGGAGTCCGCTGCCGGCCGCGGGCTCGTACACGGCACCGACGGCCTCGTAGGGGGCCTGGGCGTAGTAGCGCCAGATCGCGGCGGCGCGCGCGATCTCGGCGCGGGCTTCCGTGAGGGGCTTGCCGACCTCACGGACGGCGAGCGCGGCCAGTTCGTCGGCCGCCGCTTCGAGTCCGGCGGCGACTGCGCCCAGGGCGGCGGCGCGGGCGGCAGCACCGGCGTGCAGCCAGCCCGGCTGGGCCGCGCGGGCACGCTCGACGGCGTCCGCGACCGCGAAGGCCCCGGGCGTCGGGATCTGCAGGAGCACGTCGGACGGGTCGGCCGGGTTGCTGGAGATGATGGTGGAAGAGGCGGTGGTCACAGGAGGAAGCCTCCGGGGAAGGGGTCGTCCGGGTCGAGGAAGTACTGGGCGGTGCCAGTGATCCACGCGCGGCCGGTCACCGTCGGGACGACGGCGGGCAGGCCGCCGACCTCGGTCTCGGCGGTCAGCCGGCCGGTGAAGCGGGTGCCGATGAAGGATTCGTTGACGAAGTCGGTGTCGAACGGCAGCTCGCCGCGTGCGTGGAGCTGGGCCATGCGGGCCGAGGTGCCGGTGCCGCACGGCGACCGGTCGAACCAGCCGGGGTGGATGGCCATGGCGTGCCGGGAGTGGCGGGCGTCGGAGCCGGGGGCGGCGAGGTAGACGTGCTTGACCCCGGCGATCTCCGGCCTCTCCGGGTGGACCGGCCGCTCGGGCGAGGCGTTGATCGCCTGCATGATCGCGAGTCCGGCCGCGAGGAGGTCGTCCTTGCGGTCGCGGTCGAACGGCAGACCGAGGTCGTCCAGGTGGACGAAGGCGTAGAAGTTGCCGCCGAAGGCCAGGTCGCAGGTCACCGTCCCGTGTCCGGGGACCGTGACCTTGCGGTCCAGGCCGACGCAGAATGCGGGCACGTTGGTGAGGGTGACGGACTTCGCCGCGCCGTCCTCCACCTGGACGTCGACGGCCACCAGTCCGGCCGGGGTGTCCAGCCGGACCGTGGTGACCGGTTCGGTGACCGGCACCATGCCGGTCTCGACGAGGACGGTGGCGACGCCGATGGTGCCGTGGCCGCACATGGGGAGAACTCCGGAGACCTCGATGTAGAGGACTCCGTAGTCGGCGTCGGGCCGGGTGGGCGGCTGGAGGATCGCGCCGCTCATCGCGGCGTGCCCGCGCGGCTCGTACATCAGGAGCGTGCGGAGATGGTCCAGGTGCTCGATGAAGTGCAGCCTGCGCTCGGCCATGGTGGCGCCGGGGATCACCCCGACTCCCCCGGTGATCACACGGGTGGGCATGCCCTCGGTGTGCGAGTCGACGGCGTGGAAGACATGACGCGTACGCATGGACTTCCTTTCGGGCGTTGGGCGGACAGGTCGGAGGAACGGTCCCCGGCCGGCCATGGAGGCCGGCGGGGGTCCGCCGGGCGGGCCGCTCCAACGGCCCTGAGCGGTGGCCGTCAGCGGTGGCCGTCAGCGACGGCCTTCTCGGTGGCGATCCGCACTCCGGCCTCCGTGGCGCCGGTGAGCGGGAGCCGGGGCGGGCGTGTGGGGCCTCCTCGACGGCCGGCGATGTCCATGGAAAGCTTGATCGACTGCACGAACTCGGTCTTCGAGTCCCAGCGCAGCAGCGAGTGCAGGGACTTGTACAGCGGCAGGGCGGTGGCGAGATCACCCGCGACCGCGGCACGGTACAGCTCGGCGCAGCTCGCGGGGAAGGCGTTGGGGTAGCCGGCGATCCACCCGACCGCGCCCGCCAGCGCCAGCTCCAGCAGAACGTCGTCGGCGCCGATCAGGAGGTCGAGTTCCGGGGCGAGCTCTGCGAGCTCGTAGGCCCTGCGGACGTCGCCACTGAACTCCTTCACGGCCACGATGCTGCCTTCGGCGTGCAGACGAGCAAGCAGACCGGGAGTGAGGTCGACCTTGGTGTCGATGGGGTTGTTGTACGCGACGACCGGGATGCCGGCGCCGGCGACCTCCGCGTAGTGCGCGCTCACCGCCTGCTCGTCGGCGCGGTAGGCGTTCGGCGGCAGGAGAAGGACCGAGCCGCAGCCGGCCTCGGCGGCCTGTTCGGCCCAGCGCCTGGACTCGGTGCTGCCGTAGGCGGCCACGCCGGGCATGACCCGCGCGCCGTCGCCCGCCGCCTCGACGGCGGTACGGACGACCTGGGCGCGCTCGTCGTCGGTGAGGGTCTGGTACTCGCCGAGTGAGCCGTTGGGTACGACGCCGTCGCAGCCGTTGGCGATCAGCCAGGACACGTGCTCGGCGTAGGCGTCGTGGTCGACGGACAGGTCCTCGCGGAAGGGGAGGGTGGTGGCGACCATGATGCCGCGCCAGGGACGTGCGCTGTTCCAGCCGGTGGTGGTCATATCGGTCAGAACCTCTCGATAGTGTGTGACATATCACTGGGCCTCGCGAGGAACCCGGGGATCCTCGACGAACTGCTGACCCAAGGGCTTTGGCTTACGGGGCTCCGGCCTACGGGGCCTGGCCCTGCACGCCCCCGGGTGCCGTGTTCTCGTCGGGCGTCGGGAGCGCGGCGAGCGCGGCGAGCGGAACCGGCACGGCGAACGGGCGCCGCTCCGCGGGGGGTTCGCCCCGGCCGTCGTCGGCCGCCAGGCAGGCGACGGCCGTCCCGCACATCCGCCCCTGGCACCAGCCCATGCCGGCCCGGGTGAGCAGCTTGACCGTCCGTGAGTCCCGCGCCCCGAGGTCGGCGACCGCCGCGCGGATCCGCCCCGCGGTGACCTCCTCGCAGCGGCAGACGTCCGTGGCGTCGTCGAGCCACGCGCTCCAGCCGGGGCCGGGGGCGTGGGCGGCGGCCATGACGTCGGCGAAGGCGCGCATGCGGTCCCGGCGGCGACTGAGTCCCGCGAACCGCGCCGTACCGACCCCCCGCCCGCCGCACAGTCGCGCGGCCACCGCCCGCCCGGCCAGCTCTCCTTCGGCGCGAGCCAGTTCGGCTCCGCCCACGCCTCCGGTCTCCCCCGCTGCCCACAGGCCGCGGACGGAGGTCTCCTGAAGGTCGTCCAGAGCGAGCCCCAGTGTGCCGTCCGGCAGAACGCGGGTGGCGCAGCCGAGCGACGTGGCCAGCTCGATCTGGGGCACGAGCCCGTGCCCGACGGCGAGCGCGTCGCAGACGATCCGGCGGCCGGTCCCCCTCACGGGCCGCCAGTCGCGGTCCAGGCGCGTGACGGTGACGCCTTCGACGCGGTCGGTGCCGTGGACCTCGGTGACCGCGCTGCGCGGCCGTACGCGGACGCGGTGGCGGAGCAGGGCGGCGCCGTGGACCAAGCCCTCGACGGCCTTCTGGGGGTTGGTCAGGAGTACCCGGGGGTGACGGGCGTACCGCAGATATCCGGATGCCTCCACCACTGCCGGCACCCGCGCGCCGGCCGCTGCCAGCGACGATGCGACGGCGAGCAGCAGGGGGCCGCTGCCCGCCACCACGACGCGCCGACCGGGCAGGACCAGGCCGGACTTGAGCATGGCCTGGGCCCCTCCGGCGCCCACGACGCCGGGCAGCGTCCATCCGGGGAAGGGCAGTTGACGCTCGTACGCGCCGGTGGCGAGCAGCAGCGCACGGGCTCGCACCCGGACCGGTCGTTCCGCGGTGCCGTCGGCGCAGGTGACGGCGTGCACCGACCAGAAGCCGTCGGCCTCCCGCACGACGGACCACACATGGTGCCCGGTGAGGTGGACGACACCGCTCGCCGCCAAGCGGCGTCGCAGGTCGGTGAAGGCGGACCAGTCGTGGTGCAACGCCTCGGGCCGCACCGGTCCCAGGGCCGGTGCGGGATGCCGGTAGAACTGACCACCGGGCTGGGAGGAGGAGTCCAGCAAGGTGACGGAGAGGCCGAGTTCAGCGGCGGTCACAGCGCCGGCGAGTCCGGCGGAACCCGCTCCGATGACCACGAGGTCGTCAGGGCCGGACGGTTCAGTCACCGAGTCGGTCATGACCGTGTCCTTCCTGGGTGGTGATCACGTCGCCGGGCTGGGCGGGGACCAGGCAGGCCCGACGGTTGGGCTGTCCGTTGACGGTGGCGAGGCAGTCGTAGCACTGGCCGATGCCGCAGAACACGCCGCGTGGCTGGCCGCGGCCGCGGGTGGTGCGCCAGGCCAGGATGTCGGCGCCCCACAAGGCGGCGGCGACTGTCTGGCCGGGCAGGACGGCGACGGGGCGCCCGTCGAAGGTGATCTCGAAGGACGGATCGGGCTGTGCGCCGACCAGGTCGGCGGGGGTACGGGCCATGGGGCCTCCTCTCGGGGTGTGTGGGCGCGCGAAGGGGGCGCGGGCTCATGGCGGGGGCGGGTCGAACCGTTCCGGTCTGAATGGCCTTATGTCGAGGGGCGGTTCACCGCCGGTCAGGCAGGCGGCGATGATCAGCCCGGTCGCCGGCGCCAGCCCAATCCCCGCCCCTTCGTGTCCACACGCGTGCAGCAGCCCGGGAACCCGCGGGTCGGGTCCGATCGCCGGCAGATGATCCGGAAGGTACGGGCGGAAGCCCGCGTAGGTCCGGATCGCGCGGACCCCCGCGAGGACCGGGAAGAGTTCGGTGGCCCCGGCTGCGAGGCGGCGCAGGACCTCGGTGGACAGCGTCCGGTCGAAGCCGACGCGCTCCCGGCTCGCGCCGATCAGGACCGGACCCGCCGGGGTGCCCTCGACCACGGCCGAGGTCTGCAGCGCCGGCGACCCACTGGCCACGTCCGCGACATAGTCGGCCGCGTATACCTTGTGGCGCACCACACGCGGCAGCGGCTCGGTGACCAGGACGAAACCCCGGCGGGGCAGCACGGGCAGTTCCACCCCCGCGAGCCGCGCGAGTTCGCCGCCCCAGGTCCCGGCGGCGTTCACCACGTACGGCGCATGGATCTCCCCGGCCGCCGTCCGCACCCCGCGCACCTCCCCGGCAGAGCCGGTGAGCAGGCCGACGACCTCTTCGCCGAGCCGGACACACACCCGCTCTCCTGCCGCGCGCAGCAGGTGAGCGGCGGCGAGCGCGGGCATGACCTGGGCGTCCTGCGGATAGAGGAAGCCGCCGGGCAGGCCGGGGGCCAGGTGGGGCTCCAGGTCGCGGATGCCGTTCGCCGACACCTCCTGGGCGGTGACGCCCGCCTTCTCCTGTCCGGCCGCGAAGTCACGCAGGGCTCGCAGCCCGGCCCCACCGGAGGCGACCACGAGGCCGCCCTTGGCCTCGTACTCGATCTCCTCCGGCAGGAGTCCGGCGAGGTCGCTCCACAACCCGGCGGAGAGCAGAGCGAGTTCGAGCTCGGGGCCCGGCTCCTTGTCGGAGACCAGAAGGTTGCCCTCCCCTGCACCGGTCGTACCGCCGGCGACGGAGCCGCGGTCGACGACGGTGACGGTGAGGCCGGCGCGAGCGGCGTAGAAGGCGCAGGCCGCACCGATCACGCCGGCACCGATGACGATGACATCCGAGCTGTTTCTCGTGAGCACGTCAGTAATATTTCACATTGCACAGCGCCTGCCAAGAGTCCCCACCCAAAGACGGGGCAGACCGCGCCTCCACGCGACAGTCATCATGGCCACGAATAGGTAACGGCGACCTTGACGCCTTGTCAGTGCAATTTCACATTACTATGTTACCGGTCACATTCCAGCCGCTCGATGGCTGTCCGACTGCTCTCGGAGTGACCCACTGATGGACAAGCGCACATACACCGCCCTCGCCACCGCCCTGGTCGCCACCCTCGCCCTCGGCGTCACCGCCTGCTCCGGGGACGGCAAGACCGGCGGCGCCCGGCCCGGCAAGAACCCGGTGACCGCCAACAACGGCACGGTGGTCGGCGGGACCCCGCAGAAGGGCGGCACCCTGACCGTCCTGTCCAACCAGGACTTCACCCACCTCGACCCCGCCCGCAACTGGGTGATGGGCGACATGGACTTCGGCACCCGGCTGCTCTACCGCACCCTCATCACATACAAGGCCGAACCGGGTCCCGAGGGCGGCGAGCTGATACCCGATCTGGCCGAGGACCTCGGCACCTCCTCCAACGGGGCGAAGACGTGGACCTTCCGCCTGAAGAAGGGCCTGAAGTACGAGGACGGCACGCCCGTCACCGCCCAGGACGTCAAGTACAACGTCGAACGGTCCTTCTCGCCCGATCTGCCCGGCGGCCCCGACTACGCCGCCCGCTACCTCGCCGGCGCCGAGGGCTACCAGGGCCCGGCCCAGGGCAAGCACCTCGACTCGATCAAGACCCCCGACGACCACACGATCGTCTTCGAACTGCGCAAGCCCTTCGCCGAGTTCCCCTACGCCACGGTCCTGCCCACCTTCGCCCCCGTGCCCAAGGCCCAGGACAAGGGGACGCAGTACGACAACCGCCCGTTCTCCTCCGGGCCGTACAAGATCGAGTCGTACGCCCGCGACAAGCAGCTCGTACTGGTGCGCAACACCCACTGGGATCCGGCGAAGGACCAGGTCCGCAAGGCGTACCCGGACCGGATCGTGGTGACCATGGGGCTGAAGGCCAACCAGATCGACGACCGGCTCATCGCGAGTTCAGGGGCGGACGCGTCGACGGTGTCCTGGGGCAAGTTGCGTCCGGAGTCCACCCCGAAGGTGCTCACCAAGCCCGACGTCAAGGCGCGCCTGCTCGCCGAGTCCACCAACTGCACCGAGATGGTGCAGATGCACACCGGCCGTGCGCCCTTCGACGACGTCAAGGTCCGCCAGGCCGTGCAGTACGCGCTCGACCGGGAGGCCGTCCTCACCGCCTCCGGCGGCCCGGCCCTCAACGACCCGGCCTCCGCCCTGATGCCCGGCTCCCTCTTCGACGGCGGCAAGCAACCCGACACGCTCAAGATCCCGCTGACCGGTGACGTCGCGAAGGCCAAGCAGCTCCTGAAGGAGGCCGGCAAGCCCGACGGCTTCTCCACCAGCATCACCGTCTCCAACGGAGACAAGGGGGTGGCCGAGGCGGTCCAGCAGTCCCTCGGCCGCGCCGGCATCAAGGTCACGATCGAGACCGTCGACCCGTCCGCCTTCTACGACACCATCGGCGACACCAAGAACCGCACCGATCTCGTCTACACCGGCTGGTGCCCGGACTACCCCTCCGGCTCGACCTTCCTGCCGTTCGTCTTCGACGGCCGCTACATCAAGGAGAAGGGCAACTCCGGCAACCACTCGCTCTTCCGCGACGAACCCACCATGAAGCGGATGGACGAGATCGCCGCCCTGGCCGACGCGAAGCAGGCCGACACGGCGTGGCAGGAACTCGACGGTCAGATCCTCGCCAAGGCCCCGACGGCTCCCGCCGTGGTCGAGCGCATGCCGCTGCTCCTCGGCACCAACGTCGCCGGAGCCTTCGGCCACACCTCCTTCGGCGGGCAGATCGACTACGCGACGATCGGTCTGAAGAACCCGGCCTCGTCGAGCGGGAACTGAGGGTCAGCCGATCATGCCCACCCTTTCCCCGCCCCGGCGCGCGGGCAGCGGTCCCTGGCAGCTCGCCCGCGCCGAGCTGCGCCGCCGCCCCTCCGTGAAGATCTCCCTCGCCGTGATCACGCTCTTCGTCGTCATGGCCGTGGCCGCCCCGCTGCTCAGCGCCCTGGGCGGCTGGGGCCCCGACGAGTTCGACAAGACGGCCGTCGACCCCTACCTCGGCGGCCTCCCGATCGGCCCGCTCGGCGGGATCAGCGCCGACCACTGGCTCGGCGTCGAACCCGTCACCGGCCGTGACCTGTTCGCCCGGATCGTGCACGGCGCCCAGGTGTCCCTGCTCATCGCCTTCGCCGCCACCGCGATCGTCGTGGTCGCCGGGGTGGCGGCCGGGATCGCGGCCGGCTACTTCGGCGGCCGCACCGACACGGTGCTCTCCCGCCTGATGGACCTGACCATGTCCTTCCCCTCCCTCATCTTCATGATCGCCATGATGTCGGTGGCCCGGGACGTGAACCGGATCGTGCTTATGACCCTGGTCATCGGCCTCTTCGGCTGGCCCGGCATCGCCCGCGTCGTCCGCGGCCAAACACTCTCGCTCAAGCACCGCGAGTACGTCGACGCCGCCCGCGTCGGCGGCTCGGGGCCCTGGCGCATCCTCACCCGGGACATCCTCCCGGGCGTCGCCGGGCCTGTCATCGCCTACACGACCCTGATCATCCCGGGGATGATCGCCACCGAAGCGGCCCTCAGCTACCTGGGCGTCGGCGTCCGTCCCCCCACGCCGTCATGGGGGCAGATGATCGCCGAGAGCGTCGCCTACTACGACACGGACCCCACGTACTTCGTCCTGCCGAGTCTCTGTCTCTTCCTCACCGTGCTCGCGTTCACGCTGCTGGGCGACGCGCTGCGCGACATCCTCGACCCGAGAGGAGGCCGGACGTGATCCTCTACCTCGCCCGCCGGCTGCTCGGCGTCGTGGGCGTCCTCGTCGCCATCGCCGCCGTCACCTTCACCATCTTCTACGTCCTGCCCTCCGACCCGGCCGCCGCGGCCTGCGGAAAGTCGTGCAGCGCGGAGCGCCTGGAGGCGATCCGTGCCCACATGGGCTTGGACGCCCCCCTCTGGCGGCAGTTCGCCGACTTCGTCACCGGCGTCTTCACCGGCCGCACCATGGGCAGCGGTCAGTACGCCCTGCACTGCGACTTCCCCTGCCTCGGCTACTCGTACGAGAACAGCCAGGCCGTCTGGGACCTCCTCGTCGACCGGCTCCCGGTCTCCGCCTCGCTCGCCCTCGGCGCCGCCGTGATCTGGCTGCTCCTCGGACTCTCCGCGGGCGTCGCGGCGGCCCTGCGCAAGGACACCCTGACCGACCGGGTCCTCATGGTCGGCGCGGTCGCCGCCGCCTCCCTGCCGGTCTACTTCACCTCGGTCATGCTGATCTACGGGCTGATCCGGCTGGCCGGGCTGCTGCCCTATCCCGCGTACACGCCCTTCGGCTCCGATCCGCTCGGCTGGGCCTCGAACCTGCTGTTGCCCTGGCTCGCGCTCGCCATCCTGTATGCCGCGATGTACGCACGGCAGAGCCGGAGTTCGATGATCGAGACCATGGCGGAGCCGTACATCCGCACCGCCCGCGCCAAGGGCCTGCCGCGGCGCACCGTCGTCGTCAAGCACGGTCTGAGGGCCGGGATGACGCCGATCCTGACCATCTTCGGCATGGATCTCGGTGGCCTGCTCGCGGGCGCCGTCATTACCGAGTCCATCTTCGGGCTTCCGGGCATCGGGCGGCTCTTCTACGGCGCGCTGTCCACCGGCGACCAGCCGGTCATCCTCGGCGTCACCCTGCTTGCCGCCACGTTCATCGTCGTCGCCAACCTGGCCGTCGACCTGCTGTACGCCGTCGTCGACCCGCGAGTGAGGTACTGATGACCGCCCTGTTGTCCGTGCGGGACCTCACCGTCACCTTCCCGACCCCGCGCGGCCCCGTCCGGGCCGTGGACGCCCTCTCCTTCGACGTCCCGCGTGGCCGCACCCTCGGCATCGTCGGCGAGTCCGGCTCCGGCAAATCCGTGACCTCGCTCGCCGTACTCGGCCTGCACACCGGCGCCGAGGTCACCGGCTCCGTCACCCTGGCCGACCAGGAACTCGTCGGGCTGCCCGAGCGCGAGCTGAACCGGCTGCGCGGCCGGAGAATGGCGATGATCTTCCAGGACCCGCTCTCCAGCCTGCACCCGTACTACACCGTCGGCGAGCAGATCGCCGAGCACCACCGGGTGCACTTCGGCTCCCGCCGGAGAGGGGCACGCGAGCGGGCCATCGAGGCGCTCGCCGAGGTCGGCATCCCGGAGCCGCGCCGCCGGGCCGGGGAGTACCCGCACCAGTTCTCGGGCGGGATGCGCCAGCGCGTGATGATCGCCATGGCGCTCGCCTGCGAACCGGAGCTCCTCATCGCCGACGAGCCGACCACCGCGCTCGACGTCACCGTCCAGGCCCAGATCCTGGAACTGATCGCCCGGATCCAACAGGAACGCGGGCTCGCCGTCGTCATGATCACCCACGACCTCGGGGTCGTGGCCCGGGTGGCCCACGACGTCCTGGTGATGTACGGGGGCAGAGCCGCCGAACAGGCCCCGGTGGACGAGCTGTTCGCCGCACCGGCCCACCCGTACACCCGAGGACTGCTCGACTCCCTGCCGCGCCTCGACGACCACGACGACACCCCGCTGCGTGCGATCCCTGGCAGTCCGCCGTCTCTCCTCGCCCCGGCTCCGGGCTGCGCGTTCGCCCCACGCTGTCCACGAGCCGCGACCGCGCCCGCCGACGAGCGCTCCCGCTGCGAGACCGAGCGCCCCGCGCTCGGCGGACCGGCCGGGCGTCCGGTCGTCTGCCACTTCCCCGCGTACGAAGGCGTCGCCCCATGAAGAACGAACCCCTCCTGTCCGTACGGGAGCTGACGACCACCTACCCCGGGCGGCGGCGCGCCGCCCCGATCCGGGCCGTGGACGGCGTCAGCTTCGACATCGCCGCCGGCGAGACGCTGGGCCTGGTGGGAGAGTCCGGCTGCGGCAAGTCCACCACCGGGCGCACGATCGTGCGCCTCCTGGAGCCGTCCGCGGGCTCCGTCCGCTACGACGGCCGTGACATCGGCCATCTGTCGCAGGGCGAGCTGAAGCCGCTCCGCAAGGACCTCCAGATGGTCTTCCAGGACCCGCACTCCTCCCTCAACCCGCGGCAGACGGTGGCCCGCATCATCTCCGACCCGCTGCTGGTGCACGGCAGTTCGGCCGCCGAGGCGCGAGCGAGGGCGGCGGAGCTGATGGAACTGGTCGGCCTCATCCCGGAACACATCGACCGCTACCCGCACGAGTTCTCGGGCGGCCAGGCCCAGCGCATCGGCATCGCCCGCGCCCTGGCCACCAGCCCCCGGCTCGTCGTCGCCGACGAGCCCGTCTCCGCCCTCGACGTCTCCGTCCAGGCCCAGATCGTCAACCTGATGGAGCGCCTCCAGCGCGAACTCGGCCTCGCCTACCTGTTCATCGCCCACGACCTCTCCGTCGTCAAGCGCGTCTGCGACCGGGTCGCCGTGATGTACCTGGGCCGGATCGTCGAGATCGGCGACAAGGAACAGGTGTACGCCGCCCCCGCGCACCCCTACACGCGGGCCCTGCTCTCCGCCGTCCCGGTGCCCGACCCGGTCGCCGAGCGGACCCGGGAGCGGATCACCCTGCTCGGCGACCCCCCGAGCCCGGCCGCCCCCCCGCCCGGCTGCTCCTTCCACCCGCGCTGCCCGAAGGCGCAGGCGATCTGCCGCACCGAAGTCCCCTTGCTGCGGATCGCCGCCCCGGGCGAGCCCCGCCAGGTCGCCTGCCACTTCCCCGAGAGCCCCTGAACGCCGGGCACGCGGGGGCGACCCGGGACGGATCGTCCCGGGTCGCACCCGTCACTCATGGGGCTACCACTTGGTGACGCGGACGGTCTCCCCGTACCCGTCGGCGCCCAACACCTCGATGCGGACGCCGGCGGTCGCGTCGGTGAACGACTCCCCCACCCAGAAGGGGGCGTCGTCCAGGGGACGGCAGCCGACGGCCGGAACGGCGTTCGGCTTCGCGTCGACGACACGGACCGGCCCCTGACCGGTCGGGACGGAGGCGTCCACCTTGTAGACCAGCGCGCCCGTCGAGCAGGCACCGCCGTCCGCCTGTACCGCCCGTCTCGACTCCACGACGTACGCGGTACCGGGGCCGGTGCGGATCACCGCCATCTTCGTTCCGCTGCCATACTCGACGGCGGTGAGGTACACGGTGTCGCTACCCGCCGAAGTCCGGCACACGACCTGGCTGTCCGTGGTCCAGCCGAACTTCCAGGAGTGCCAGGCGAAGAACTGCGAGCCTCGTCCGCCGATGAGCCCCATGACGTCCCAGCCCGCGACGAAGCGATGGGCATCGGTGCCCGTGAAACCGTACAAATCGGGCAGTCCGAAGGCATGGCCGGTCTCGTGGGCCACCAGCTTGGGCCCCCAGTGCCACATGTCCTGACCGAAGGTGACAGCCCATTTGAGCAGCGTTCCGTCGGCCCGGACGCCCGCCGTCCCGGGATCATGGACGTACGTGGGCGTGAAGGAGATCGCCGCGGCGTTCCGCGTCGCGACGACGTACAGCATCTCGTAGCGCGAGAAGTCCACGTACGGGTCGGCGGCCGCGACCGCGTCCTTGAGGTACGCCTCGTGGGTCTCGTGTGTCAGCCCGCGCGCGAACCCGTAGTCGGTGGACTCGCGCGGCATCCGCACCCACTGCTGGTGCTGGGTGATGGCGAGCCATGCCTTGCCGTACGAGGCGTTCCACAGCCAGTCGGCCCCCGGCGTGAGCTGGGCGGCGTCATCTGCCGGACCTTCGGTCGCGGGGGCGTCGGGGAAGTCGACGAAGATCATGCCGACGCGAACGGTGCCGGCCGGGCGCTTGAAGACGGACCAGTCCGTGTCGTGCCCCTCGTCCGTCCAGCCGGTGGTGCCGTCCAGGGCACAGGCGGAGACGGGATCCGTGGCCCCACGTGCCATCGGAGCGGTGCCGGGCAGGAGCAGCAGCAGTACCGCGAGCAGGGGCGCCGCGAACAGGGCGCGAACGGGCAGGAACGTGGGGCGGACTCTCACGTGATCACGACCTTCTGGGTGGATGGCGTGTGACATTTCACATAGCTTGCGGTTGTCGCGAGGGTGTCCGGAAGCTGTCGTCGGTCCATAACATCCGCGCCATGGATCTGGAGGTACGCCATCTCCGAGTGGTGTGCGCGATCGCCGAGGCCGGCAGCCTCACGCGCGCAGCCGCCTCGCTCGGCATGACCCAGCCCGGGCTCAGCGCCCAACTGCGCCGTATCGAGGCCATGCTGGGCGGAGTCCTGTTCCACCGAAGACAGGAGGGGGCCGTCGCCACGCCCTTCGGAGAGCTGGTGCTCGACCGGGCCCGCTCCGTCCTCCCCGGTATAGACGGCCTGATCGCCGACACCGCCCGCGCGGCCCGCCGGATGTCGGCCTGCGACCGTGTCCGCATCGGCTCGGTCGGTGCGCCCCTCCTCGGTCAACTCGTCCTGGCCGTCAAGGCCGTACTACCGGACGCCCAGGTGACGACGCGCTGCCAGCACTCCCCCGTCACACTCCTCGACGAACTGGCGGCGGACCGGCTGGAGGCGGCCGTACTCGGCGACCACCCCGACCAGCGGCTGCCACAGCGCGACGGCGTGACGCTCCACCCCCTCGCCACCGAACCGGTCTTCGCCCTGCTGCCCGCCGCTCACCCGCTGGCAAGGCTGGAAGAGGTCCCGCTCACCGCCCTCCTGGACGAGGACTGGGCCGTGCCCCGTCCCGACGGCGACCGGACCCGCGAGTACTGGTCGTCGATCTGCGCGGCGGCCGGGCGGCACCCGTTCGCCCCGTACGAGGCCGAGGGCCGCCCGCTCATCGAGCTGGTCCGCGCGGGCCTGGCGGTCAGCCTCTGCCAGGCCACCTTCATCGAGGTCCCAGGCACCGCCGTACGCCCCCTGGCCGGCAACCCCCTGTGGTACCGGCACGTCCTGGCCTGGCACACGGACGGCCCGCTCGCTCCCCACGGCGACGACATCCTCCACCAGGTCGCCGCCGGCCACCGGGGCACGTGCGCCGCCGCCCCCGCTTACGCGCGCTGGCGCGCCCGACATCCGCAAGCGACTGGCCCTGGGGCTACCTGAGTTCACTGTCGGCCGCGACAAGGACCGACGAGAGGACACGGCCGCCGGATACGACATGGCCAACATGACGGGATGAGCGACGACACGTACGACGACTCCACCCCGAACCGGTCAGGTGCCTCGCGGTCCGGGAGACCCCTGTCGCTGAGCACGCTCAGGTGGGCGACCCGGTGGGAGACGCTCGCCATTCTCGCAGTGCTCCTCCTCTGCGTCTTCGCGTTCGCCTAGCCTGCCCGCCAGCGATCGCGACCGTGCCGCAGGAAGCATGAGGCGTGATCCATCGGCCACCGCTGACCGACCAAGATCCGGGTACGCGGACCAACTGCCTGCAGCTTGGCCGAATCATGGCCGTTTCCGCTGGTCAACGCCCACGCGAGGCGTGTACCACCAGCACTCGAAGAACATTCTTTGCAGCTACTCCCCCAAGGCGCTTGGGCTCTTCTAGAGGACCGGCCCGAGGCCGGCGGGCCCCCGGCGGCACGCCGAACCGGTGATCGGCACCGTGGTCTCCTTCACCTGCGCCACCGTCCGACGCCCGGGCTGCAGACCGGCGCTGGACAGGGCCGTGGCGCTGCTGCACGAGGTCGACCGGGAGTTCTCCCCGTTCCTCCCGGACAGCGCCGTCAGCCTGGGGCGCGGGGAGTCAAGCCAAGCAAGCACCACTCCCGCCGTACGCCGCGTGCTGGAACTGTGCGACCTCGCGCACGGCAGTACCGGGGCGCCTTCGACGCCTGGACCGACGGCCGGGCCCTATCCGTGCGGCCTGGTGAAGGGCTGGCCGCCGAGCGGGCGTGGCGGCTGCTGCGGGAGGCCGGCGCCACCGACGCGTGCCTGAACGCGGGCGGCGATGTACGGGTCGGCGGCACGCCGGGATCCGCCGGCGTGTGGCGCACCGAGATTGCCGACCCCAGGCGCCCCGGGCGGCTGAGGTCGGTGGTGGCGAGACGGGACCACGCGATCGCCGCCTCGGGGACGACGGAGCGAGGCGTGCACATCCTCGACCGCGGCACCGCGTGCGCGGCTCCCCTACGACCAGTCGAGTCCGGCAGGACATGGGCTTCGACCTCCTGCCCCGTTGCGCTGTCCCCGACCTCCGGGAGCGGACCGGACGGGCGCCGGTCTCCGCACCGGCCTAGAGTTGGGACGGGGAGATCCGGAACGCAACGCGTGTACCTCGTCCGAGGACGGAGGACATCCCGATGACCGACGACACCGGGTCCCTTCAGGGCCACCCTCGTCCGAGCCCACGTGAGCGCGCTGCGGTCGGCAAGGCCGCCCGCGCCCGGGTGCCTCGGTCGAGCCACGCCGAGTACTCCCCCTCGCAGCGTCGGGTCGATCCGCTGGAGATCCTCGAGAGGCAGGCGACCGCGAGGGTCCAGGAGCTGGTGCCGATCCGCCGCAGCCGGATGACGGAGTCACCGTTCCGCTACTACCGGGGCGCGGCCGCGCCCATGGCGGCCGACCTCGCCAACACCCCCGTCACCGGCATCAGGGCCCAGCTCTGCGGCGACGCGCACGTGCTGAACTTCGGGCTCTTCGCCTCTCCCGAGCGCCACCTCGTCTTCGACGTGAACGACTTCGACGAGACCCTGCCAGGCCCCTGGGAGTGGGACGTCAAGCGGCTTGCGGCCAGCCTGGCCATCGCCGGCCGGGAGAACGGCTTCACCGACCAGGAGCGCGCGGACATCACATCGGCCGCGGTGCGCTCGTACCGCGAGTGGATCCGGACCTTCGCGGGCATGCACAACCTCGACGTCTGGTACGTCCAGACCCAGACGGAACGGATCGAGGCCCTCGTGGCCGACCAGCTCGGGAAGGGCAAGCGCAGGAAGCTCTCGAAAGTCCTGGAGAAGGCCCGCGGCCGGGACAACATCCAGGCGTTCGAGAAGCTCACCGGCATCGTCGACGGGGAGCGCCGGATCATCCCCGCCCCGCCGCTCATCGTGCCGATCGGCGACCTGCTCCCCAATGTCGAGCGCGCCGCCCTGGAGCACGAGATCCGCGAGCTGATCGACCGGTACGCGGGCACGCTGCGGCCGGACCACCGGCAGCTCCTCTCGCAGTTCCGTCTGGTCGACATGGCGCGCAAGGTGGTCGGCGTGGGCAGTGTGGGCACCCGCTGCTGGATCATCCTCATGCTCGGCAGGGACGAGGAGGATCCGCTGCTCATCCAGGTGAAGGAGGCCGAGCGGTCGGTACTCGCCGAGTACGCCGGAGAGAGCGAGTACGACAACCAGGGGCAGCGCGTGGTCGCCGGACAGCGGCTGATGCAGGCCGCCAGCGACATCTTCCTAGGCTGGGAGCGCGCCACCGGCATCGACGGCCGCGAGCGGGACTTCTACGTCCGGCAGTTGCGGGACTGGAAGGGCAGCATCGACACCGCGGTGATGCTGCCTGAAGGCGTGCGGATTCTCGGCGAGCTGTGCGGATTCTCGCTGGCCCGGGCTCACGCGCGGTCGGGTGACCGGATCGCCATCGCGGCCTACCTGGGCGGCGGCGACTCGTTCGACCGGGCGTTGACCGACTTCGCGGAGAGCTACGCGGACCAGAACGAGCACGACCACGAGGCTCTGGTCGAGGCGGTCCGCTCCGGTCGGCTCGTCGCGGAAGCCGCGTGAACCAGTTGTGCCTGGATAGAGTGTGAACGAGTTGCGCCTGGAAAGATCCTGACGGTTGGTCAGACATTCTCGGCACGAGGATGCATTCGTCGGGTGCTGCTCCAGGATCTCGACGATCGTGCGGTGGAGCCGCTGGCGTCTCCCGCGTGCCGCTGGCGTCTCCCGCGTGAAGATCCCGGCGTGCAGGGATGCCTGTGGCGACCGTGCCCCAGCCGAGCCGAACAGGCCCACCACCATCACCACCCCAACGCCGCCCTGGCCACTCGGCCGACAAGCAGAGATACCGGGGACGCCGGGGTGGTTCAGCGCGCTACCTGCGTGGAAGCCGAGTCCTGCGGATCCGGCTGCATGACACCTGCCTGCGGGCGCTGCGCACGCGTGTCACCGGCACAGCTCCGTGGCGGTCCGTCCCGTCGCCCAGCCACAGACATCTCCGGCGGCGGAGACCTTGACTCACAGGCCTTCTCAGGCGCCCGGACACGGTCAGGAGTACCAGTCGGCCTCCGTCGGCCGCGCCCGCCGGGGCACCTCCCGGGCGGCCATGGGCCTGCGTTCGCCACCCGCGAGCAAGGTGCTTGCCGGATCGCCGCCGAGAGTGCCCGGGAGCGTCACCTCGACCTCGATGACGCGAGGCGGGTCGGTGGGCAGGATCGTGGTCATCACCGTCTTCTGGGCGTGGTGGCCATGGGCGCGGGCGGCGGCGACCTGCTTCCCGTCCACGAGGAGCTCCAGCTCCCGCCTCCCGCCCATCCGCAAGCCCACGGTGACCGAGCAGCCGGCATGCTCGCAATGAAAGTGATACTCGCGGCCCATGATCGCCTCCCTGAAGCGCCTGGCAATAAGGCCCCTTCCCCTCATCGTGGCACCGGATGGTGGCTGCGTCAGCCCTGGATCCCGCTCCCCGGTCGTCACCGCTACGCCACCTCTCCCAACAAATGGCGGGTTGACCGTCGGCCACACCTCACGTCGTGCTTCACGGGCTCTCGGCCGCCCTCGCCGGGAGATGCGACCGCTGTCCGAGAGGACCCCATCGTCGACTGGCGGCGGCCCACCCATACGGAGACCCGCGGGTGCCGCAGGCTCGGCCCGCCGGCTCGAACCGCGACGTGAAGGCGGCGGCCTGATCTCAGTGCTCCGAAGGACTGGGGGCCGCGCACAGTGCCCAGATGACGAAGGCGTCGATGGCGATCAACACGATCGCCCAGAACGGCTGGTACGGCAGCCAGAGGAAGTTCGCGATCATGCCGAGACCCGCCAGGAACACACCGACGACCCTGGCCCAGGTGGCGCCCTGGAACAGTGCCAGTCCGGCGAGAACGATCACGATCCCCAGGATCAGATGGATCCAGCCCCATCCCGTGAGGTTGAACTGGAAGACGTAGTTTCGGGTGGCCACGAACACATCGTCGTTGGCAATGGCGGCGATGCCCGAGAAGATGGCCATCAGGCCACCGAAGATCATCATGACTGCAGCGAAAACCAGCCAGCCGCTTCCGCGCTTCGCCGCGCCGCCGGTACGGGCGGCGCTCATCTGACTCGTCATGACCGCTCCATCGTGTGGGAGGTCCGCATGGACCGGACGGGTTCCGTTCGGCCGATCGGGTCACTTCCAACATCGCTCTCCACGGCCCGCTGCGCATCTCGGAGCCGTCCGGCGCCAAAACACCGAACGGCTTCTGGAGAGTGGCCGACCCAGGCGTCAGCAGACCATCCCACGTTTCGGCTGCCGTACACCTGTGGCCACGAACAGCGCCGTGACGGCGGGCGCCCCGTCGTGCTCCCCCACGTCCGCGTCAGCCGAGGATCTTGCGCTTCTGTGCTTCGAACCCCGCTTCTGTCAGCACACCTTGGGCTTTCAACTCACCCAGCTCCTTGAGCTTGTCGATGGTGCTGGTCATCTCGTCAGGAGGCGGTGCCGGCGGTGCCGGAGCGGCTGCCTGGGGCTGTTGCGGCTGCTGCTGAGCGTCCTGCTCCGCCCATCGGCCCGCCTGCCTCCGTGACACACGGTTGGACACCGCTGTGGCGGTTCCGGCGACCGCGGCTGTGCGCGCGACGCCACGAAGAAGTCCTGGCATGTTCGATCATCTCCCAGATGGTGTGCCCGCGGCCTCGGCGGCTTCGAGGGAGGCCAGCAGGGCCTGGACGGGGATGCGGCCGTTCGCCACGAGTCGCGCACCGCTGCGCCTCATGGCCTGGGCGAAGGGGGCGGCCCAGACGTTCTCGTACACGAGGATGCCGGCCGAATTCCCCGGCTCCAGAGCGGCACCGGCTTCGTCGATGTCCTCCTGGTCCAGCAGCCCCGACGAGGCGCCCTCGAAGACGGAGAGGTCCATCTCGTCACCGAGATCTCTCAATTCCGCGCCGACGACCGACCCGTCTTCGTCCTTGCGGACGAAGACGAGGTCAAGGATGCGAATGACGCCTCGGTCGACGAGGTCGAGGAGAAGGGGGAAGCCCTCACCCGTCATCCGGTTGCCGGGGAACTCGACGATCAGGTAGTCGACGGGCCCCATCTCTTCCGGATCAGCAAGCTCTTCACTCACGGCCACTCCTCACGAGCGGGTAGAGGTCAGGGGCTGGGCCCGGCCGCTGATGGCGGGCGATGCCGGCCGTCGGTACAGCGACGGGAGAGCCCTCCCCGCCAGTCCAACACCCCGCCCGCTCCCTCGCACATTCTGTGGGGCGAACCGTCCTCAGCTGGTCGGCTGCACCGGCGGAACGCCGGTCGACCGTGTGCCTTCTTCCTCCGGGGTCCCCGCGAGAAATTCCACCAGGGCCATCACGAGGAGCCACACCACTACGATGCCGACGATGACCAGGGCCGTCGGGTAGCTCCACAGAATGGACGTCAGTACGGCCAGTCCCACCAGGACCCAGGTGATCCACTTGCGGTGGCGCCGGATGAACGGCCCGACCGGGCCCGTGCGCATACCCGCGCGGTCGGCGGTGGCGCGGACGGAGCCGATGCCGGAGTGCCACGCCTGCCGTACGAACGTCGCCCGTCGGCCCCGACCGCTCAGCCAGGCAGCCAGCGCGACCACCACGCCGACCGTCACCGCCATACGGACCGTGGTGCGCATGTAGCGCGTGAGCGTGTCGTAGACGGACTCGGCGGCGGGCTGCGAGACGGTGTCCGGGAGCGCGTTCAGGTACGCCACGCGGAAGACGGTCAGGCCACCGGCGAGCAGCAGCATGGCGAAGGCGAAGGCGAGTGCGGCGACCACGAGAACGCGGCGGCGGTGGGTGGACAGCAGGACCCCGGCGGCGATGAGCAGCACGGAGAGCACGGGCAGCCAGAACCCGGCCATCTGCAGGATCTTGAAGTACGTCTTGACCTTGCCGATGTCGTCGGCGCGCAGCACCGTGAAGTCGGTGTGCACTTCGGGGATCTTGGCGGCCGCGGTCATTCCGTCGTCGATGAGGCGCTGTTTGACCTGGTCGACGACCGGGCCGAGGTCGACGGTGACCGAGTCGTTGTTGATCTTCACCGCGCCGCCGCCGCTGCCTGTCAGGGCTTTGTCGACGGCCGCGTGGATCCGGCGGTTGGCCTCGGTCCAGAAGTCCTCGAAGGAGTCGGAGGAGACGATCTCCTGCGTCTTGTCGTGGACGAAGCTGCGCACGGCGTTCTCCAGTGCGTCGCCGAGTTTCCCGAGTGCCTTCTCGGCGAGCGGCCGGTCAGCGGGCGCGACGCCCTCCAGCAGGGTCGGCAGGTCGATGTGTTCCATCACCGCGTTGGTGACCCGGTTCGCGGCGGCCGCCTGGATGTCGGGGTCGGAGGCGAGCGGGGCGACGGTGTCGACGTAGCGGTCGGTGTCGCCGATCTCGTCCGCGGTCCAGGCCGCGACAGCGGCCAGCGGGGCGAGGATGCAGCCGATGATGATGAGCAGCGCGGAGAAGAAGGACCGCCACCGGTGATGAGGCGCGCGGGCCGCCTTGTCGGCCTCCAGAGTGGTGACACGGTCCCGTAGGCGCTCCAGCTCGGAGCGCCCGTCGCCGGCGCTCGACGCGACCGGTTCCCCGCCGGGGCCCGCTGATCCGTCGTTCGGCATGGCGCGACCTCTCGTATGCCTGTGGGTTCGATGCCAGCAGAACCCTGACCGCGGCCATGCGCGAACTCTCGGGGACCGTCGGAGTGACCGGCGGACGCGGCACTCAGTCCGCCTGTGGCGTGCCGGCCAGGGCGAGGTCCGGGATCAGTTCCCGACATGGATCTGGATGGCGCGCATGGCACGCCGCTGCACCAGCCTGATGACCGGCCTGGTCGCCCGCATCAGCGGGGTGGCCGGTGGGCGGGCCTCGATGGCCATCGTCCAGGTGAGGCGCAAGCCGGCGGGTGCGGGCTCGATGAGCCAGTCCTCTGCGGCGTGGCGGAGGCCGGGCAGAGAGACCGCGAAGGTGCTGAACGTATACCGCCGTCCCTCGTCCCAGCGGAAGAACCGCTCACGGGCGGAGAGCACGCGCAGCACCGTGACCTCGCGTACCGCACCGACGCCGAAAGGGCGCGAAGAAACCCAGCGCAGGCCGGTGAAACCCGGTACCCAGCGGACCCATGCGTCGCCGGTCAGGACCTCCCAGATCCGCGCGGGAGGAGCCGTGATCTCCACAGAATGCACGTATCGAAAAGGCGCGGACTCCAGGAAAGCGTCTCCACGCTCGACGAGCGGATACCAGTGCGGGGCCATGGCCGATGCTCTTCCGAATCAGGTGAGGGCTTTAAGGGGGGCTACGCATGCGGGAGGCCCTGCCGTGGTGGGAATATGGCGGAGTCTGCGGCTTCACGCTCGAGCCGCCCCTCCATGGCCACCCGTCTCGCACCGGAAATGCACGCGGCTTCGAGCGCTTCTACGGATTCCTCGGCGGCGACACGAACCAGTGGTATCCGGAGCTCGTGTACGACAACCATCAGGTCGAGCCCCCCGGCTCGCCGGAACAGGGCTACCACCTCACCCCGGACCTGGTGGACAAGGCGATGCTCTTCATCTCCGACGCCAAGCAGGTCGCTCCGGACAAGCCGTTCTTCCTCCACTTCTGCCCCGGTGCCACCCACGCGCCGCACCACGTACCTCGGGAGTGGGCCGACCGCTACCGGGGCCGGTTCGACGACGGCTGGGACGCCTACCGCGAGGTGACGTTCGCCAACCAGAAGAGGCTCGGCGTGGTCCCCTCGGACGCGGTGCTCTCGCGCCATGACCCGGACGTTCCGGAATGGAGCTCCCTGTCCCCGGACGCCCGACGTCTCGCCGCCCGCATGATGGAGGTCTACGCCGGATTCCTCTCCCACACCGACCACCAGATCGGACGGCTGCTGGACTTCCTCCAGGAGACCGGTGAATTCGACAACACACTGATCATGGTCGTCTCCGACAACGGAGCCAGCGCGGAGGGCGGCGTCACCGGCACCACCAACGAGGCGCAGTTCTTCAACAACGCTCCCGAGCCGCTCGAGGACAGCATCAAGGGGATCGACGAGCTGGGCGGCCCGACCATGTTCAACCACTACCCGTGGGGCTGGACATGGGCGGGCAACACCCCGTTCCGTCGCTGGAAGAGGGAGACCTACCGCGGCGGCGCCAGCGACCCGTTCCTCGTCCACTGGCCCCTCGGCATCACGTCGCGAGGTGAGGTACGCACCCAGTACGCACACCTCGTGGACATCGTCCCCACGGTGCTGGACGTCCTCGGGATCGAACCGCCCGACACCATCAAGGGCGTCACCCAATCCCCCCTGCACGGTGTCAGCTTCGCCCACACCTTCGACGACCCGGCCGCACCGACGCGCCACCGCACCCAGTACTTCGAGATGCTCGGACACCGTGCCATCGATCACGACGGATGGCGCGCCGTATGCCCCTGGCCCGGCCCGTCCTTCACCGAGGCACGCCAGCCGTTCGGCACACCCATCGGTTCGGAGACCCTCTCGGAACTGGATGCCCACTCCTGGGAGCTGTACCACATCGACGAGGACCACTTCGCGGAGACGCGTGACGTCGCCGCCGACCACCACGACAAGACCATCGAGCTGATCTCCCTGTGGTACGTCGAGGCCGGCAAGTACGGCGTGCTGCCCATCGACGGCAGCGCCCTCGCGCGGATGACCGTCGAACGGCCGACGATCGCCAAAGCACGGACCAGCTACACCTTCCGGCCCGGCACCCAGTCCCTGCCGCCCTCCGTCGCCCCCAGGGTGCTCAACCGTCCGCACAGCATCACCGCCGACGCGGAGATCCCCGGCGACGGCGCCGAAGGCGTCCTGATGAGCCAGGGCTCGATGGCCGGCGGCTGGAGCTTCTACATCAAGGACGGCAAGCTGACGTATGTGCACAACTACCTGCGGCGAGGCTTCTACACGGTGACCTCGACGGACCCGGTGCCGACAGGCCGCCACGAGCTGCGCTTCGAGTTCGAACCGACGGGCAAGCCCGACCTCGCCGCCGGCAAGGGCACACCGGGGCGCGCCCAGCTCTACATCGATCGGCGCCTGGTGGGAGAGGCGGACTTCCCGGTGACCACTCCCATCATGTTCAACCCCGGCGGCCTGACATGCGGCGCCAATCCCGGCCAGCCGGTCACACCCGACTATCAGGCACCGTTCCGTTTCAGCGGCACGATCCACACGGTGACCATCGACCTGTCGGGCGAACTCATCGTCGATGCGGACAGTGAGATGCGCATGCACATGGCCCGGCAGTAGACGGAGGTTGCCCAAGCCCATCCACGGTCGCGGAGATCTGCGGGTTCGTCGCGCCTCGCAGCACCCGACGGGGAGTCGTGGTCGCCTCCCGCCTGCATCCGTGGCCGAGGGAGCCGCCAGCCGCGTGCCCTCACCTTGCGCCACGTCCACCGACCGCAGCGGGCACGGACCTGCCCCTCACCGGCTGTCCCCGACTCGCTCCGACTGCGCTTCGGTCAACCGGTCAACCGGGCCTCGTCTTGGCTGTACCGAGGACGAAGCACTCCAGTCACACCGAGCGCCGCGCTCCGTCGGGTTTGCCGCACTTCGGTCGATCAGCGTTCTCGGTAGCCTCATCGTCTACCGCATGGGAGTCACCATGCGCCCGGTTCGTCCGTACGAGGGCTTCCGGCGGAGAGAAATGAGGCGGCAGGAAATGAGTGAACCGACGAAGCCCGAGATCGACCTTCCGGAGGGTGACGCTCCCCCCGAGCTGACCATCCGGGACCTCGTCGTCGGGGACGGGCCCGAGGCGAAGCCGGGCAGGGTTGTCCAGGTTCACTACGTCGGGGTCACCTTCGAGTCCGGGAAGGAGTTCGACGCCTCTTGGGACCGGGGTCGGCCGTTCAAGTTCGCCCTGGGCGGCGGCAGGGTCATCAAGGGTTGGGACCGGGGAGTCAGGGGAATGAAGGTCGGTGGTCGGCGCGAGATCATCGTGCCCCCACGCCTCGGCTACGGCAACCAGTCCCCCTCGCCGTTGATCCCGGCGGGTTCCACGCTCGTCTTCGTGGTGGACCTGCTCTCCGTCGTCTGAGGAAGACCGTCTGCTGCCCGGCCTCTCCGTTCGCACGAAGGCCGGACAGCACCTGGTCGGCCTCACGCGTGGGCTCGGATCCGCAGGACCCGGCCCCAGGATCACCGCCGAAACCCCGGCCACACCGCGCCCCTGGCCCACCTCGCGGTGACCGATCGGGGCTCCGACCTGGCTGTGCCGGCCCCGGGTGCCGACGTCGATCACGCCGACACCCCTTCACCGAGAACTCCAGACCGCTAGGTGGGCGTGTGGACGGTTTTGTCCGTCGCGGTGCCGTCCTCGTCCTGGGTCTCCGGCGCAGCAGGCTGTTGCGGAGCGGGCGGGGTGCGCACCAGCAGCGCGACCAGCACGGCCAGAGTGCCGAGCACGGCGCCGATGCCGAATCCCCACCGGATGCCCGCGGCCAGGGCGCCTGTGGGATCGGCGCCATCGGCTGCTGCCGAGGCTGCGTGTCCCGACATGACACTGATGACCAGGGCGGTGCCGGCGCCGGCCGCGACCTGTTGGAGCGAGCCCAGGATGGCGGAGCCGTGGGGGTAGAGGTGCGGCGGCAGTACGGACAGGCCGGAGGTGAAGACGGGGGTGAAGACGAACGCCATGCCGGCACTCAGGGCCACGTGCAGGGCGAGCACCAGCCACGGCGAGGTCTGTTCACCCGTGAAGGCGAACAGCGCGAGGCAGAGCGCTGTGAGTACGGCTCCGGGTACGACCAGGCGCGGTGCGCCGAGCCGGTCGTAGAGCTTGCCGACCTGCGGTCCGAGCAGGCCCATGGTCAGGCCGCCGGGGATGAGGAGCAGCCCGGTCTGCAGTGAGGTCAGGCCGCACACCTCCTGCAGATACATCGGCAGCAGGATGAACGCGCCCATGAGCGCCATGAAGGACAGGCACATCAGGGCGAGTGCCACGGAGAAGTGACGGAATGTCAGCGCACGCAGGTCCAGCAGCGGGGTGGACGAGCGCTGCAGTGCCAGCTGTCGCCATACGAACAGGCCCACCAGCACGGCGCCGGCCAGGGCCGTGGCCGCCGGAGGCACGGGGGCGTGGGCCGCGTTCCCGGCACCGAGCTCGCTCAGGCCGTAGACCAGGGCGCCGAAGCCCGCTGCCGCCAGAGGGACGGACAACCAGTCGATCGGGCCGGCCTGCGGCTCGCCGATGTTGACCAGTTTGCGCCGACCGAACAGGGCCATGGCTCCGGCGATGGGAAGCACCGCCAGGAACAGCAGGCGCCACGTCCCCAGCTGCAGCAGCACACCGGAGACCGCAGGGCCGAGGGCGGGTGCGACGGAGATGACGAGGGTGATGTTGCCCATGACACGGCCGCGGTCGTGCGGGGGCACGAGGGTCATCAGCGTCGTCATGAGCAGCGGCATCATGACGGCGGTACCGCTGGCCTGGATCACACGGGCGGCCAGCAGCACGGGGAAGGCGGGCGCGGCCGCGGCCAGAGCCGTGCCGGCGAGGAACAGTGCCATGGCCAGGCCGAAGGCGGTCCGAGTCGTCACGCGTTGGAGGAACCATCCCGTCACCGGGATGACGACGGCCATGGTGAGCATGAATGCCGTGGACAGCCACCCTGCGGCTGCCGCACTGACCTCGAACTCGCGCATGAGCCGCGGGATCGCGTTGACCATGATCGTCTCGTTCAGCAGGACGACGAACGTGGAGAGCACGAGAATCCGCAGCACCGCGGTGACGCGGGCCGGCGAGAGGGTGGGCGTTTCGTGTGGTGCGAGCATGGCGCCTTCCGTCATCTGAATGTCCTCCGCACGTGGCAAGCCACACCGACAGACCGGGGCGCCGGGAAGAACTCATCGGTACTCCCCGATCCTGCCGGTACCGCCGCCCAACCTCAAACCTTTTTTCGGACCCGGTACGGCCGAGGCATGGCTTCCGGAGCAGCCCGGTGCCGAGATCCACGCCGCCGGCAGCAGACGCACGCGTCCCGCCGGCACCTGGACCGCTTCCTTCCGCCACGCTGTCCTCGACGCTTCGGTGGTCTACGGATCCTGACGGTCAGGCCTCGGTAGCGTGTCCGGAAGCCGGAGCCGTTGTGAGGATTCGTTCGGCCCAGAGCGTCTTGCCTCGCCCAGAGGGTCTCACGCCCCAGCGCTGGGTGAGCTGGGCGGTGATGAACAGGCCCCGGCCGTTCTCGTCCGTGTCCAGGGCGCGCCGCAGGTGGGGGCTGGCGCTGCTGTCGTCGGTGACCTCGCACACGAGCGAACTGTCGCGGATGAGACGCAGCCGGATCGGCCCCTCCGCGTAGCGTACGGAGTTGGTGACCAGCTCGCTGACCACGAGTGCGGTGTCGTCGACGACCTCCTGGGCCAGTCCCCACTCCGCGAGTTGGTTCACGGCTCGCTCGCGGGCCCGCCCAACGCTCTCCGGGGTGTTGGGAAACGTCCAGGCCTTCGTCCGGGAGTCGTCCAAGGTCCGCGTGCGGGCAAGCAACAGGTAGGCGTCGCGAGGGGGCTGTTGGGGCGCGAGGGCCTCCGCACACGTGTCGCATGCGGCTTGAAGACTGGTCCGCGGTACGGCGAACAGGTCGCTCAGCAGGCTCAGCAACGATTGGCCGGCACCACCGACGGAGCCGGTCAGCAGCTCGAAGTTGTAGATCAGCAACGTGCTGCCCTCGGGCAGGGCGCGCTCGGTGAGCGCGTAGTGCGCGAGACCTCGGCCCAGCGGAGGCCCTGTCGCGACATCGAGCAGTTCGACGTCTCCGCCCGGATGCACCAGGACCGGTGGAGGGTGTCCCGCACTCGCCGCGGTGCACAGGCGGGAGACGGGGTCGTAGACGAGACAGAGGCAGGTCGCCGGCGCTGCGTCACCGATGTCGGATCCGGCCGCGTCCGAGAGGGTGCTGGGGCGACTCGCGAGGTCGTGGAGGCGTTGGAGGATCTCGTCCGGCGGCATGTCCAGGTCGGCCAGCACCTCGATCGCCGCGCGAACCTCGCTCATCGCCGCCGGCCCCGATGTCCCGGACGTGGTGTCCCCGGCGACGACGGCGACCCGGGATCCGGAAAGAGGGATGGCGTCGAACCAGCCACCACCTGTGCCGGCCGGCAGATGGGTGTGGGCGAGTTCGACGGCCGTGTCGACAGATGCCTGAACGTGGGCGAAACCGCCGGACAGGATGCGGGCCGCCGAGCGCTCACGCCCGTAGAGGCGGGCGTTGTCCAGGCATTGGCCCGCATGCGCGGTGAGCTGCCGCGCGAGTGCCAGATCCCGGTGGTCGAACGGGGTGGGGTTGCGCCACCGGTAGAAGCAGGCCAAGCCGAGCACCCCACCCCGCGCTCGGATCGGAACCAACAGCATCGAGTGCGCCCCCGCGCTCAGGATCCGGGCATCACGCCGGCGTGCGGGGTCGAGCCAGCGGGCGTCCGGGCGCAGTCGTCGGAGGAGCTTGGGGGCCAAGGTGTCCAGAACCGTGCGGTGGGGCGTGCCGGGTGGGTATACGTCGACCTCTCCGACCACGGGGACGCCCTGATGGTCCGGTCCGGCGACCGAGCGGTACCCGGCCCTTCGAACGGTGGGATTCCGATCGAGAGCGTCCGCGGTCGGAGCCCTGCCGCGCAGGACCTCGTCGTAGACGTCGACGGTCACCGTGTCGGCCAGGGCCGGGCAGGCGACCTCGCAGAACTCTGCCGCCGTACGAAAGACGTCGAGCGTGGTACCGATCCGTGCGGCCGCTTCGTTCAGCAGTCGCACCTCCGCTTCCGCCCGCCACCGGGCGGTGACGTCGGTCAGCGCGGCGGCCAGCCCCAGCACGGTGCCGTCGGCCCGCTGCAGGCGGAAGGCGGACGCCGAGGCGACCGCCTCGATCGCAGGGTCACGTCGGTCACGGACACGGATGGTCAGATCGAGCTCAGGCCTGCCGGTTTCCAGTACCCGCCGAGCCGCCCGCTCCACGCCTGCCGGGTCGGTGATGTCGAAGGACCTCAGGATCTCCGGCAGCGAGCGGCCGAGCAACCGGTCGACCGGGAACTCCCGCATCAGCCGAGCGGCCGTATTCACCCGCACCAGACGCAGCTCCCGGTCGTACACGTGCAGGCCCACGGGCGACTGGGAGAACAGCGCGTCCAGTACGGCGTCCCCCAGCCCCTCGAGGGCGGACCGGGTGTCCGGATGTTCCTCACCAACCACTGTGAACGCCCATTCGACGAGACGGTGGACTGCGCCGACTTCCATGCAACGCCGACAACGCTCACCCGGCCACCCGACCGCCTGCCACGGCGATGGAGTGGCGGGATGGCTCACCGGCCGGTCAAGCCCATCGAGCCCGGGGTCGTCCAGCCACTCCCCGGATCACGTCCGGGCTCTCAACCTCTCGTCTCTTCGGTGAATCGCAGCACGGAAATCGGCTCAGGGCGTCTCCCGGACGGCCGGTGGCAGCGCGGGATCGTCCGGCTCGCACAGCGGGTGACGCACCACGCGCTCGACCGCACCCATGGGCGGCGGGGCGGCCGAGTCTTCCGCTCTCACCGATTCGGGGCGCGGACGGCGGCGACGGTCCTGCCGTCACCAAAACCGTCGCACGACCAACGGGCAGGTGTACGAACCCCGGGACACGGCGGGGGCGCGCACACGACACGCGGACCGCCCCGGGCCGTCGGCACGCCGCCGGCGCGCGGTCGCCCTTGTCCGGATCAGGCCTGCTCACTGATGTTGACCATCCATGTGATGCCGAACCTGTCCGTGCACATACCGAACACGTCACCCCACATCTGCTTCTCCAGAGGTACGGAGACGGTGCCTTCGGCGGCGAGCTTCTCCCAGTAGCCCCTGAGCTCGTCCGCGTCGTCGCCGCTCAGGCTCACGGCGATGTTGGTCCCGGCCTTGTGCTCCATGCCTGGCGGCACGTCGGCACCCATCAGAGTCAACCCGCCGGAGGTCTCGAGCATGCCGTGCATGATCTTGTCGTCGTATCCGGGCGGCACTTCGGAGCCGAACTCGCCGTAACCGCTGAGCCTGAGATCGCCGCCCAGGACACTCTTGTAGAACTCCATGGCCTGCCGCGCGTCGCCGGAGAAGCTGATGTACGGGTTGAGACGAGATGCCACGAGATGCTCCTTCAGGACAATGAGATGGGCACGGGCATAATAGGGTCGTAACGGTTGAAATTGGACGAGCCGCGAGTTCCGGTCGCCCGTCCGGTCCGCAAACGGCGTTCGACCCAACCCGAGCGAAGGTCTCGCCGCCACGACACGGACGGCCCACCGGAGCCGGGCTGCCCAGGCGGACCGTACTGCGACTGGCACACAGCGAAGTCCCCCTCCACCCCGGCCCGGCCCGGCGCTCCAGGATTCGAACTCGCAGACGAACCCTGGGATGATCGGCATCCCCTGCGTTCGGTCAAGGAGAAGGACGGCCGGCTGGGGCACATCGAGTTACGGCACGCGGGCGGCACCGTCCACCACGGAGGCGTCCGTGCCGAGGAGGGACCGCCCTGACCTCGACGACCTGGATGCTGCGGGACAGTGGTCCGGCTCGCCAGGTCGTGGTCACCGACTCGTGCTGATGCGTGCGGGCGCGGCCCCGTCCTCTGCCCGGTCTCTTGGGCGGCTACGCCGAGGAGGAGGGGTACGGCGTCGCCGGCGCGGGCAGCCGGTACGCCCTGCTGAGGAGGGGTACGGCGACGCCGGCGCGGGCAGCCGGTACGCCCTGCTGCGGTGGGTGCTCCCCGATGCCTGGGCGCCGCCCGCCGCCCTGCTCGCTCTTGCCGTGGCGTGGCGTCGGTCCTCGTCGTCCTGCGCGGAGATCCCGAACGCCCCTGGCAGGGTGCGCTGGTGACCGCGGGGACGGCTTTCCTGCTCCTGACCCCCGGCTACTCCTGGTACGCCCTGCTACTCGTCGCGCTGGTGGCGCGCGACGGCCGTTGCGAATGGTCCGGCGTAGCCCTCGCCGGCGCCGTCGCCTACCTCGCGGGTCCGGTCGCCGGGGTGGGCGCCGTGACGGCGGCGTACAGCGCGGCGGGGCTCGCGGTGGGCGCCGGCGGGTGGAATCGGCGGCGCTCCGCATCGCGCGGGGTGTACGCGGAAGCAAGGTCGGGTGGGGCCTCGGTCGGCGACACCGCTCCTCGGACCGGCGGCTGAATCGGGGCGACGCCGTCGCTTGCCGGTCACGTTCTAAGGGGCTCCGCCCAGCCGTTGCGCACCGCGCAGGCGCCCAGCTGCATCCTGGTCTGGACGCCGGCCATGTCCATGAGACGACGCAGGCGCCGATGCAGCGTGCGCGGTGACAGACCGAGTTGTGTCGCGGCCGTCAGGTCCGTCAGGCCGGCCAGGAGCAGCGCGAGGATCCTGCGGTCGAGCTCGGTCAGGCCTTGCGGACCGACCTCGACGGTGGATTCGGATTCCCCGACCGTGGCCGACAGCGCGAGCGGATGGGCGGTGTGCCATACCGTCTCGAACAGAGCGTCCAGCGCGTCCAGCAGACCGCTGCGGTGCAGCAGCACGGCGCCGGGCTCCCCGTCCGGTGTGACTGCGAGCGGGACAAGACCGAGGTCGGCGTCGGCCAGCACGAGCTTCATCGGCAGCTGGTCGGCGACACGGAGTTGCACGCCCTTCCGCAAGGAATCGATCGCGTCGTCGATGATGCCCGGCTCTGCCAGCACGGCCCGGTCCAGCACCGCCCGGAACCGCACGCCGCGGCCGATGGCCACGGGTTCGGCCGTGTTCTCGTCGGGCGGCAGGGCGACGAACGGTGCGGTGATGAAGGATCGGACCTCAGTACGTGCCGCTTGCTGCACCTGGAGGAAGCGATGACGGATGGCGTCGACACCCGTGACGACCTCGATCAGGTCGTTGATGCTGTTCCCGGTCATCGCCGCGCGGTGTTCCTCGGCGAATGTCACCAGGGCGTGCTCGGCCATACGCAGCCCGTCCCGGCGCTGACTGATGAGAGCGCCGAGCGCCATCGCCGGCGGCGCGGCGGTGAACCGGTCGTCCGCCGACCTCGTCACCAGGCCCCACTGGACCAGACGGGACAAGGCCTCGTCGATGTGGGCATGCGGGAGGACGACCTGGTCGGAGAGGAGGATCGCGGTGGAGTTCGGCCGTCCGAGCAGCGCCCGGTAGACACGCTCGTCATCGGGTTCGAGGCCCAGAACATCCAACATCGGCGACCGACTCTCTTCCGCTTGCCGCAGCGGGGAGAGTATGCGCCACGGCGGCATACCTTGAATAGTCCCTGGTGGGAGCGGGTGCGAGGGGAAGGGCCCCGGGGAGTCGCCTCCCCGGGGCCCGACAGTGCTGTTCATCGCAGGCCGTACGCCCGGGTGATCTCGTTCTTGACGCTGAAGCCGCTGTCCGTCTCGGCACTCGCGCGGACCGAGATGAAGCCGCCGGGCTTCTTGGCCGTCCTGAACGAACCCGTCCAATAGCCGTCGACACCCTTGGTCACGGCCACCTTTTGCCAGGTCGCGCCGTCGTCGTACGAGACGTCCAGCTTCACGGTGGTGACGGTGCCCGGCAGGGAGCCGAGGCCCATCGACACCGGCTTGAGCGCGATCTCCTGGGTCGCGTTGGCCTTGACGTCGCCGTGCAGGTCCGACTCCAGCTTGTAGTCCAGGTTCAGCACCGAGAACGGCTCGAAGAACTCCGAGTCGACGGTGTCGGACATGAACGTCCACTCGGTATGAGTGCGCGTCGACAGCCGGAAGAGATCACCGGGCCGCTCGGCGTCGAGGACGGCGCGGTAGGGCAGGTTGCCCGCCGGCACCTCCACCCACTGCATGTCCGTGCTGGACGGGTTGTCGTGGATCAGCGTGTCGCCCTGGAAGACCTGCAGGTGGGTCGGCGTCTCACCCCACGGCAGGAAACCACCCAACCGCATGGTGTCGTCGGCTGAGGCCCACGCCTGCACATTCCAGGTCATGTGGTTCTGCCAGCGGGAGTTGTACACGCCGAAGGACTCGCTCTGGCCGGGCCGGGTCGCCGGAGCGAACCAGTCCAGCCGGGTGGTGCTGCCCTTGGTGTACGTATTGTCGCCCGAAACCATCACCCACGGCAGGGTTCCGTCGACGCCCTGCGCGTGGAATTCCCTCCAGACCTGGCCCGGGGTCACCCACTCGGTGCGGGTGCCCGGGTGCCACTCGCCCTCGGGGAAGTTGAACGACGGGCTGAGCGTGAAGTCGGACCGGTACCCCTCCGCCGCCCGGCCGACCGTGGCCGAGTAGTAGCGGGCATCGATCCGGGCGAGGTCACCCTGGGTCGGCTTGTAGACCAGGGCCCGGTCCGGAACCTGGCCGGGGTACTCCCGGGTGAGGTCGTAGACGAACGGCGTGTACTCGGTCTGCTTCACGGTCAGCTTGAAGATGCCGGCCTTGGCCGTCGCGATGAGGGCCTTGCCCGCGTCGCGGTGCACGGTGGCCACCGGGATGGCCGACTCGCCGACGTACTCCATCAGGGCACCGACACCGTCGTTGACCACGATCAGCGCCTTCGCACCGGCAACGACCGCGGCCTCGGTGCGTTCCTGGGGCGAGACCTCGCCGCTGCGCTCGATGACGACGATCTTGCCCTTGGCCTTGACCTTCTCGTACGCGGCTGCCGCGCCGTTGCCCGCGTAGACGGCGCCCAACGTGTCCGTGACGGTGCCCAGGGCGCTGCCTGCCTGCACCTGCGCCTCGAACCGGAGCCGGCCGCCCAGTGTGCTCAGGCTGAGTTGCGGCTCGCCCTTGCGCCAGCGGGTCGTCAGCATGAACTCGCCCTGCTTCATGGGCTCCGTCGGCGCGACGTAGACGTCGTCGTACGTCGGCGGCAGCACGTACGCGCTGCGATAGTCCATGAACGGGTCGAGGCCCTTGTAGTGGACGTTGAAATCGACCTTGCGCTGGCGGTCCTCGGTGCGCTGTGGCGCCTCGGTCTGCAACAGTCGTGCCTTGCTCGCGTCGAGCACCACGTCCGCGGCGCCGTCCTTGAGCACGGTCTCCGGGTCGACGAGCACGGCCAGACCCGATCGGTCCGCCTTCTCGCCGGCCACGTCGAGGTAGGCCGCGACGGTGTAGTGGCCGGGTGCCATGCGCATGGTGGTCGAGCCGTGGACGTAGACCTGCCACGGCCAGAAGTCGCCGGCCAGGTTGATCGTGACCCAGCCGGTGGCGGGCTTGCCGCTCCGGTCGAGCAGCTTGATGTTCAGGTCGTACCGCTCCTCCTCCTTGAGCAGCGCCACGGATGTGCGGGTCACCGGCTGCCCGGTGGCATTGTCGGTGGCTACCACGTGGCCGGCGTGCCGCCCGGCCGAGGCGGCTCGGGGGTCGCCGGTCACCGGCACGGCGGCGGTACCGCGCGCCGGGACCGTGACCGTAGTGGCTCCCAGGGTGAACGGGCCGCTGTCGTCGGTCAGCGCGAGGTTGAGCGTGACGGCGGCGGAACCGGTGTTGGTGAAGGTCAGGTCCTTGGTGACGGCGCCGTCGCTCGGCTCGTGCGGCCATGTGTAGTTGCCCAAGAAGAGCGATCCTGTGCCGCGGACCGTGCTGCGCACGGCGGCGGCGACGTCGAGGCGGCCGGTGCCGACCTCGTACGGCGAGTATCCGCCGTCCAGGCCCTTCGCGGTGCTCATCAGGTGTTCCTTGAGCTGAGCGCCGGTCCAGTCCGGGTGCTGCTGGGCCAGGATCGCCGCCGCGCCGGCCACATGCGGGGTGGCCATCGAGGTGCCGCTGATGGTGCGGTAGAAGCCCTCACCACCGCCGGTCATCTCCTGCGAGCGGGCCGCGGTGATGTCCACGCCCGGCGCCGCGATGTCCGGTTTCATGCCGCCGGAGTGGGCCAGCGGGCCGGTGCTGGAGAAGGACGCGAGCCGGTCCTGCTTGTCCGTGGCGGCCACGGTCAGCGCAGAGGCGGCCGCACCCGGGGCGGAGATGCTCTCCGGGCCCGAGTTGCCGGCGGCTATGACGAACAGCGTGCCGTACTGGGCGGAGAGCGCGTCGACCGTCTGCGACATCGGGTCGCTGCCGTCCGTGGGGTAGGAATCGCCGAGGCTCATGTTGACGACGTCCGCACCGGACTCGGCGGCCCACTGCATGCCGGCGATGACCCAGGAGTCCTGGCCGGAGCCCTCCGCGCCGCCGAGCACCTTGCCGACATACAGGTCGGCGCCGGGTGCGACGCCCTTGCCGTCCCCTCCGGAGGCAGCGCCCGAACCGACGATCGTGCCGGCCACATGTGTGCCGTGCCCGTTGACGTCGGTGATGGCCTCGCCAGGCACGAAGCTCGCCGTGCCGTCGATCAGACCCGCGAAGTCGGGATGGTTCGCGTCGATGCCGGTGTCGAGCACCGCGACCTTGACGCCCTTGCCGTTGTACCCGGCCGCCCAGGCCTCGGGCGCGCCGATCAGCGGCACGCTCTCCTTGAGACTGGCCTTCACGCGACCGTCGAGCCACAGCTTTTCGACACCCTCGCCCAACGTGGCGCTGCCCTGCGGGGCGACGGAGGTCCAGAAGGTACGGGCCTGCCGCTTCTCCGTGCTGAGCACCGCACCTCGAATGCCCTTGAGCTTGCGGGTCAGCTTGCTGCCGCGGGGAGCCGTCGGCTCGGCCGCCGCGCGGGACTTCGGCCCGGCATACGTCGCGATCAGCGGCACTGCGGCCGACTTCGCGTCGTCGTACCCCATCTCGATCAGGTCGGTGACGTTGAACAGCCGCCGGTCCAGCCTGTCCGTCCCCAGCAGTGGCGCAGCCTCGTCCGGGATGACGAACAAGTCACCTTTGACCTCCTGGAACTTCACGCCGCCGACGGCACTGTCCGGCCGGTCGACGTCGGCGATCTGCTTGCCGTCGGCCGTTGTGGTGACCGTGACGACGTCGCCGGTGACCAGGGTGACCTTGTGGGTCGCCGAGGACTTGGCGGGAACGGTGGGCTTGCTCGGAGCGGCTTGTGCGGGTGCCTGCAGCACCGCGAGGCCCGACGCCAGCAGGGGCACAGCGGTGGCTGCCGAGAGCAGCCGCCAGCGCCTGCGCCGGAAGGCGGAAGCATGAGAGGGGGAGTCCATGCCATGGGTCTATCGACCGGTGAACGCCGTCGTGAAGGCCTCACGACGGCAAGTCCTCGCCATGGCAAAGGCTTGTCAGCGGTGAAGGGTGGGATTCCGGACGGAACACGACGACCCCGGTGGGAGTCGTCGTGCGCCATCCCTTGCCGCTGACATGCGGAGGTGGCCCTTCCAGCGGCGCTTGAGGTCGCGGCGACACCGGTCTTCTCTCCCTGCCGACGTGCGCCCGGGGGACGACGGGGGTCAGATTGGATGTATGCGGTCCACCGGACGGAGACGCCTCGGCGGACCGGTAGGACGACATGGAGGAGCCTGGCATGACGACCCACGCGAGCTCACCCGGTCGGCGAGAGAACATGCACAGCAGCGGTTGGCTGGTGTTCGCCGCCGTCATCATGATCTTCAGCGGCATCATGACGCTGCTCGGAGGCATTTCTGCCATCGCCAAGGACGACGTCTTCCTGGTCACTCGTAACTACGTCTACGAACTCAACCTCACCGGCTGGGGCTGGATCCACCTCATCCTGGGCATCCTCATCGCGCTCACCGGCGCCGCCCTGTTCACAGGCGCCACGTGGGCCAGGATCGTCGGCGTGGGGCTGGCGGGCCTCAGCATGATCGCCAACTTCATGTGGCTTCCCTACACGCCGTGGTGGGCGCTGTTGCTCATCGCCATCGACGCCCTCGTCATCTGGGGGTTGTGCGTCGCTCCACGGCCGATGAAGGACTGACGGCCGGGACCGGCGCCCGTGGCCGAAACAGCGCCAGAGTCGCTGCCGCGGATAGTGCTCGTCGCCGGCGTCGCCGGGTCGGGCAAGTCGACGGTGGGGCGTCTACTGGCCGAGCGACTGGGCTGGGCGTACCGGGACGCGGACGAGTTCCACTCCGAGGCCGACCGCGCCAAGATGGCCGCCGGTCATGCCCTGACGGACAGCGACCGGGGGCCCTGGCTCGAAGCCATCGGCGCATGGATGGACCGTGAGATCGCGGCCGGTCGCCCGGCCGTCATGACCTGCTCCGCTCTCAAGCGCGACTACCGGGACAGGCTGCTGGCGGGGCGCCCCCAAGCCCGTCTCGTCTACCTGCACGGATCGCGTGATCTCCTTCGCTCCCGGCTGGCCGCCCGGCACGGTCACTTCTTTCCGGCGGACCTCTTGGACAGCCAGCTCGCGGACCTGCAGGAGCCGGGGCCCGACGAACACCCGCTGGTGGTGGAGATCGACCAGACTCCGGAGGCGATCGTCACGGCGGTTCTCTCGCTCCTGCGCCGGGAATCCGCCTCCGGGGGGCTGTCGGCTGGATCCGTCACGGAACGAGCCGTCGTCCATGAGGAGCCTTCGATGACCCCCAGCCCCACGGGCACGCAGTGGCGGTTGACCCGCGACGGACAGAGCGCCGTGGTCGCCCAGCTGGGCGGCGCCCTGGGCGCCTACGTCGTGAACGGCCGAGCGCTCCTCGACGGGTTCTCCGCCGAGTCCGCCATCACGGGCGGGCGGGGGCAGCTGCTCATTCCCTGGCCGAACCGCGTGGGCGGCGGACACTACCGCTTCGGCGGCCGGGAGTACCAACTTCCCCTGACCGAACCGGAGAAGGACAGCGCGATCCATGGGCTGCTTCGCTGGTCCCTGTGGAGACTGCTGGCCCGTACCGACGACGCGCTCCGGGTCGGCACGACGCTCTGCCCTCAGCCCGGATATCCCTTCCTCCTCGACGTCTGCGCGGAGTACCGGCTCGGCCCCGCCGGGCTCGAGACCGCCGTCTTCGCCACCAACGCCGGCACGGGTCCGGCACCCTACGGAGTCGGCCAGCACCCCTATCTGACCATCGGGACCGACTTCGTCGACACCGCGCTGCTGACCGTTCCCGCCCGGTACGTACTCCGTACCGACGACCAGGGGCTGCCGATCGGCCAGGAGTCCGTCGACGGGACCGCGTACGACTTCCGCGCCGCCCGCCCGATCGGCGATCTGCGGCTGGACACGGCCTTCACCGGACTCGACCGCAGCCCCGACGGCCGGGCCGTCGTACGCCTGGCGGATCCGTCCGGGCTGCGGGGCGTCGATCTGTGGCTCGGCGACGGCACCCGGTGCGTACAGGTCTACACGGGCGACACACTGGCCGAACCGGAACGACGGCGGCGCGGTGTCGCCGTGGAGGCCATGTCCTGTCCGCCGGACGCGTTTCGCACCGGTACGGATCTCACGGTCCTCGAGCCGGGCGCGACACACGTGCTCCGGTGGGGTCTCAGCCCATGGGGGTCGCCGTGACCCCGACCCCGCGGCCTCCGGTCGTACCCGGCATGAGCGCGCACGACTTCCGCGTGCTCTACGAGCGACTGCGGCGCAGTGTGCCCCGGTCGGCCCCGGACGGTCGGCCCGGCGCCCTGCGCCATGCGACGCCCGAGCGTGTGCTGGCAGCCGTCGGGGAAGTCCGCCTCGGACGTACGGTGTCGCTGGCCGCTCCGATCGAGACCGTACCGGGCCCCGACGACCCCGAGCCGGCCAGGCACCGGATGACCGGACCCGCCCCGGGTGAACTCGGCGCGGACGGGCTGCGCTTCGCCACCGACCGCTTCGCCATGAACGTGCACGGGGACGCGGACAGCCATCTCGACGCCCTGTGCCACGTGGTGTTCGACGGGGAGTTGTACGGAGGGGTGTCGGCGAGCAGTGTGACGCCCGAGGGGGCCCGCGCGCTCTCCGTGGGCCTGGCGGCCGACGGCATCGTCGGTCGGGGCGTGCTGCTGGACATCCCCCGGCTGCGTGGCGTGCGCTGGCTGGAACCGGGCGACAGTGTGACCTCGGACGATCTGACGGCGGCCGAGGCCGCGCAGGGGGTTCGCGTCGGCCCGGGCGACCTGCTGTTCGTCCGAGTGGGGCACCGCCTCCGCCGTACGGAACTGGGAGCGTGGAACGCGGCGGAGGCTCGGACCGGCCTCCACCCGGCCGCCGTGGAGTTCCTGGCCGAGCGGAAGGTGGCGGTCCTGGGTGGGGACGGCAACAACGACACCGCACCCAGCGCCGTGGAGGACCTCGCCTTCCCGGTACATGTCCTCGCCGTCCACGCCCTCGGCATCCATCTGATGGACTACCTGCAGTTCGAGGACCTGGTTCCGGTCTGCGCGCTGGCAGGACGCTGGAGCTTCCTGTGTGTGGTGGCCCCCCTACGGCTGCCCGGAGCCACTGGCTCGCCGGTCAACCCGATCGCGGTGCTGTGAGCCGGGTACGGCCAGTGCCCTCGGGTCGCCGTTCGCCGGGAGGGCGGCTACGTTCGTCGAGGTGGGGAACGCAGGGTCTCCGCCGTCCGGGTGGGGACAAAGGGTCTGCGTGGCGCGGAGCGACAGGCCCTGGCGCCAGGGCAGGACCATGAGCGCAAGGACGGTGGTCGCCGTGGGCGACGCTCCCCACTATGACGTCATCATCATCGGTACGGGCGCCGGCGGCGGCACTCTCGCCCATCGGCTCGCCCCGTCCGGCAAGCGGGTACTGCTCGTCGAACGCGGCGACTACCTGCCGCGTGAGCGGGACAACTGGGACTCGACGGCCGTGTTCGTCAAGGGCAAGTACCGGGCCCCGGAGTTCTGGCTGGACAAGAACGGCGACGAGTTCCCGCCCGAGGTCAACTACTACGTCGGCGGAAACACGAAGTTCTACGGCGCCGCCCTGTTCCGGCTGCGGCCCGAGGACTTCGGCGAGCTCCGCCATCACGGCGGCCTCTCTCCCGCCTGGCCGATCCGGTACGAGGATCTGGAGCCGTACTACACGCAGGCCGAGCACCTGTACCTCGTGCACGGACGGCACGGCGAGGATCCCGGCGAGGGTCCGGTGAGCGCCCAGTACGCCCATCCACCCGTGGAGCACGAGCCGCGCATCCAGCAGTTGAGCGACGACCTCGAGAAGCGTGGTCTGCACCCCTTCCACCTGCCGATCGGCGTCAATCTCAGCCAGGAGAAGGGCGGGCGGGCCACCCACTCCAGTGTCTGCATCCGATGCAACCGGGTGGACGGCTTTCCGTGTCTGGTACGCGGCAAGTCCGACGCCGAGGTGATCTGCGTGGAGCCGGCTCTGCGGCATCCCAACGTCGAGATGGTCACGAACACGCAGGTGGTCCGCTTGGAGACCGATGCGCGTGGACGCAGTGTCAGCGCGGTCGTCGGCCGGCTGCCGGACGGCTCGGAGGTCCGGTACACGGCGGATGTGGTGGTCGTGTCCTGTGGGGCGGTCAACTCCGCGGCGCTGCTGCTGGCCTCGGCGAACGAGCACCATCCCAACGGGCTGGCGAACAGCTCCGACGTGGTCGGGCGCTTCTACATGCGGCACAACAACCTGGCGCTGATGGCGGTGTCGAAGGAACCCAACGACACCCAGTTCCAGAAGACCCTGGCCCTGCACGACTGGTACCTCCGTGCGGACGACTGGGACTTCCCGCTGGGCGGCATCCAGATGCTGGGCAAGTCGGACGCCGAGCAGATCCACGGCGAGGCCCCGCGGTGGGCCGGCGCGGTCGCACCGGACATGCCGTTCGAGGTGCTGGCGCATCACGCCGTCGACTTCTGGTTGTGCGGTGAGGACCTGCCGCTTGCCGACAACCGGGTCACCCTCGACGGCGACGGCCGCATCCACCTCGCTCTCGACGAGAAGAACAACGTCGAAGGCCTGAAGCGGCTGAGGCACAAGCTTCAGGGAATGCTCGGCCACTTGGGCATGCACGAGCACCACCTGCTGTCCCACAGCATCTATCTGCACAAGGGCATGCCGATCGGTGCGACCGCGCACCAGGCGGGCACCGTGCGCTTCGGCACCGACCCCGCCACCTCCGCCCTGGACGTCGACTGCAAGGCCCACGAGCTCGACAACCTTTACGTCGTCGACACGAGCTTCTTCCCGAGCATCGGCGCGGTCAACCCGTCCTTGACGGCCATCGCCAATGCCCTGCGGGTCGGCGACCACCTCCTGGAGCGGCTGGGCTGAGACCGGCGCCCGCTGGACCGATCGGACGAAGATGTTCGGCCCAACGGCTCAACGGCCGTTCTCTCTGCATGCCGACCACCTCGGCCGGTGATTGCGTGACCTCCGTGCCCGCCCCGGCAACAGCCCGCGGGACACTGCCACGCAGCGAGGAGGCAGGGCGTCATGGGTTCCACCATGGAGGAAGCACCGCAGAGCGTGATCCCCACACATCTGCTGCGAGGCCAGAAGGCACTGGTCACCGGAGCCAATTCGGGCATCGGCAAGGCCACGGCCATCGGCCTGGGGCGAGCCGGCGCCGACGTGGTCGTGAACTACGTGGCGGGCCGTGAGGCTGCCGAGGAAGTGGTCGAGGAGATCACCTCCTTCGGGGTGCGCGCGGCGGCCTACGAGGCGGACGTGTCCCAGGAGGACCAGGTCACGGCCATGATGGACCGGATGGTCAAGGAGTTCGGGACCATCGACGTCCTGGTCGCCAACGCGGGACTGCAGCGGGACGCCCGACTCACCGACATGACCCTCGCCCAGTGGCAGAAGGTCATCGACGTCAATCTCACCGGTCAGTTCCTGTGCGCCCGGGAAGCGGTCAAGGAATTCCGGCGCCGCGGCGTGGTCCCCGAGGTGTCCCGCTCGGCCGGGAAGATCATCTGTATGAGTTCGGTGCACCAGATCATCCCTTGGTCGGGCCACGTCAACTACGCGTCCTCCAAGGGCGGTGTGCAGATGATGATGCAGACCCTGGCCCAGGAGCTCGCACCGGAGAAGATCCGGGTGAACGCGGTCGCCCCTGGGGCGATCAAGACGCCGATCAACCGCGACGCCTGGGAGACACCCGAGGCCCGGGAGGACCTCCTGAGGCTCATCCCGTACGACCGGATCGGGGACCCCGAGGACATCGCCCACGCCGTGGTCGCACTCGCCTCCGACCTCATGGACTACGTGGTGGGAACCACCCTGTACGTCGACGGCGGGATGACCCTCTTCCCGGGCTTCGCCACCGGCGGCTGATCCGCTCCCGGACGGTCACGAACAGCGAAGGCGTGTATGTCCACCTCGTTTCATCTGCTGACGGATGCCCCGGCCCAACTCCTGCCCGCCCGGGAACTCATGGCCTTCACCCTGGCGTCCCACATCATCCTGGTTCCCCTGGGCGTGGCCTTCCCCTTCATCACCCTGGTCATGCACTACCGGGGGCTGCGCCGCAAGGACGCCACGGCGCTGCTCCTGGCGCGGCGCTGGTCGGCCGTCATGGCGGTGCAGTTCGCGCTCGGTATCGTCACCGGCACGGTGCTCTCCTTCGAGTTCGGCCTGCTCTGGCCGGGGCTCATGGGCAGGTGGGGTGATGTCTTCGGCATCGGATTCGGTGTCGAGGCCTGGGCGTTCTTCCTGGAGGCCGTCCTCATCGCCATCTATCTGTACGGATGGCGGCGGCTGAAGCCCCGTACGCACTTCCTGCTCGGGCTGCCCCTCCCGGCCACCGCGCTCCTCGGGGCGTTCGGCATCCTGGCGGCCAACTCCTGGATGAACACACCGCAGGGCTTCTCTCTGGACTCCGAGGGCAACCCGGTCGACGTGAACGTCTGGAAAGCGATCTTCACACCGATGTTCGGACCGCAGTACTGGCACTTCGTCGTGGCGATGGTGCTCACCGCGGGCTTCATGGTGTCCGGGGTCTACGCCATGGGCTGGCTGCGCGGCCGCCGGGACCACTACCACCGGCTCGGTTTCGCCGTTCCCTTCACCATCGCGGCCGTGGCCGCTCCGGTGCAGTTCGTCCTGGGCGACTCCATCGCCCGGTCGGTGTTCCACAAGCAGCCGGTGAAGTTCGCCGCGCTGGAGATCGTCTGGGAGACCGACACCCGCGTACCGGAGTACCTCTTCGGACGCCTGCACGAGGACGGGACCGTCTCGGGCGGCATCAAGATCCCGCTGCTCGACTCCGTCCTGGCCGGGTTCAGTCCGAACACCAAGGTGGTGGGACTGACCTCCGTCCCGGCGGACCAGCGCCCCACGGCCACTCAGGCGACCATCGCCCACTGGGCCTTCGACCTCATGGTCGTGATCGGCTCCGTACTGGTGCTGCTCGCCCTCTGGTACGGACTGGTCTGGCTGCGGCACCGCCGGCTTCCCGCGTCGAAGTGGTTCTACCGCTCGGCGGCCTGCGCGGGCGTCGCCTCCGTCGTGGCCGTCGAGTGCGGTTGGATCGCCACCGAGGTGGGACGCCAGCCCTGGATCGTCTACCAGAACATGCGGGTCGCCGAGGCCGTGACCTCGACCCGCTCCACCACCCTGTGGATCATGCTGGGCGTGGTGATGGCGGTGTACGTGTTCCTCTTCGGCTCGTTCCTCGTCATCCTGCTCAAGATGCGCACGCGCTGGCGGCTCGCCGACGAGCAACGGGCCGCGGGAGGTGCGGTCCACGCGCCGGAGGCGGACACCCCCTACGGGCCACGGGAGACCGTCCCCGCGGGCGACACCCCCGCCGGCGGCGGAGCCGCCCGGGCCGAGGACGGCCGCCCATGACCGCCGACCTCATCGCCGTGGTACTCCTCCTCGCCGTGGCCGCGTACGCCTGCGGGGGCGGCACGGACTACGGGGCCGGCTTCTGGGATCTGACCGCCGGGGGCGCGGAACGCGGAAAGCGGCCCCGATGGCTCATCGACCACGCCATGGCCCCCGTGTGGGAGGTCAACAACGTCTGGCTGATCTTCGTCCTCATCATCATGTGGACCGGCTTCCCCACCCTGTTCCAGACCGTGTTCTCCGCGATGTGGCTCCCGCTGGCACTGGCCGCCGTGGGCCTGGTCCTGCGCGGCGCCGGCTTCGCGTTCCGCAAGCCCTCCCGGCGGCTCGTCGGCCGACGGCTGTACGGTGCCATGTTCGCCGTGGCCTCGGTCGTCACGCCGTTCTTCCTCGGTGCCGCCGTCGGCGGAGTCGCTTCGGGGAGGGCGGCGCCCGGTACCGAGGCCTCGGTGGACGCCTGGGCCAACCCCACCTCTCTGATGTTCGGGCTGGTCGCCATCGCGACCACGGCCTTCCTCGGCGCGGTGTTCCTCACGGCGGACGCCCGTCGGTTCGACGCGCCCGATCTGGTCGGCTACTTCCGGCTGCGGGCGCTGAGTGCTCTCGCCGTGCTCACCGTCCTGGCCGTGATCACCGGGTTCGTCACCCATGAGGACTCCCCACACGTGTGGCGCGGACTCACGCACGGCCTGGGGCTGCTCTTCGTCGTCGTGGCCGGGGTGGCCGCGCTCATGACGGCCTGGCTGCTCCTGCGGACGCCGAGCGCCTGGGTGCGCGTCACGGCGGTGGGGGTCGTCGCCTCCGCCGTCATCTCCTGGGGCATGGCCCAGCGCCCCTACCTGATCCCCACGTCGCTGACGGTGGCCGACGCCGCGGGCGCACCCGCCACGCTGACGTGGCTGGCGGTCGTCACCCTGGTGGCCCTGGTGCTCGTCATGCCGGCCGTCGCCCTCCTCTACTGGCTGGACACCCACGGTGAGCTGGAGGAGCTCACCGAGGCCGAGCTGCGCAGAGGGAGCGGCGCGGACGGTGAGGGTGCGCCTCCCGGCGGCTGACCGCCCGGCCCGCTCGACATCCCCCTCGCGCCCGGACTCCGACGAAGGAAGCCGCTGTGACCGACGACGAGATCCTTCTCGGACTCGCCCTGACGGTGGTGCTCGCCACCGGCTCGCAGATCCTGGCGAGCAAGCTGCGCCTCCCGGCCCTGATCATCCTGCTTCCGGTCGGGTTCGCCGCCGGCGCGATCACGGATGTCATCCATCCGGACAAGTTGCTGGGGCCTGCCTTCTCCGCCCTGGTGTCGCTGTCCGTCTCGGTGATCCTCTACGACGCAGGTCTGGGGCTCGACCTGCGCAAGCTCAAGGGCCACACCCGGGGCATCGTGGGACGACTCCTGGTGTACGGCGTGCTGCTGACGTTCCTGGTCACGGCAGCGGTGTCACCTGCGATGTTCGACATGCCCCTCCGGGTGGCATCGATGCTCGGCGTGATCCTCGTCGTCTCGGGCCCCACCGTCGTGGGTCCGCTGCTCGACTTCGTGCGGCCGACGGACAAGGTGCGGCGCATCCTGATCTGGGAGGGGACGCTGACCGACCCGATCGGCGGCATCCTCGGTGCGCTCGCCTTCCACGCCATCGCCACGACGCACAAGGTCGACATCGGCCGGGGTTACCAACTGGGCCAGTTCGCGATCAGCCTGGCCGTCGGGCTGGTCGGCGGGGCCGTGGGAACAGCACTGCTCTGGTTCACCCTGCGGACACTCCGGCTCGGCGAGACCCTCGGCACGCTCGCCCAACTCGCCGCCGTGATCGCCGTGTCGGCGGGCTGCGACATCGTGCGGGACGACACGGGTCTCATCGCCGCGATCGTCGTGGGACTGGCCGTCGCCAACATCCGCGGCTTCGACATGCCCGCTCGGCGTCCCTTCTTCGAGACCCTGGTCCAGCTGATCATCGGGCTGCTGTTCGTCTCCATCTCCTCCACCGTCACCCCGGCGTCCTTGGTGCCGGTGCTTCTTCCCGCGCTCGCCCTCATCGCGATCCTCGTCCTGGTGGTGCGGCCGGTGGTGGCTTACGCCGCGACGGCGCGCTCGGGTCTCGCCCGAGGGGAGCGGGCGTTCATCGGCTGGATGGACCCCCGCGGCATCGTCGCGGCGGCCACGGCATCGACCTTCTCCGCCAGCCTGGTCGACAAGGGGGTGAGCGGGGCAGCGAGGATCCTTCCCGTCACGTTTCTGGTGATCGTGGGAACGGTTCTGCTCTACTCGCTGACGGCGGCGCCCATGGCCAGACGGCTGGGCGTCGTCAAACCTGCGGGCAAACGCATCCTCCTGGTGGGCGGGGAGCCGTGGGTGGTCGACCTGGGACGAGCTCTGCGCGCCGCGGGACTGGACGTGCTGATGTGGGCGGGACTCGACGAGGAGCGGGAACGGATCAAGGAGACGGGGATCGACCTGGCCAAGGGTGATCTGCTGGCCACGGCCATCAACCCCGGGGCGCGGCTGGAGGGAGTGACGGCCGTGTTCCTGGCCACCGACGACGACGACTTCAACGCGCTCGCCTCGGTCGTGATGCAGGACAACGTCGAGGGGCCCGTCTACCGGGTCGGACCACCGCACGACAGCCATGGAGTGGTCGCTCCGTACACCGGCGGCGACATCCTCTTCGGCCCTTCCCTCGTCCGTCACGTCCTGGCAGAGCGATACGAGCGGGGCGCCCGGTTCGTGGTACAGCCCGCCTCCGCCCCGTTGCCGCCGGAGCACGAGACTCTCTTCGTGGTGCGGGCCGACCAACGGCTGGACCCGGTCACCGAGAGGCAGGAGGCCGTCCCCCAGGAGGGTGACACCGTCGTTCTCCTGGGTTCCGCCCCGGCCACCGCCGGACAGTGAACCCCGGACGTCGCTGCGACTACCTCCCGCTCCTGGGCGGCCCGTTGAGCTTCGAGTCCAGGGTGATCGCCGCGTCGATCAGGGCCAAGTGCGTGAAGGCCTGGGGGAAGTTGCCCAGCTGCCGTCCCGTCAGGCCGATCTCTTCGGAGAACAGGCCCAGGTGGTTGGCGTAGGTGAGCATCTTCTCCAGCACCAGTCTGGCCATGTCAATGCGTCCGGCCCGCGCCAGGGCGTCGACGTACATGAACGTACAGAGGGAGAACGTTCCCTCGGAGCCGCGCAGTCCGTCGGGTGACGCCTCGGGGTTGTAGCGGTAGACCAGGCTGTCGCTGACCAGCTCACGATCCATCGCGTCCAACGTCGACTTCCACATCGGATCGTCCGGCGTGATGAACCCGACCGTCGGCATGCGCAGCAACGCCGAGTCGAGCACGTCGTCGCCGTAATGCTGCACGAAAGCCTGCTTCTTCGGGTCCCATCCCCGGCTGAGCACCTGCGCGTAGATCTCGTCACGCGCGTCCACCCAGCGGCCACCGGCCGCGGGGCGGCCGTCGTCCTGGGCGATCCGCAGGGCGCGGTCGAAGGCGACCCAGGACATCACGCGGCCGTACGTGAAGTCCTTCCGGCCGCCCCGGGTCTCCCACAGCCCTTCCCCGGGCTGGTCCCAGTGGTCGACCAGCCAGTCGAGAAGTGTGTGCAGTGCGGTCCAGCCCCTGTTGTCGAGATGGAGGCCGTGCTGGTGCGCGAAGTAGATGCTGTCCAGCGCCTCACCGTAGATGTCCAGTTGCAGCTGGCTCGCCGCCCCGTTGCCGATGCGGACCGGCGCGGAGCCGCAGTACCCCTCCCAATGCTCCAGAGTCTCCTCGACCAGGTCGGAGGAGCCGTCGACGCGATACATGATGTTCAGTGGCCCGGTGCCGTTTCCTTGTCCGGCTTCTTCCTTCACCCGGTCGTGCAGCCATCTGATGAACGCAGCCGTCTCTTCCTTGAAACCCAGGCCCAGCAAGGCGTACACCGAGAACGACGCGTCACGGATCCAGGTGAACCGATAGTCCCAGTTGCGCTCTCCACCCAGTTGCTCGGGCAGGCCCGCCGTGGGCGCGGCCACCAGGGCACCGGTCGGCGCGTAGGTCATGAGTTTCAGAGTCACCGCCGAGCGTTCCACCGCCTCCCGCCAACGGCCCGAGTAGGTGGACTGGCCCAGCCACGAGCGCCAGAACCGGACCGTCTCGTGGAAGAGCCGCTCGAACTCGGACACCCGGACCTCGTGCGGCGGCCCGCCGGGGGACGACTCCAGGACGATGCCTCGCTGCTGCCCCGCCTGCAGGGTCAGACTGAAACGGAGGTCCTTGTCGCCGGAGAGGATGGTCAGCAGCCGGTCGTCCTGCGGCTCACGGACGGCGTGGACCGCGAGATCCATGTCCTCCGAGGTGAACAGGGCACCGTGCTCGGAGATGTGGAGCTCGTGCGGCTTACGGCCGTAGTCGAAGCGTGGAGCGATCTCCCCTTCGAACGTCATACTGCCGCGGACACAGCGCAGCATGCGGACCAGACGGTGCCGGTCCGTCGCCGTCGTGCCGGTCACCGGCATGAAGTCGACCACCTCGCCCGCCCCGGCCTCGGTCATGAAGCGCGTCACCAGAACGGCGGTGTCCGGGTGGTAGAGCTGCTTGGTGGTGTATGTGTCCGCGGCCGGCCTGACGGTGAAGTGGCCGCCCTTCCGCCGGTCGAGCAGAGCGCCGAAGACGCTGGGCGAATCGAAGCGCGGACAGCAGAACCAGTCGATCGTCGCATCGGTGGTCACGAGGGCCGCGGTCTGCAGATCACCGATGAGGCCGTGGTTCTCGATAAGGGGGTAGTCGTCCATCTTGAGCCCCTTTCGGCCCCGGTAGACAACGATCGGGCACCGTTGAGCGGCGGCCGAAGCGATCCAGGCGCCATTCGGCCAGCTTAGGCCGACGGTGTCGTCCCGTCCTGGCGAGCGGGTCGCACCGAGCGTCAACGGGAGCTCTGCCGCTGCGCCGCTCCGAGAACGGCTCTACCGTGAGGTGACAGGGCTCCCGCTGAGGGAGCCCGCGGTCTCGTGTGCCTCATGCGCACCGCACTCCTCCGGGTGAAGGGGCGTGACGTGGGTGTCCTGACGTCCTGGGCGGCCAGGTTCAGGCTGCGGCAATACGTCAAGGCGAGCCTGTGGATCGTGCCGATGTTCGGTCTCGTCCTCGGCGTCCTTCTCGCCGAGCTCGCGCTCACCGCCGACAGCGCGGACTGGCCGCCGAGCGGCTGGCACTACTCCGCGACGACGGCGAGCGGCGTGCTCTCCGCCATCGTGGGGGCGATGGTGGCGTTGCTCGGATTCGTCGTCACCATCGGCGTACTCGTCGTGCAGCAGGCGACGGGAACGCTCTCCCCTCGCTATATGCGCCTGTGGTACCGGGACCGGCTGCAGAAAGCGGTGCTTGCGACCTTCACCGGGACGTTCGCGTTCGCGTTCTCCCTACTGCGCAGCGTCGAAACCGACTCCGTCCCCGACCTCGGGGTCACCCTGGCCGGCGTGGCGGTGGCCGTCAGCCTCGTGCTCCTGCTCATCTACCTCAACAGGTTCACGCACAGTCTCAGACCGGTGGCCATCGCCGAACTGGTCACCCGCATGGGAGAGGCCGTCTTCACGAGGGGGGCCGTGGCGATCCGGGGCGCGGCGCCACGCGAAGACGGAACCAAGTCGTCCGACGGTCCGGTGATGCGCCTGAATACCGGACGCGGTGGTGCCATCCAGGCGTTCAACGTGGCCGGGCTGGTCGCGGAGGCGGCGCGTCACGACTGCGTCTTCGTCGTGACCCGGCTGATCGGCGACTTCGTACCGCCCGGCACCGTCCTCATCGAGGTCCACGGGGGCAGATCGCAGCCGGACCCGGAGCGGGTGACCTCCCTCGTCGCTCTCGGGGCCGAGCGCACCATCGAGCAGGATCCTGCCTTCGCCCTGCGGGTCCTCGTCGACATCGCCATCAGGGCCCTCTCCCCCGCGGTGAACGACCCTACGACCGCGGTACAGGTGCTCAACTACATCGAGTCGTTCCTGCACAGGGTCGGCAGCGCGAACCTCCCCGGTCGTTACGTGCTGGCCGATCGCGACGGGCACGCCCGGCTCGTGCTGCCGGGGCGGGACTGGGAGAACTACCTTCAGCTCGCCGTCTGCGAGATCCGCGATTACGGAGAGTCGTCCGTGCAGATCTGCCGACGGCTCCACGCCTTGCTCGAGGGCCTGCTCGACACCCTGCCGCCGCCGCGGCACGCCGCTGTGCGAGCGGAGATCAGCCTGCTGCAGGAGTCGATCGATCGGGAGTTCACCGACCCGGCCCGCCGGGCCATCGCGCAACGGCCCGACCGCCAGGGCATCGGCGGGCAGTATGCCTCGTAGGAGGTCCGGGCCAGTCATGGACCCGCCGTGATTCGATGCCAACCCTGCGTTCGGCGTCGAGTTCGCAATCTCACCCTTCACTACGGCGTGGGTGGTGGGGGCCCGATCGCGTCAGGTCGCTAGCGACGCGGCCGTCTCCGCAGCCGAAGTCGCTCCGTCGGAGGGTACGGCGGTTGCCGGAACGCTCATGGCCTCTCCAACGGCGTGCGCAACGCGCTGCGCCCCTCGGCCCAGGCCGCGCCGACGTGTTCGGCGAGGCGGTCCTCGAGGTGGACGGTGGCAGCGCAGCCGAAGGCGATGTCGGCCTCCAGCGACGGCTCGTCGGCGAGCAGCCCGCCGACGACCTCATGGCGGACGACCTGCTCGTGCACGGCGTCGGCCTCGACGTGCTCGTCGTAGAAGTGCGCGGCGGCCGGTCCTGCCCCGCAGCGCCGCATCGCCTTGGCGAGCCGCCTGGAGCCGGGTGACGAGGTCACCTCGACGCAGGCGAAGTGGCCGACGAGGGCACCCCGGTGGGACCGGTGGAGCCCGAAGAGGGACATCAGGTTGACGGTGGCGAGCAGCGGCGCAGGAGCATGGTCCAGGTAGTGGCCGTACGCGGGGTCGAGGCCGAGGTCCTCCATGAGGTGCGCGAAGAGCTGGGCGTGGATCCGGTCGGCGCGACCGGCGCCGAACTCGTCGTACTCGATGGCCACCATCGCGGCCTTCGCCCGGCCTCGCAGTCTGGGAATCACCCAGGCGTGCGGGTCGGCCTCCTTGAGGTGATAGAGCGAGCGCAGAGCCGCGTACTCACGCAACTGCCAGAACTCGCCCGCCCGTTCAAGTTGATGGGTGAGGCTCCCGGTGGTGTCCAGCGGTTCGACCAAGAGCGGGGCGAAGGCCTCCGTGACCGATCGCGGTGCGTCGGACAGCTCGGTGGCGAGGGCGTAGAGGAAGCGGGCTTCCATGGCCTGACGCAGCCGCAGGAGTTCCGGGTCCCATTCGCGAGCGTCGTCCACACCGTCGAAACCACGGTAGTGGAGCTCGTAGAGGAGGTAGAGGGCGAGCTGGAGGTCCTCACCCCAGGGGTCCGCGGTCAGTACGGAGCCGGGGCTGTACTCCGGGACGCCCTTCGACCGCAGGGCCGTGGTGACGGTGGCGGACAGCTCGCCGCGCGGTTCGGCCAGGCGGGGCCCGGCGGTGGTGGCCGGGGCGCTCGTGTCGGAGGGCGTCATCGGGGGTCCCTGTCCTCGGAGGTCGGGGTGGCGCGCTCGCGGGGGCGATGACTGGTGTCGCACCACGGGTACGTACGGCTGCGGCGGCATGTGCAGACGGCGACCATGAAGCGGTCGGACCGGGCGACCGTTCCGTCGTCGAGGACGATCTCGACGGGACCCTCCACCAGGACAGGGCCCTTCGGGTCCACGGCCACCCGGCGGGGCGGAGCTTCCGTGCGGGCCGGGCCTGCGGTGTTCCGGGGGTCAGCGGGCACGGATGACCACCAGCTCTTCGCGCTCCTCGGCCTGGGCTGCCAGGCCCGCGTGTTCCAGCCAGGCCCGGCGCGAGCGCAGGACGGGTCCCCAGGGCACCGAGGCTCTCGTCGTGACCTCCGCGGCCATTCCCGCCTCGCGCAGCCGGTCGACGGTCTCCTGGGCCCCGCACAGCCCGGAGTGGACCAAGAGCAGGACCCCGCCGGGACGCAGCAGTGCCGGTGCGCTCGCGCAGATCCGGTCGATGACACCGCGCCCGTCGGGTCCGGCGTCCCAGGCACGTTCGGGTCCCCGCGAGGGCGGCCCGGCGCCCGGTGCCGGGACGTAGGGCGGGTTCGAGAGGATGAGGTCGAAGCGGCGGCCCGCGGCGCGTGCCGCGAAGTCGCCGTGCACGACGCGCAGGGGCAGTCGCCGGCGCAGAGCGTTCAGCCGCGCCGTGACGACGGCGGGCCACGAGACGTCGACCGCCGTGACCCGCGCCCGTCTCCGCGCGGCGTGGAGGGCGAGCGCGCCGGTTCCCGTACCGATCTCCAGCACGTCCGTCCCCGGGCCGATTTCCTCGTGGGCGAGTGCCTGGGCGAGCAGACGAGTGTCCGCCTGCGGCTGGTAGACACCGGGCAGGACGATCAGCCCGGCAGGCAGCGTGCCCAGAGTCAGAGCTGTACCGGGCACGACGTACCTCCATGATCGACGGGACGGGCCGACAGACGCCGACCGCTCCCTGCGACTGCCCCCTCCGGGGTGACTCATCCACGATTCGGTGATCTGTCGAGCTGTCGACCTGTCGCCGGAGCCGGACACGCGGAGTGATGCCGGTCGAGCCCGCCGCCTTGTCGGCTGTTAGGCGGTACGGGCGTATTCAGCGTGCCGCGGGCAGCCCCGGGGGCGAGGGTTACGGCGGGGCCGCTCCGGCTCCGCCGACCTGTGCGGCAGAGATCTCGCGGGCACGGAGTCCGCCAGGAGGAGACGTCAGGCATGGTGCAGAAGAAGGCGAAGAAGACCGCGGCCGGCAGGGTCACGAAGGCCAGGACCACGCCGAAGAAGCAGGCCACGCCGGAACGACCGCCCGGGCGCCCTTCGCCCCGGCCACCCGCCGAGGCGGAGCCGACCCGGCCCCGGGAGCCCCTGCCGCCCAAGCCGGACCAGAGCGGCCCGGACACCGTGAGCCCCACGGGGCAGCCCACCGGCGCGCCCCAGGCCGCCGTGGCCCAAGGAGGCGCCTATCTCACGACCGCGCAAGGATCCCGGCTCCCCGACAGCGACCACTCCCTGAAGGCCGGCGCTCGGGGACCGGTGCTGCTGCAGGACCACCACCTGCGGGAGAAGATCACCCACTTCGATCACGAACGCATCCCCGAACGCGTCGTGCACGCACGCGGGGCCGCCGCCCACGGGGTCTTCCAGGGGTACGGCACCGCGGCGAAGATCACCAAGGCTGCATTCCTGGCGAAGGGCGTCGAGACGCCTGTGTTCGTCAGGTTCTCCACCGTCCTCGGATCACGGGGTTCGGCGGACACGGTGCGTGACACGCGTGGGTTCGCGACGAAGTTCTACACCGGGGAGGGCACCTTCGACCTGGTGGGCAACAACATCCCGGTCTTCTTCATCCAGGACGCCATCAAGTTCCCCGACATCATCCACGCCGGGAAACCGCACCCCGACCGGGAGATCCCCCAGGCGCAGAGCGCGCACGACACCTTCTGGGACTTCGTGTCCCTGCACACCGAAGCCACCCACCACACCCTCTGGAACATGTCGGACCGGGCTCTTCCCCGCTCCTTCCGGATGATGGAGGGCTTCGGTGTCCACACCTTCCGCCTGGTCGACGCCAAGGGCGCCACGACCTTGGCGAAGTTCCACTGGAAGCCCAGACTGGGCGTCCACTCCCTGGTCTGGGAGGAGGCGCAGATCACCAACGGCATGGACCCCGACTTCCACCGCAGGGATCTGGCCGACGCGATCGAGGCGGGAGCCTTTCCCCAGTGGGAGCTGGGCATCCAGACCTTCCCCGACACCCCGGACCAGACCTTCGAGGGCATCGACCTCCTCGACCCCACCAAGATCGTCCCGGAGGAGCTCGCGCCGGTACAGCCCATCGGGCTCATGACGTTGAACGCCAACCCGGTCAACTACTTCGCCGAGACCGAGCAGGTCGCCTTCCACCCCGGCCATCTCGTTCCCGGAATCGACATCACCGACGACCCGCTCCTCGCGGGGCGGCTGTTCTCCTACCTCGACACCCAGATCAGCCGGCTCGGCGGCCCGAACTTCGCCCAGATCCCCATCAATCGCCCGCACTCCCCCGTCAACGACATGCTCCGCGACGGCATGCATCAGACCGCCGTGCACGCGGGGATCGCCCCCTACCGGCCCAACAGCCTCGACGGCGGCTGCCCCTTCCTCGCCGGTGTCGACTCGGCCGCCTTCATCGAAGCGCCCGTCGGGCTGCCCGCCGCACAGAAGGTCCGTGAGGCTCCCGCGTCGTTCGCCGACCACTTCAGCCAGCCCCGGCTCTTCTGGCTGAGCATGACGCCGGTCGAGCGCGAACACATCGTCGCCGCCTACACCTTCGAACTGAGCAAGTGCCACGAACAGACCGTCAAGGAACGCGCCGTGGCCGTCCTCGCCAACATCGACCCTCAGCTGTGCGAGGAGGTCGCCACCGGTCTCGGACTCCCCGCACCGGCCCCCACGGAGCCCCTCACCCGCCCCGACCCGAGCCCGGCGCTGTCGCAGCTCGGCCGCACCTGGCCCGTGGACGGACGGGTCATCGGCATCGTCGCCCACCCGGCGGCGGACCTGAGAAGCGTCCGTACCGTACGGGACGCCGTCCTGAGGGGAGGCATGGTTCCCCTCGTCATCGCCCCTACGGGCGGCGTACTCGGGCGCGCGAAGAACCCGGTCACCGTGCAGCGCACGTTCGCCGCGGCCCGTTCCGTCGAGTTCGACGCCCTCCTGCTCGCCGGAACGCCCGAGGCCGCCGCCGACGCGCACGGCGCCCGCGATGCCAAGGCCGGTACGGCGGAGCGCGGGGGGCCGGACCCCCGCGTCCTGCTGCTGGTCTCGGAGGCGTACCGCCACGGCAAGGCGATCGGCGGATGGGGCGACGCGTCCCTGACCCTCGAGGCCGCCGGCATCGGAGCGGACGAACCGGGCATCGTGCTGGGCGGCACCGCCGGCGCGGTCCTCAAGCAGATCGCGAAGTCCCTGGCCGGCCACCGCACCTGGGACCGGTTCCCCACCACGCTCTGACGGGTGAGGGGCGGACTCGTGACAGGGGTGTGGGGCCCGAACTCGTCGAGTTCGGGCCCCTCTTCACACGAAGTGTCAGACCAGCGGGCCTCCGAAGGGGCCTCCCAGTCCGTAGTACGTGCCCAGCTCGTGGCGGTAGTCGGGGTCCTCGAGGTGCTTGTCCCGGTGGAACTCGGGAGCGTCCTTGATCTGCTCCTTGGTCCGGTCGACGAAGATCCTCCGTTCGTCCACGTCGATCCGAACCACGGTGCCGGCCGGAAGGAGGACCTCCTTGCCGAAGATCCACACCCCCGTGTCCACAACCAGATAGGCGTCACCGACCTCGTCGGAGTGCTTGTCCACCTTCCCGATGCTGCCGTCGATCGCCTCGACCTTGTAGCCGGTCAATTCGGTACCGGCCAGATGGCCCGCGGTCGACTTGTAGCTCCACACGTGCTCAGTCACGCGAAAACAACTCCTCCGGTAGGCAAGGACAGCCGACAGTGGCGGCCGCCCTCCTCTTCCGTGTGCCTTTCGCAGCGGGGTACGTTCCCCGCCTGAACTCCGCCTGCCCCGACCCCGGCAACCCATTCACACGATCTCGTGGCAGCGGGAGAAGTGACCGTCGCGCACAGGACCGTCGCGCCACGGCGGCGAGCAGCTCGCTCGGCGTGTGACTGCACGCGTCCCGGCACTCACAGGTCGAGGTCGAGGAGGGCGTTCTCCACGACCTCGGTGAGCGCGGGATGGATCCAGTACGGAGACGTGGCGAGGGTCGCGGCGTCGATGCCGAGGGTCGCGGCCAGGACGAGGGGCTGGATGAGGGTAGAGGCTTGCGGGCCCATCAGATGGGCGCCGAGGAGCCGCCCGGTACCGGCCTCGGCGAGTACCTTGCAGAAGCCGGTGGTGTCCTCCATGGCCCACCCGTAGGCGACATCGCCGTAACCGGCCTCGCCCACCCGGTAGTTGAGCCCTTTGGCGCGGCAGTCCTGCTCCGTGGCGCCGACGGAGGCGACCTGCGGGCGAGTGAAGACCGCCGCCGGCACCAGGCTGTGGTCGGCGGCGATCAGGTCGTCCGGGTGGCGGAGGTTGTGCGCGACGACCTTCGCCTCGCGGTTGGCCACGTGCTTGAGGGGCACCGCCGAGCAGATGTCACCGAGCGCGAAGACACCGTCCGCGGTGGTGCGCTGGTGTTCGTCCACGATCACGCGGCCGTCGCCGTGGGTGGCGATGCCCGCCGCTTCCAGGTTCAGCCGGTCGCTGTTCGGGACGCGGCCCACCGCGACGAGCAGCGTGTCCGCCTCGACCGTGGATCCGTCGTCCAGGGTCAGGCGCAGCGCGCCGGGGCGACCGCCGACCGTCGTGACCTCCTGGCCGAGCCTGAGGTCGTATCGAGAACGGACCAGCGTGGTGAACCGCTCCGCGACCGTCTCGTCCTGCGGGCCGAGCAGGTGATCCTCCTTCTCGACGATGGTGACGGAGCTTCCCGCCGCGGCGAACACCTCGGCGAGTTCCGCGGCGATGTACCCGCCTCCCAGGATCGCGAGGCGCCGGGGCGGAGCGTCGATCCGCATGACGGTGTCGGACGTCTCGTACGGCAGGTTCGCATCCACGACGGGTCCGGGCACGAGCGGACGACCGCCCGCCGCGACGACGATCTGCCCGGCGCTGACGTCCAGAGTTCCGCTCACCCGTTCGATCCGGAGCGTCCTGGGGCCCGTGAACAACGCCCTGCCCTCGTACACGGTGACTGAGTCGTCTTCCATTCTGCCGCTGCGACCCCGATCCCGTTCAGCGTCCAGCCGCCCGAAGATCCGGTCGCGCGCGCCCCGCCAGCGCACCCCTTGCAGGGCGGCGTCCACGTCGAATGCCCCCGCTTCCCTGACGCTCCGTGCGACGTGTGCGGTGTGGGCGAGCATCTTGCTCGGGATGCATCCGGCGTTCAGGCAGGTTCCGCCGAACCAGCGCTCCTCGACGACAGCCACATCGAGATCGGCCAACGAACCGTCGACGACGGCGTTTCCGGATCCGGCACCGATGACGACAAGATCGTGGTGGCGCATCGATCCAGCCTATGAGGGCGTTCGCCGATGAGGCGCGGCGGCACGCCCACGACTCCGCACTCGCGGCGGGGGTCCGGTTGTGTCGGTGTGATGGCGGCCGGGAGCACCCCACCTCCCGCAAGGGGGTCGTCCTCACATGGGGGCACCCGAACCTTCCGGCCGCAGGCGTGCCTTTCATGCCCCTCTCGCAGAGAGAAGGCGTGAAATCCTTGTCCGGGGTTACGAGCGGGGGTACGGCGCCGCTCAGTCAGCGGCGCGATGTCCCCCGACGGAACTGGTGACGATGTCTGAATCGAGCCGGCACGAGACCACCCAGCCGCCCCCTACACCTCCGGTGCGGGAGTGGCACACCAACGCCCGTCAGGTTCAAGGAGGGATCGGTCTGCCCGTCGAGGCCGCGTTCCACTACGACCCCGACGACCCCTGGGCGGTACGCGTCACCTTCCGGCTTCCGCCGGGCAGGGTCGTCGACTGGACCTTCTCCCGAGAGCTGCTGCGCTCCGGGACCCGAGTCCTGAGCGGCGAAGGCGACGTCCGGCTGTGGCCGCTGCGCTGCGGTGGCAGGGAAGGACGCGTCCGCATGCGGCTGGGCCCGGCACGGGCGTTCGCCGTGGTCGACGTCGACCGCGCGGGCCTGCGGAGCTGGCTGGGCGAGACGTACGTTGCCGTGCCCGAAGGAGGGGAGGCCGCTCGGATCGGCTGGGCGGCCGAGACCTCTCGGCTCTTCGCGCGGCCGTAGAGCCGGAATCCCGTGCGACGGACCGACGAATTCATGCGACAGGAGGAAATGATGCTGGACAGCTGGCGTGCACGTGCGGCCTGCCAGGATGTCGACCCCGACCTCTTCTTCCCGGTGGGGACAGGCGCACCGGCGCTGATCCAGGCCGAGGAGGCCAAGGAGATCTGCCGGCGCTGCCCCGTACGCGAGGAATGCCTGCGCTGGGCCATGGACGACTCCCGCCAGGTGACGGGCGTGTGGGGCGGCCTGCGCGAGGACGAGCGGCAGTCGCTGAAGCGAAGGTCGCGCCGCCGGGCGAACAACTCGAAGTGAGCGCTTGCACGAACCACGGGGGCATCCCGTGACGGGCATGGCGGCCGAGCAGGTCGGCCGAGTGCAGGGCGCGTCCTGACCCACGTTCCTACGGG
>NZ_JBVIUJ010000003.1:292648-353842 GCF_055596705.1 Streptomyces sp. NPDC039609
ACGTTCCTACGGGCGGCGCGTCCCGGTCGCGACCGTGGCACGCGAGTGCAGGGCGCGTCCTGACCCACGTTCCTACGGGCGGCGCGTCCCGGTCGCGACCGTGGCACGCGAGTGCAGGGCGCGTCCTGACCCACGTTCCTACGGGCGGCGCGTCCCGGTCGCGACCGTGGCACAGCGCCGACACGATCTGCCATCTCCGCGCCCTCGATCACCTCCTCCTCGGAGAGGTTCGACTCTCCGCACGTGGAGTTGGAGCCGGAGTTCACCTTCGTCCTGGACAACGACGCCGACCACGCGGTCGGGACTCCGAGGGCCGCGGCGATGACCAGGCCGCCGCACACACCGAAGCGAATGGTCCGCGACGAGCTTGCCGCGTACCCCGCACACCTGCACTCGACCTGCTGCCCTCAGGGCAGGGGCGCGGGCACGGACACGCGCCCCTGCCCTGATCCGTACGCTACTGACGGATCGATCCGCGGGCCGCAGGTGTGCCCGCCGTGCACCTGTGCACGGTCCAGGCGAACACGGCGGCCCGCGCGTGCCACCACCGTCTGGGAATCGCGCCGCCGGCGGTGCCCGATCCCGGTCCCGTCCGGTTTCTGGGGCGGCCGACGGCTGCCGCCGCGCGGCTCGGCGCGTGATGGGCCATAGGATCGCATCTCCTCCGGGGACAAGGCGCAGGCCTCGCGCGGTGACCGTAGCCAGCGGCGCCGAAATCACATCAGGGCCGGCCCTCCCTGAGAACGAGGTGCCGACTGCCGGCTCCTTTGCCGTGCTCTCCCCAAACGCGCCAGAAGCCCCGCCGGAAGGAATTCTGACGGGGCTTCTGGAGGGCCCGCGCGGCGCGGGTGCGGTGGGCGCCGCCGGTGCCGGACGGATGACCGCGGCGTCTTCCGCGATCCAGGCGAGCCCAGCAACGACGACGTGCGGCGCGCACGGCGTCCCCGGGCCGGGTCGGTGCGGGTGCGCGGGCCCCACGGCGGGGCATCACAGAAGCCCCCATGAGGCCAGGGGGCTTCTGCGCACTGCGGTGGGTGGTGCCGGGTCACGCCCGGAGCAGCCGTTCCGTCACCTCACGGTAGGTCCGGAGCGTGAGCCGGAGCTGCTCGGTGTCGGGGCCCGGCCCATCCAGGTCGCCGTTCTCCCGCCAGCCCGCCCGCAACGCGGCGCGGCGGTCGCTCAGGGAGGCGATGAGTTGTTGCTCCGCCGCGGCGAGGACCTCGGCCGCCTCGGCGACCGAGTCGTGGGGCGAGTCGACGAACCCTGCGAGCGCGTGGTGCAGGCGCTGCCCGAGACGGTCGCGTTCACCATCGCCGAGCAGCGGTCCAGCCGGGCCACCGTCGGCGTCGGACCCGTGCCCCGTACGGGACGCAGGGCCGCCCACACCGCCCACACCGCCGACGTCGCGCTCATCACAGCCGCCTCGGCCCGGACTGCGGCCGTCGCCGGAAGCGTGGCCGTCGCCCGACCGGTCCGTCGCGTCCCTTCCGCGCGGCGCGGCGGGGGGCGCGGCGGGAGCGTTCGTGCGGCTCCCGCCGCTCCGGCCCGTGGCACTGGGGTCATCGGACGGGACGGCGGACGGTGGCGCCTGCGGCGGCATCGCCGGAGGCGGGGTGGGCGGCGGCGGGGACGCGTTGACCGGCGGTGCGGTGGGTGGTGTCGATGGATGGCCGGTGCGCTGGGCGGGCACGGACGCGGAAGAGGATCCCCCGCTTCCGTTGGGCGCCGGTCCGCCGGCACCGCCCGCCGCGCCCGGGGCACTCGGAGGCGCGGATTCGCGCCGCGTTTCTCCATCGGCCCCGCCTGCTGTCCGCCGGTCCTGGTTCTCGCGGGCCATCACGCGCCACTTCCCTTCGGCTTGAGGAGATGCCCGCGGTTGCGCCCTGACGCCGAGCGTGTTCGGGAGGCCTCCGTGCCGGGCGGACTCCCGGGTGCCGTCAGGTCCTCGAACAGGGCACGTACGTCAACCAGCGCCTCCCGCAACTCCTCGGTGGAGGCGGATTCGGAGTGCACCGCACGGCGCACCGCGCGCAGGCCCTCCACATGGTGCGGATGGTGCACCGACAGGGCGGCGAGCTGCTCCTCGCGCCGGTCTGGATCCGGGAAGCCCCGGGTCGCCGCGATCCGCGTGAGGAGCTCGTCGGCGTCGGCGACGGCCTGCCGCGGCACGTCGACGAAACGCTCCTGGAGCATGGTCCATTGAGCGACGTAGTGCTCACGGATCGCCGGCTCCAGCGGCAGGGGGCGCAGGCCACCGTGCCGCTCGACCCGCTCGCGCAGGTCGTGGTGGGCGGACTCGCTGTCGCCGCCGTGCCGTTCGAGGGTGCGGTCGTACTCGGGGCCGAAGCGTCGCCTGAGGGAGCGCGTGTCACTGCCCGTGCCCATGCGGGCCCGGAGCAGGACACCGGCCGCCAGTAGCGCGGCGACCGTCGCCGCGAGGATGAGAACTGCGGTCAGGGTCGACATGACTGCCTTCCTGGATGATGACTCCTGGCTGGCTGTTCGTCACTGCTTTCTGGGCACCCGTCAGTTCGGCTTGCCGCTTCTCGTACGGTCAAACCCGATGCACGCCGGAGTCGCCCGTACAGCGGGCACGGGGACCGCCCGCAGGGGCCGCCGACGATGCTGGGCGGCGGGCCGGGCGGCGTAGCCTGGAACCTCCGCGGGCGATCGGCGCGGCCGGGACGTTTCGGGGGTAGGAGAACAGCATGGACAGCGCCCTCTGGCTCATCGTGGCCGTCGTTCTCGTACTCGTGGCGGCGGGATTCGCGGCCGTTCTGCTCGTACGTGTCTTCCAGGCTCGCAAGCTGCTGATGGACGCCGATGTCCCGTTGCAGCCCAAGGCCCTTTTCTGGGTGGCGGTGGTGTACACGATCTCGCCGATCGACCTGATCCCGGACCCGGTCTACCTGGACGACATCGGCGTACTCCTGGTCGCCCTGCGGGCGCTGCACGCGGCAGCCGCCCGGAGCGGGGCGGGCCCCAAGGGGTCGCCCGCGGGCCCGGAAGCCTCGATCAACGGTCCGGCGCAGGCGCCGCCGCACTGACGGTGGAGTCCGGTGCCGCCCCTCGCCGCCGGTCCCTCCCGTGCGGCCGCCGGATGGTGCCATCGGCCACCATGCACCTCTTCCGGCCGATGGGGCGCTCCCGGCCAGGCGGCCGGCCCGGAGTTGGGCCTGTACGAAGCGGAGGGCGGAAGGCCGGCCGCCTGCGCCGGCCGTCGCGGCCGGTGGCGCGGCCTGCGAGCCCTGCACGCCCGCGCAGGCCGGCCGATGCCGCACCTGCTGGCGGCGGGCGTCCCTTCGCCCTGGCGTGTCACAGCACCGGCGCCGGTGCTGGCGGCGGTTTCGACGTTGCGTCTGTGTGGAGTGAACGGCGCCCTGCCGGATCGTCAGCTGATGTCAGGCCGGATGACCGGGCGAGAAGTGGGTGACGTCGCTGAGGCACAGGACGCCGGTCCGGTCGACTGCCGGAGCCGCGGAAGCACCTTCGGCGACTGGGGCCAGCAGGAAGCCGACGTGGTCTCCGCCGTCCCACCGGGCCTCCACCCGGCCGACGAACCAGGCGCAGGCGTCGGAGAGTACGGGTGCGCCGCCATGCCCGGGCCTCCAGTCCACCCGGGCGAACTTGTCGATCTCGTCGCCGGTCTTTTCGCCGAACAGCCGCGCGGTCTCCAACCGTGAACGGCGCAGGACGTGCACCGCCAGGTGGGAGGAGCGACAGGCCACGCCGTAGGTGTGGTTCTTCCGGGACAGCCACACCGTGAAGCGCGCCGGGTGGATCGAGCACTGCGAAGCGAACCCCACGAGGCATCCCGCGCGCTCGCCGTCAGCGGCCACGGCCGTCACCACGTACATGGGGGGATCAAGAGCTTCTGTGAAGGCATCCAGACCCGACATGGGCGGCTCCCCTTTCACGGGATTCCGTCACGACCACGATCGCCTGCGGCCCGCATCCCGCAGCGCGCAGTCTCCCGGCTTCAAGATCCCACCCGCATCCCGGAGTGCGGCGCGAGGCACGCCGGGTCCCTTCCGGAGCGATCGGCAGCTCGACGGTGGCCGACGAGACTGGGCCGCGCCGACAGACCGGCGGGCAGCACGGAGCGGCCCGGTTCACTGGGTGGGGTGCCATTCCGCGAGGAGGATGGTGGCGTCGTCGTTGAGGTGATGGTTCTGGTGCGTCAGGAGGTTCTCGATCAGGCGGCGGAGGGCTTCGGGTGCGGGATCGCCCGCCGCCATGGAGCGGATGATCGTGTCGGCGAGGCGGGCTTCACCGAACATTTGATTGCCGGTGGAGCGTGCTTCGGTGACGCCGTCGCTGTAGAGGAGGACACGGTCGCCGGGTTCCAGCCGCGTACGGTGGTGCACCGGGGGCAGCTGGGCGTGGAATCCGAAGCCGAGGGGAAGCTGCACCGGTCTTTCCAGTGCAGCGGTCAGCACGTGGCCGTCGCGGATCAGCAGGGGCGCGGGGTGGCCGCAGTTGACCCAGGTGAGCTCTCCCCTCACCGTGTCGAGATCGGCGATGATCCCGGTCATGAGGCGGTTCGGGATCCACTCGGCGAGAGTGCGGTCGATGGTCTGGGCGATGTCCGGCAAGGTGCCGCCGGAGCGGCGGGTGGATCGGCAGGCCGCCAGGCCGACCGCGCTGGCACCGCCGGAGGCGAGGTCGTGGCCCATGGCGTCCAGGAGCGTCAAATGCAGGCGCCCATTGGTGAATCCGTGGTCGAAGGCGTCGCCGCCGATGTCGTAGGCCGGCTCCAGCACAGCGGTCGACGTGGCCTGTCTGTTCCCGATCGTCTTCGGTGGCAGGAAAGCCCACAGCAGTTCGGCCTGGAGCGTCATGGGGCGGCTTCGGCCTCGTGCGACGAGGAGGTCGTTATGGGTGGTCTTGGAGATGACGAGCAGCGTGGCCAGGCTTGCCAGGGCCTTGCAGGAGTCCAACCAGCCGGAGTCCACTCCTGGGCCCGCTTCCATGACTCCGACGCGCTCGATCCCGTCGATCATCGGCAGCCAGGCGGTGCCGTCGCTGCCCAAGCGGACCCGCTGGGTGCGGTAGGCCAGACCGGCCAGTGAGCTGTCGATGGCGAGTCTGTCGCCATCGTCCGCTGCCGAGGTATCCGACCGCGGGCTCGCGCTGTCGCGGAGAGGGAGCACCACCAGCCCCGCCTGCTGTACATCGGCCACGTAGATCCGCGCCCGTGTCGCCCCCAGGCGCCGCGCGGCCTCGTCGAACAGGACGGGCAGTTCACCGGCGGACGCGTCGTGCGACCGCTCCAGCACCCACGCCAGCACGGGACCCAACCCACTACCCGTCGGCTCGTCAGCTCTCACCGCAGGACCGCTCCAGCACAGCGACAGTTCACAGAAACGCCCTCAGTCGGGACGGTTACGGACACGACCATCTTCGTCAGCCGCCAGGGCCGAGACCTCCCGACACGTCGAACATCGACGGAGGCGCTGGACTGAGGCCCGGACGAGGTGGTCGGGGCGACTGCTACGGGCGTCGCACGGCCCGAAGCCCGACGTTGCCGGCAGCAATCCGATCTTGAGCGGGGAGCACCCCTTGCGGCTGTTCGCTCGGGAGGAGGAGACGGGAAGGGCCCGGCGAACCCGCGGAGTTCTGAGATGCCTGCCTCCGGCGTCCAGCGGGGGGGCGCCCTGACAATCCCCCGGTCGTGCGGAGGCTGCGCGCGCCCGGCGGGCCACCGGGCCGTCCCGCCCCGAAGCCGGAATGACACATACAACAGCGGGATACGGGCACTCGCTGCTCACGGGTGGCGGGACGTTACCGGCGTCGCCGCTCGCAGTCTGGCCATGGCCTCGCCACGAGCCTGGCCCCAACGAGAAACCGAGGCACGCCATGCTCCTTGTCGGAGTCATTCTGCTCATCATCGGATTCATCACCGGCATCGCCATCCTCTGGACCATAGGTCTCGTCCTGGCGGTCATCGGCGCCGTCCTGTGGATCCTCGGAGCCGTCGGACACGCGGTCGGAGGCCGACGCCACTACTGGTAGCCGCACTCGCGCTTGCCGCGCTCCCACCCGTACGGGCGCAGGTGGCCGCACTGGGGCGAGCGCGGCAGCGAACGGCCCTGAGCCCCATCCTGCGCTCGGGGCGTGACCGGCACTCCAGGAACCGGTTCGTAGTCGCGCCCTGCTCGAACCGTCTCCGGTCGCATCCACCCTGTCGCGACACCAGGCGCGCCTGGCAGGGCCCGCAGCCCCGCCCGCCCTCTGGGGAAGGGCCCGCCATGCGCGCCCCGGCCCGATCCGCAAAGGCTCCCTGCATGTACACCGGGCACCCCGCTCGCGGTGGGGCCGCCCAGAGATAGTGCGGTGCGGGCCATACGCCCGTCACGTGTGGAGGGTTCCGCCTCAGGTTCGCGCGACGGGAAGCCGTTCAGGCACAGCTGCGACTCGTACCGCGTCAGCCCGGATCCCGCCGACGACGCCCTGCCATGAAGGTCAGCCCGCCCGGCCTCCTCGCCCTTCCGAGGCCGGGCGGCCAACCAACCGTCACACCCTCCGTCGGCTCGGCGACTCCCCCTCCGTGCTCACCGGGACGGTGACCGGTCGCCCCGTCGCGACTTCTCGCCTCGGGCGTGCGTCGGAGATGACTGCCGCCCGTTGCCCACGGTGCGCGCGCCCGCAGGCGGACACCCGCGTCTCCGGCGCCACAGCACGAGCAGCGCCACGAAGAACGAGATGACGTCGGACGACTTGATCACGACAGTGCCCCGGGGTAGTCGGGCGGGTACATCGCACGGCTGCCCCGAGGGTCGGCCTTCATACCGGACGCACGCTGCCCAGCGAGATCTCAGCACGGCCACGACCATGAAGACCTTCGCCGCCGGCGCCACCCACCTCGCCCGCCGCCTCAAGTACGCCGCGTGTCCGCCCTCCTGACGCCGGCATCGAGCACCCGCCGCCTCGTGGTCACTGGTCAGTGCCCTCCTCGGTGTCCTCCTCCTGCTCCCCGCCCGGAAGTCCCTGGGATTGCGCCGCGTCCGTCCCGCTCCCGGCAGGATGGGCGCGGAGGTATCCGACCACGGTGTTGCCCACGGCGACGAGCGGGACTGCCACCACGGCCCCGCCGATACCCGCGACGATGCCGCCGGTGGCGACGGCCAGGACGACCGCCAGCGGGTGAACCCGCACAGCCCGGCCCAGGATGAACGGCTGCAGTACGTGGCCCTCGATCTGCTGCACCAGGAGGACGACCATCAGCGCCATCAGCGCCGTGAAGACGCCCTCGGTGACGAGCGCGACGACGACAGCGAGTGCTCCGGAGACGACGGCGCCGACGAGGGGCACGAAGGAGGACAGGAAGATCACCACGCCGATGGGAACGGCGAGCGGCACGCCGAGGAAGTGGATTCCCACGCCGATGAAGACGGCGTCGATCATGGCGACGATCATGGTGCCGCGCACGTAGGCGGTGAGGGTCCGCCAGGCGCGCGGACCGGCGCCGGCGACACCGGGGCGGGCCGCGGCGGGGACCAGCTTGAGCGACCACAGCCAGATGCGCTTGCCGTCGTACAGCAGGAAGAGGGTGGCGAACATGGCCAGCAACAGCCCTGTGATCACCTCCACCAGCACGGTCACGCCCTGGAGGCCGGCGGACGTGATCTCACTCGTACTGTTGCCGATGGTGTCGCTCAGGGCTTCGGCGATGTCGTTGATCTGTTTCTCGGTGACGTGGAGCGGACTGTCGAGCAACCATTGCTTGAGTTCGTCGATGCCCTCCTGAACGCGGTCGGAGAGGTTCCCGAGGTTGTCGAGCACCTGCCAGACGACGAACCATCCCACCAGTCCGAGCAGCACGAATCCGCAGGTCGCCGTCAGCGCCGTCGCCGCACCGCGGGACAGTCCGTGTCGGTGCAGCCGGGCGACCGTCGGCTGGAGCAGCGCAGTGACCAGAAGGGCGACCACGAAGGCGAGCACGACCAGCCGTACCGCTCCGATGACCCGCATCAGCACCCAGACGGTGGCCGCGAGCACCAGGAACCGCCAACCGGCCTCCGCGGCCACCCGTACGGCCCAGGGCACCGAAGTGGCGGGGCTCCGCGGTCTCGGCCCGTCACCGCGTCGCAGCTCCGGAGGAAGCGAGTCGTCCCAGGCTCCGTCGTCCTCGGCTTCCCGTTGGGCCCGGAGCCGCGCTCGACGCTCGCCGAAGGCGGAGGCACTCTGCATCACACGTCCGAGCCACCCGCGCGGGCCGGGCTGTCGAGGTTGGTCCACTGCGGAGAACCTCCGAGTCGTCTGTGCGGAAGAACTCCTCCCAGGCTGGCGGGTACTCCGCGCACCGGCACGTCGGGCGCCTGATCGCGGGGCATCCGGGCCCAGCCGGCAGTCGATGGCCCTCCCCGCGACGGGCGACTGGCAAGCGGTCGATCACACGCCCCCAACGACTCGTCCGAGTGAGGGGCGATTCCATGCCGTCCGCCGCACGCCTCGGCGCGACGTAGGGCGGGTTTCATCGCGGCGCATTACGGCAAGGCGTCCTATATGGTACGAATCGGCTACACCATGATGACCGAGCAGGCCGGCCCTCAAGAGCTGGTGTCGCATGTCGTCGGAGCAGAGCGGGTGGGCTTCGACTTCTCCGTCATCTCCGACCACTCGTTCCCCTGGCTCGATTCCCAGGGGCACGCGCCGTACGCGTGGAGCGTGCTGGGCGCGGCGGCGCAGGCGACCTCACGCATCCCTCTGATGACGTTCGTGACGTGCCCGACGTTCCGCTACCACCCCGCGGTGATCGCGCAGAAGGCCGCGACGATGCAGTTGCTGTGCGGCGGCCGCTTCCGCCTCGGCCTCGGCTCCGGCGAGAACCTGAACGAACACATCGTCGGGCCCGGCTGGCCCGCCGCCCACGTCCGGCTGGAGATGCTGGAGGAAGCTGTGGGCATCATTCGCGGGCTGTTCGACGGCGGGTACGTCACTCATCACGGCACGCATTTCGACGTGGAGAACGCCAAGCTCTGGGACCTTCCCCCCACCCCGCCTCCCATCGGCATCGCCGTCTCCGGAGAGCAGTCCTGCGAGCTTGCGGGCCGCCATGCGGACGTACTGATCGCCACTGAGCCCGAGACGGAGCTGCTGAGCGCGTTCGCCACGCACGGTGGCGCCGGCAAGCCGTGCATCGGGCAGCTGCCGGTCTGCTACGACCTCGACCGCGCCGCGGCGGTGGCTCGGGCGCACGAGCAGTTCCGCTGGGCCCTCGGCGGCTGGGACGTCAATGCCGAGCTGCCCGGCCCGGCGGGCTTCGCCGGTGCCACGGCACACACACGTCCCGAGGACGTCGCCGAGGCAATTCCTTGCGGTGACGATGTGAACACCTTCGTCGAGGCCGTGCGCCCCTACGTCGAAGCCGGGTTCACCGAGGTCGCACTGGTCCAGATCGGGGGCGACCACCAAGCATCCTTCCTGGACTGGGCGGAGACGAAGCTGCTGCCCGCCCTGCGGGACATGTGAGGTGAAGGAGTCGAGATGAGCCGCGCAGCGTTGTTCGATGTCGATGGCACTCTCGCGGACACCAACCACTTGCATGTGACGGCGTGGTGGGAGGCCTTGCGCCAGGCGGGGCACTCCGTCCCGATGCACGCCATCCATCGAGCGGTCGGTCTGCCCGGCGAGGACCTGCTCGATCACGTCCTGGGGGAGGGCCGTGATCGTACGGAGGACGATCGTCTGAGTGCCGCACACGACACCCTCTACGCCACGTACTTCGACCGACTTCCCGCAATGGACTCGGCCTCCGAGCTGCTGCGGGTTCTGGCGCGGAAGGGCTGGACGGTCCTGCTCGTCACCTCTGCCAAGGACAACGAGCTCAGAGCTCTGCGCCGGGCGATCGACGCCGACTACGCGATCTCGGACACGGCCACCGCCGATGACGTCGAGGACGGCAAACCCGCGCCCGAACCGGTCGAGCAGGCACTGGAGTTGGCACGGGTACCGCCCGAGCGGGCGGTGTTCGTCGGCGACACGGTGTGGGACATGAAGGCCGCCACGGCGGCCGGTGTGACGTGCGTGGGATTGCTGTGCGGCGGGATCCCCCGCCACGACCTGGAAGAGGCCGGCGCCGCCGCCGTCTACCGAGATCCGGTCGAGCTTCTGCAGCGACTCGATGAGAGCCCGTTCTCGTCGGTCACGGCCTGAATCGTCTCCGAGGCGGGCGGCTGCGGCGGGGCGATCGATCCGATGCCCCTGGTCACGATGTTCGAAGAGGCTCACGATGCTCGACAAGTAGGTCTCAAGTAGATCCACCTGAGGGTGGGCCAGGCGAGGGGACGGTCCTGGGTGGCGGGCGGCCCTGGGTGGCGGGCGGCCTGCTCAGGTACTGGAGATGTCTCAGACGTGACCACTCGCGGGCAGAGGCACGCTCAGCCGATCGAGTGGCAGGTCGTACAGCGCGAAGGCCCGGTCGATGACCGGCTGGGCCACGTTGCGGACACGGACGCCGCCTGCCGTCGTGCCGTGCTCCGCGCCGAGGTGCGCGTGGCCGTGGACGGCGAGGTCCGCTCCCGCCGCGTCGATGGCCTCCGCGAGGAGATAGCTCCCGAGGAACGGATAGATCTCCAGCGGCTCGCCCGCCAGGGTGTCCGGCACCGGAGAGAAGTGCGTGAGTGCGATCCGTACCCGGCACCCGTCCGCCGCCAGTCCCGCGAGCGCGTGCCGGAGCCCGTCCGCCGCCCGCCGGGTCGTTCGGACGAACGCCTTCATCTCCGGCTCGCCGAATTCACCCGCGCTGCGGCCCGCGAACCCGCCGCAGAAGCCCTTCACACCGGCGATGCCCACCGTGTGCTCCCCCACCGTCACTCGCGCGGCGCGCCCTTCGAGGACGTCCACTCCCGCCTCCTCCAGGGTGCGCGTGACTTCTTCCTCCTGGCCCGCGTCGTAGTCGTGGTTGCCGAGCACCGCCACCACCGGTATCCCGAGATCGCGCACCTCTTCGGCCACCACCTCCGCCTCGGCGACCGTGCCGTGTCGCGTCAGGTCCCCCGCCAGCAGCAGGACGTCGGCACGCTCCGGCAGTGTCGCGAAGGCAGGGCGAAGCAGTCCGCCGCAGTCGGGGCCGAGGTGGATGTCGCCGACGGCCGCCACCCGTACGACGTCACGCACTGCCCGGCCCGCGGCCATCGCCGTACCGTGGCCGGTCACGGAATTTCCTCGTGGCGGGCGGGTGGTTCGGCGCCCGCGACAACGAGATCGGCGCGGACGGACAGGCCCGCGAGCTCGGCATGCGCCAGTCGTAGGATCTCGTCACGCCGTTCGGCAGTCTGCACTGTGCCGGTGAGCAGCACCGTTCCGCCCCGTGGTTCGACGCGTACGCCGAGCTCCCCGACGTCCTCCTTCGCGAGCCGCTCCCGCAGATGTGCGATCCGGTACTCGACCGGGTACGCCCCCTGGTCACCGAGTGTCATCGTCATCCCTCCGCCCATGGGGAGCGGCCACCGGAACGACATCGAGCAGTTCCAACAGGTACAGGAAGGCCGCCGCCATCGGCGCGTCGCCGGTCTCGCGGCGCACCCGGTCCCAGTCGACCTTCTCCCGCAGCCCGCGCGCCAGCGGCAGCAGGGCACCGAAGTCGCAGTGATGCTCGGAGAGCGCCGCAAGACGGCTGGTCATCATGTCGGTGGGCGCCAGGACAGGCATGTGGACGGAGTCCACGGGCAGGGGCTCGGCCCGGTCGAGGAGTTCGCCGGTGACCGGGCGGCCGGCCAGCGCGAAGATCAGATCGATGTCCTCCCCGCCCGCGCGGGCCTTGATCAGCCAGTCCTCGGGCGGGGCGACGATCTGTACACCCTGTTGCTCCAGCAGTTGGACGACCGTGTCGGCGTCCTCGCGCCGCAGGGCGAAGTCGGTGTCGTGCTGGAGCGGGACGGGGATGCCGTGCGCGTACGCGGCCACGCTTCCGACCAGCGCGAACGGGCATCCCGAGGTCTTGAGCAGGGAGCCGATCGCTTTGGTGGTCTCCAGGATGGCCTGCGTGTGGTCGGCAGGCAGCGCTTCATGGGCCTCGGAGCCCGGCCGGACCGCGCCGGTCCGATCGGTCGGACCGGCGGCAGCACGTGCGACAGGCCGTTCCCAGGCATCGGTGAGATTCATCGTGCGTTCCTCTCGCCGTGGGACAGGCGTCTACCCACGAGCACGGCATACATCCCCCGCTTCTGCGAGCGCCCGCCCGGAGGCCCGCATTCCGACCCTCGAAGACGGTGCCCTTCGCCCGCCCGGGGCGGCGCCGGACGATCACCCTGCGATGACCGAAGTCATCGAGTGACGTACGAACTCAGGAGTCGGGATTCGACACCTCTTCGCCCGCCTCTCCGGTTCCGACGGTCCCGGCCGTGTCCGACGTCGGTGGCTGGTGTCGCACCAGGATGGTGACGGCTGCGACGGCATGTGCAGAGCCCAACGCAGAACCGGCCCGACGTGACGATGGTGCCGTCTTCCGGATCAACTTCGACAGGACCCTCGATGAGCATCGGACCGTCCGCTAGGACGGTGATGCGACGCACGGTCGGGCGGCGTGTCACGTGTGTCTCGCACGTACCCAGACACCCTGTTCGCACCGGCTTGACATGCGGTCTGCACGTGCACCTTCGCGCGCAGCGGTCAAGCATGGGGGCATGGAAGCGCCCCGGGCACCGCTGATCGTGTGCGCGAACTTCTTCTCCGACGTCGCCGTGAGCCTCCGGGCACACCACATGCTGGCCCACTGGGCGCGGCAGGCCCCCCGCGAGATCTGGCTGATGCGGCCGGGGGACGTCCTGTTGACGCCCGTGCCGCTCGGACGCGATTTCACGCGCTACGCCTGCGGCCTGCTGGGTATCCCGCACCGCAGCATCACGGTGCTCACCGTCCCGTCCTCCGCCGGAGTCCCCATGGCGGAGGCTCTGGACCGGGAAGGTGTGACAGACGTGCTCCGAGCGCTCATCGCCCACCGGCCCGGAGCGCAACTGCTCCCCCTCGCGCTGGACTCCCCCACTGTCGCCTTGGCCGACCGACTGGGCGTGCCGGTCGCGCCCTACGGGCCGAGTGGCGTGCCACCGTCGGCGCCGGAGGCGGTATACCGCCTCAACACGAAGAGCGGGTTTCGCGACCTGGCCGAAGACTTGGGAATGCGGACGCCGCCTGGGCGGCATTGTGGCGATGGAGACCTTGTGGAGACCGTCTCCACCATGCTCGAGCGGTACGGACGGATCGTGGTGAAGCCGGATCGCTCCGCAGGCGGACACGGGCTGAGGTTCATCTCCGGCGCGGATGGCGGCTGGGCGCGTGCCGTGCCTCCGCCCGGGGCGGCAGGGCGTGGCGGCTGGGTGGTCGAGGAATGGCTCACTGACGCCCGGTCCGTCAGTGCTCAGATGGAGGTGCTCCCGAGCGGTCCCCGTCTCTTGTTCACCGGCGAGATGCGTACCGTGGGCGGTTCGTACACCGGCTACGTTTCCCCCTTGGACCACGCCACGGACATGGCCACGAGGGAGCTGGAGCACTGGGGAGCGACGCTCGGTCGGCGTCTTGCGGCCCACGGGTACCGCGGGCCGTACGGGATCGACGCGCTCCTGGCACCGGACGGCACTCTGTATGCCACGGAGAGCAACGTGCGACGCACCGCCACCACAACTCCCCGGGCCATGGTCGGTCGCCTCGCCTCCGACGCGGGATTCCATTCCCCCGCCTGGCTGCTCGCCGAGGGCCGATCCCGCCACACCCGCACCTTCGCAGACGCTCTGCGCCTGCTCCGGACAGTGGACCTTGCCTGGTCCCCCAGCCGCGGCGAAGGAGTGGTGCTCTACGCGGACGCCCCAGACGACGGACGCTCCTGGCTGTACGCAGTGATCGCCGCCGACGTCGGTGGTACGGCGAGGTTGCACTCGGCTCTCGCGGACGTCATGGAGCTCGAAGGGGAATGACGCCGCTCGCCCGGCAACCGACATCCGACACCAGCGGATTCAGCGACGAGGTCGATTCGCCCTGCGGCAGCGGCTCATCCGTCGGGGAACCGGAGGCGAAGGCGGAGAACACCACCCGCGCCCAGAAGGCGGCCTTCTACGCGGACCGTTTCGGACACGTTGCGAGGGGGCAGCCGCGCCGCGTGGGGGGCATCCGAAATCAACCAAGGGGCCGCCCAATGTCAACTGGGACGCTTTTGGCCATCATCATCCCGGCCATCGTGGTGATCGCCCTGATAACGGTGGCCACGGTGCTCGCCATGCGGCGGCGCCGTCTGCAGGAACGCTTCGGCCCGGAGTACGAACGGACCGTCGAGGACACCGGCAGTCGCAGGGCGGCCGAGCACGAACTCGCCGAGCGGGAGAAGCGCCACGACTCACTCGAACTGCAGCCCCTGCCGAGCGGGGAGCGCGAGAGGTACGCACGCGAGTGGGACGGCGTTCAGGAGCAGTTCGTCGATCATCCCGACGCAGCCGTCCACGACGCCGACCGACTGGTCACCTCGCTCATGCAGGCTCGCGGGTACCCGACGGAGAACTTCGACCAGCAGGTGCGGGACCTCTCCGTCGAGCACGGCCGCACCCTGCAGCATTATCGGGCGGCTCACGAGGTCGATTCGCTCAGCGCACGACGCGAGGCGACCACTGAACAGCTACGTGGGGCCATGGTGCATTACCGGGCCCTGTTCGACGAACTACTCACCGACGGACATCAGGGCGGCCGGGCCGGGGCTTGAGCCCGCCCGTCGGAGCGAATGACAGACGTACGGGAGACGTGATGCGTCACAACGAGAATCCGGATCGGACCGGCGCCGGCGAGCTGACGACCGAGGACATCGCCCGGTCACGCGATCAGGCGGCTGAGAACGGGCAGGACGCCGGGCCACCCACGTACCCGGGTGAAGCAACGGCCACCTCCGACCAGACCCTGGCCCGCCCGCGGGAGGGATCCGACAGCGTCGAGGACAGCACCGCCCATGGTTCCGAGAGGACAGCGGAGGAGCCTGCCGCTGAAAGGAGTCAGCGCGACGAAGACGAAGAAGAGGCACTGCTGTCCGCTCAAGACGTGGATGCCTATCGGTCGCGCTGGCAACAAGTCCAGAACGACTTCGTGGACGACCCGGAGCAGGCCGTCCAAGCAGCCGACGGCCTTGTCGCGGACGTGATGCGAACCCTGGCCGAGAAGTTCGCCGGCCACAGGAAAGCGTTGGAAGGCCAGTGGAACCAGGGGGAAGCGGTAGATACCGAGAGCCTGCGGATGGCCCTGCGTGAGTACCGGTCGTTCTTCAACCGGTTGCTGACGAAGTGACTTTGCCCCCGGCCGGCAGCGGTACCGGAGGCCCGTGAATCGGCCCCGCCCCTCCCATCCGTCGGGGCCGCCGGGCCGGGGTCGAGGCGGCAGCGTGCCGCCCGGCAACCGCCCGCAGGCCCATGACCCATCGTGATCCGTCCACCCTCCTCCGGGACCGAAATACCCTCGTGCACACCGTCGCGAGGGCGGGGGCACCAGGGTCGGAGCAGCGGAGCGTCCCCTCATTCAGGCCGACTTGGCTACTGGTGGCTTCGCAGCACGGCATTCCCACCGCGGAGGCCCCAGCAGATCCCTGGAGCGCGCCATGCTCGTCATCCCGAGGGCCGCCGGAGTCCCGACGCCGACGACAGCGGCCCGCGCCCCGATAAGACGATGACCACCGGTCCCGCAGGACGATGGTCTCCGTTCGCCCGGATACGCAGCGTGATCCGCCGATCGCGAGCCGGGCACCGATGGGGGCGGGTCGGCGATCTGGAGCTGTGGCAACGGTCGCTGGGATTCGCCGCGCTCGGGTTCCTCACGCTGGTACCGCTGTTGATCGTCGTATCCGCAGCGGATACAGCAAGTGGGAGGGGGTTCGCGCAGTGGCTGGGGGACGGACTTGGCGTATCGGCGGCCGCCAGGGAGGAGATCGAGCAGTTGTTCGCTCTGCCCGGACGGGTGTTGCGGACCACGACGGCGTTCAGTCTCGCCCTGCTCACCGTGTTCGGACTGTCGTTCGGCACGGTGGTGCAGAGCGGCTACGAGAAGGTCTGGGATCTGCCTCCGGCCCGCTGGCGGGCCAGGTGGCGGCATGTGGTGTGGCTGGCAGTCGCCATCGGGGTCCTCCACCTGTTCGCGGTCACATCATCGTGGCATGACCCGGCCCGTGGTGTCGTCGTCGTCGTGAGCGGCGTCCTGTTCTTCTGGTGGTCCCAGCGGCTGCTGCTCGGCGGCCGGGTGACGTGGCTCGCTCTGCTGCCCGGGGCGGTGTCCACCATGCTGGGACTGCTCGGACTGCGAATCTTCTCCCGGCTCGTCTTCTCTCCACTGATCGCGTCGAGCGCCGTCACCTACGGCCCGTTCGGTGCGTTCCTCGTCATCGAGTCGTGGCTCGTCGCGGTGGGGGTGGTCGTCTTCGGCGGTGCGCTGGTCGGCCGGATGTTCGACGATGAACTGCCCCGCATGATGCGTGCGCTGAAACGGCGAAGGTGATCCGGACGCACATCGCCGCTGCGGATTCATGGACTCTACGGCGGCGAGCGTGGCAGGACAGCCGATTCCGCTGGTCAGGGTCGCGATTCCGGCACCATCAGCAGGTGACGGCCAGGCTGTCCAGGTCGAGCGGCCACGCCAAACTGGCCGGCCTGCGCCGCAACGTCCGCGCCCCCTGCCTCCCCCTCGCGTTCCTCGGCGCCTCGGCCTCGCGTGAGCGCGAACCGGGCCTCACCCGACCGGGTCGAAGCCCTGGCTCCCGGAGCAGCCATGAGGGACCACGGCTGCGGTGTCAGTCCGCTGACGTATCCTTCCCGGCACCGCACACCGACTGGGAGGACCAAGAGAATTGACTGGCCTGTCTGCTTTCCCGCTGCCGTTTCAGGCTTCCCGTTCCCTATCGTTCGCGACACCCCGAACGCTGCGGGAACTTCAGATGATGCAGTGCAGCTCGCACATTCGGGCGAAGTCGCGGTGGTTCGACAAGATGAACGATGCTGACGTCGTCGCCAGGTGGACGCAGGAAGCGCTCGCCCAGGGCCTCACCGAAGCGCAAGTTCATTACGTGCTCGCCGAACTCGCGCATTACGCCGCGCTGCGGAACGGGCGAACCGGCGTCGAGGTGTCCGCCGTCGACGGGGTGTGGCAGTCGGACACACTGGTCGACGACAAGCTCAGATCCCGACTGCGCGAGGCGGTTCAGGTTCTGGAACAGGTCCCGGAAGCAGAGCGGGACTGGCACCCCGGATCCGACGGCCAGGTACTGGATCTCGTACATCCCTCACTGTTCTGCCTGGTGAGAGAGGTGAGCGGCGCGCCCGAGCGGGCTTGGCAGAACCCGACGGACCGCTATTCCACGTACGAATTCTCGGATAAATTCCAGTGGTTGCCCACGGACCTCGACGTCAGTGACGACGGCGATGTCACCTTCCGTTCGTACGTCAACAACGTTCACCCCGAGACTCATCACGAACTCGCCTCCGTCCTGCCAGACCTGTTCGCGCGCTTTCGCCCGCTGCTGGAGAACGTACTCACCGATCTGCGCCATCCACGTCCGCTGCGGATCGAGGCCGATCCTTACGGGTGGTACGACTCGGAGCCGGAGTATCCGAACAAATCCTCCTACAGCGATGATGAGGCCTACGCCGCAGCGCGTCGCGCATGGGAAAAGGCCCAGGACGACTGGTGGGAGAACCGTCGCCCGGTCATCCCGGACGCCCCGGCCTTCACTCCGCCCGAGTTGCCCGACAGATCCGCCCGAGTCGACCTGCGCGGCCGCCGTCTCCAGGTCATCGTCAAGCTCGCCTCCATTCATCTCACCCCTGACAAGCCGGAGTACCCCGGCGGTTCCTGGCACGTCGAGGGGATGATGAACGAGCGGATCGTCTCGACCGGCATCTACTACTGGGACAGCGAGAACATCACCGAAAGCCGACTGAGTTTCCGGGCGGCACTCGACGACCCGAACTACGAGCAGAACGATGACAACGGTCTGCGTGAGGTCTACGGCCTGGAGGACGAAGACGCGCTGAACCAGATACTGGGATCGACATCGACCCCAGCGGGCCGCTGCCTGGCGTTCCCGAACATCCTGCAGCACCGCGTCGGCTCATTCCGCCTCACGGACTCCACCCGCCCGGGATATCGCAAGATTCTCGCGTTCTTCCTGGTCGACCCCTCGGAAAAGATCGTCTCGACATCCGATGTGCCACCGCAGCAACCGTGGGCCGGCACCTCGACCATGACGCTCGAACAGGCAAAGGGCTACCGCGAACAACTCATGCAGGAACGCAAGTTCTTCGTCGACGAACACAACGAGCAGCTCTACGAACGGGAATTCTCCCTCTGTGAGCACTGATACCTCGGCCTTGGCCCGCCGGAGCAGTCGCCAGGGAGGAGACCCTCAACGGGCCGTAGGGGGCCGATACCTGTAGGGCGGCAAGCACCACGCGCAGCCGGGCCGCGAACGCCCTCCCGGTACGCCTCACTCGACGGCTCGGCGGCTCGGGCTCGGCGGCTCGGGCGCGGCCGCTCATGGCTCTTGTCGTGCGGGCTGTGAGGCGTCCGGCGCCTACCGCCGTCGAGGTCCGGGTCACCGTGTCACCCCCGGGCAGGCACGGTTGTGGCCGGTGCGAAATCCCTCGCCGCGAGCAGGAGTGGCCCGCCGACGCATCACCCACCGTACTCACGCTCTCGGCGGCCCGGGGCGCGAAACGTCCGGTCCCACCGCTCCGGCCTCGCGCAGTGGGCCGGGTGCCGCGGCGTGTGAACGGCGACGCTCTCGACACGACGATCGGCACCTGGCTCGCTCCCCGCGGCCCCGGCCGCCCGCGACCCGGCCAGGACCGAGCCCGGCAACCGCGTCACTCGCCGGCCGTGGACGGCGAGACCGTGCGCCCCGCCCGTCGCGCCGACGACACCCCCGTGGGTCGCCGCCGAGATCAGCAGCTCTCCGCCTCGGACGCGGTTGATCACTCCCTGCTGCCCGGTCGAGGAAATCGAGCGAGGATGAGAAGGGATACGAGTAGGTGGCCTGAATGAGCGACCGTCCGATCGGGGACTACGCGCTTCTCTCGGACTGCCAGACCGCTGCACTGGTCAGCCGGGACGGCTCCGTGGACTGGTTGTGCCTGCCCCACTTCGACAGCCGAGCGACGTTCGCGCGTCTGCTCGGCCCCGAGGCCGGCCACTGGTCGATCACGCCTACCTCCCCCTACGACACGCAGCGGCGCTATCTGGACCGCACCCTCGTGCTGCGCACGGTCTTCCGCATGCGGTCGGGAGCGGTCAGCGTGACAGACGCCCTTGCGTCCGGCCTCAATGAGCGAGGCCACGACCTGGGGATGGACGCGCCCCATCTGCTGCTGCGTGTGGTGGAGTGCACGGAAGGCCGGGCCGACTTGGATGTCGAGTTCGCCCCCCGGCCCGAGTACGGGCTGGTCAAGCCCTTGCTCATTCCGACGCAGGGTGGGGTCTGGTGCCACGGAGGACCCGACACCCTGGGGCTCTGCAGCCCGGTCCCTCTCGAGATCTCGGCCACCGCCCGCGGCCGGATCGGGCTGCGTGCCGGCGAGACGGCAGCCTTCGCCCTCCAGCGGGTTCCCGCGGGGACGAGCCCCGTCCTGGCGTCTCAGGACGCCATCCTGACCCAATTGGAGGACACCATCAGAGGGTGGCGCTCCTGGTCGGAGCTCCACCAGTCGTACGAGGGGCCCTGGGCCGATCTCGTACACCACAGTGGCCGCGTGCTCCAAGGGCTCACGTTCCAGCCGACAGGAGCCATCGTGGCCGCCCCGACCACGTCCCTGCCGGAGACCGTCGGAGGCGTCCGCAACTGGGACTACCGTTTCGCTTGGGTCCGGGACGCCTCCTTCACGCTGGACGCACTCTGGGTGGCCGCGTGCCCTGACGAGGCAGAGGCCTTCTTTCAGTGGATGGCCCACGCGGCGGCGAGCGACCCCAGCCGGGAATCGTCCATGCAGATCATGTTCGGCATCCGCGGTGAACGGGACCTGACCGAGCGCGTACTCCCCCACCTTCCCGGCTGGCGCAACAGCAGCCCCGTCCGATTGGGCAACGGCGCCTGGGAGCAGAAGCAGCTCGATGTGTACGGGGAGCTGCTGTCAGCCGCCCATCGCCTGCGCGACTATCTCAGCGGCTTGGATGCGCCCACGAAGGCGTTCCTTGCCGGCTGCGCCGACTCCGCCGCCCTGAGATGGCGCGAACCGGACCAGGGCATCTGGGAGGTGCGCAGCGGACCTCAGCATTTCCTCTACTCAAAGCTCATGTGCTGGGTCGCCGTCGACCGCGCGTTGAAACTGGCGGACGATCTCGACGCGTCCGATCGCGTACAGGAGTGGACTTCGGCCAGGGCCGAGATCAGAGCCGCGATCGAGGAGGACGGGTGGAACGAAGAGGCCGGAGCGTACACCCAGGCTTTCGGGTCGGCCGTTCTCGATGCCTCCGCGTTGATGATGCCCATCGTCGGCTTCATCCCCGCCGATGCCCCGCGGATGCAGGCCACCATCGATGCCGTACGCGCTCGACTCACTGGCGGGAACGGTCTGGTCTACCGGTACGCGGGGGCCGACGACGGGCTTCCAGGTGCAGAGGGAACCTTCCTTCTCTGTACTTTCTGGCTTGCCCAGGCGCTGGCCTTGGCCGGGGACACGGATGCCGCACGTGAGGTCTTCGAGCGAGCTGCGCGGTGCGTGAACGATGTCGGGCTGCTCTCCGAGGAGGTCGACTCCGTCGAAGGCCACCTCCTGGGAAACTTTCCGCAGGCGTTCAGCCACATCGGACTGATCAACGCCGCTTGGGCCATCCACCAGGCCACCTGACGAAGGCAGAGGCACGGCCGGTGATCCCGTCCCACGGGCCGTCGGTCGGGTGTCCGCCCTTCAGGGCCGTCTCAGTTCCCAGAGGCGCCAGATCCCAGTGCCCTCGGCCAGGTGGTGGCCACCGCTGACAGTGGCGCGGGTGACCACGTGATTCTTCTTCCGCCACAGGGGAACCAGCGGGACATCCCGTGCGACGGCATGTTGAATTGACCGGAACAGCAGAATGGCTTCCCCGCGATCAACGTGTCGCTGTGTGTTCTGGATCGTCCTGTCGACCTCGGCCGAGGTGTATCCGTTGTGAAGGACGCCACCTGTCCCCACCAGCGGCTGCACGAAGGTCTCCGGGTCGGAGAAGTCCGGCGTCCAGCTGGTGACGAAGGCGTCGAACTCGCCGCGTTGGCACCGTTGTTGATACGAGTCCCAGTCGGCTTCCTCAACGAGTTCGACTTTGAACAGGCGGTCCGCCTCCAGTTGCCGCCTCAGTTCCCTCGCTTCCAGAGCGGCAGTGCCGGTCTGATGGCCCAGGGTGATGGGCACGGGAGTGGTGATACCGGCGGAGCGGAGGCGCTGTGCTGCGTACCGGGAGTCCATCTCAGGGTATTCGTCGAGGAACGCGGTGCTCTGACCGATGACACCTGGGGGGACGAGCGAGTACAGCGGCGTCACCGTGTACCTGAACACCTCGCTTGCCAGTCGTCCGCGGTCGACGAGGGCGGCGACGGCCCGGCGGGCCGCGACGTCTGTCAAGGGGTTCCGTGCGGAGCGAAGGTTCATCACGAGGTGCCGCGCCTGCGCGCTCTCCCCGATGGAGAGGCGCACGTCAGGGTCGCGGGGGTCGATCTGCTCCAGGGCTGTGGACGGAAGTCCGCTGTAGGCGACCTCGATGGTTCGTGCCTTCCAGGCCTTCTCGACGTCCTGCGCCGTCGGGTAGTAGCGGATGTGTATGGGTGTTCCTCTTCGCGTCACAGCCCCCTTGTACGTGGGGTTCGATTCGAGGTCGATCGCCTCCCCCTGCCGGTAGGAGGAGACCACGTACGGGCCGGATCCGACTGTGCTTTCGTTCCCGCGGAGCTTGTCGAGGGGGAACTCGGTCGGATCGACGATCGAACCAGCCCCTGTGGCGATCTTGTGCGGCCATGTGGCATCGGCTGTGCCGAGGTGGAACGTCACGTGCGAATCGCGGGCCTCCACTGAGCGCAGATTCGCGAACAGCGGTCCCGGGCCCAGGGGGTGACGTATCCGCAGGATCCGATCGAACGAATGCTTCACCGCCATCGCGGATACCGGATGCCCGTTGGAGAACACCACGTCGTCGCGCAGTTCGCACTGGAAGGTCTTGAGCGCGGAGTCTGTGAATCCGCAATTCTTGGCCGCGTCAGGTCGGGGAACGGACGACCCGGCGTCGAAGGTGAGCAGGCTCTGGTAGATGTTGCTGTACACGGCCCAGGATCCGTTGTCGTACGCCCCGGCAGGGTCGAAGCTCGTCAGGCCGTTGGCTGTCCCGATGACGATCGGCCGTTGCATCTCCTGCGTCGGCAGCAGCTGACAACTCCCGATCAGCAGCAGTGCGACAGTCCCCGCCGCGATGCCCAGGCGGTTCGGTTTCATGGTTCGGTCTCCTCGTGACAGGGGGACGGCGACGAGCGGTCGCTTCGGCGTTCACGACCGCGGGGAAACGGCCGGCCCCGCAGCTCTGAGGGGCGGGGCCTCCCCGCCGGACGAGGGCGGCCACAGCGGACAGGCCGGTGGCTCTGCTCCGGTCGACATCGTCGTCGCCGCCGTCGCCGCGTTCGACAGGCGGTGGACCGGGGGATCACGCGCCGGTGACGGGGAGGCGGTCCGGCGCCGCGCCCGGCGACAGCAGTATCGGTGCCGGTGCCGGTGTCGTCAGCCGGCGGAGGAGGTGCCGCCGGCGTACGGACCGCCCGCCTTGCCGGCCGCGTACGTCAGCATGGGCCTGACCTGCTCCCAGAAGGTGTTCTGGCAGGAGTACGCCGGATGGAAGCCCCCGCAGGCGCCGCTGCTCGGCCCGATCTCCCAGGTGAAGGAGGGAACTCCGAGCCGGTCGTAGGCCCAGTCGTCGTGGCCACCGCTGGCGTCGTAGAGAACCTCGCCAGGCTGGCCGTACCGCCATCCGCCGGCCAGCCGGGCCATCTCCCTGCCCATGGCCCGCAGCGCGGCGTCGTTTCCACTCTCCGTGTCGCCGTCGAAGCCCCAGGGGAACAGGACCATGTTGGAGTAGCTGTGCAGGGTGACGAACATGCCCTTCGTGGCGGCCGCGGCGGCCGTCGTGTCACCCGTGGCGCGGGTGTCGGGGAACAGCTTGCGGTAGAGAGCCTGGAGTGCCTTGTTCTCGGTCTCGGAGTCCGCCGACCTGCCCTTGTAGACCGGGTCGCACGGGTGGGAGCTGGTGCCCGCGCCACCCCAGTGGCTGCTGTTGTTGCGATTGAGGTCGATGCCGCTGCCACTGCTCGCGCCGTCCACACAAGTGGTGGTGGAGTGCGTGTGGTTGGCGTTCTTGCGATGCCATTGCCGGCCCGTCGGGCCGCCGGTGAAGCCCTGTTGGACCATATCGACACCGTCGGGGTTGCCGATCGGGACCACCCAGATCTCGCGGGTGTCCAGGATGTTCGTAGCCGTCGCGTCGGTGCCGTAGCCGTCGGTGAGGTAGTCGATCCAGCGGTAGGCCATCTCACCCGTGGTCAGTTCGCGGGCGTGCACCTGAGCCTGGACGAGAAACCGCGGTTTGGTGGAGTCGGGCGTCAGTCGGCAGCTGCCGCTGTGCTTCTTGGTGAGACAGATCGCCCTGAGGTCGTAACCGCCGGTCCTGCCGGTGGACTTGCGCCACGAGTCGCCGATGTCGACGACGGTGGCGAGCGACGCGTGATCGGAGGCGACCCGGTCGAGGTGGGCGTACTGGGCGTTCACGGTGCGGTAGCCGCCGTAGTACGTCTTCTCTGCTACGGCCGCGGTGAGCGCGGGAGCCTGGCCGCTGCGCGTGGGCGGCTCCCAGACGGCCGGAGCCAGCCGCTGCTCCACCTTCGGGCGGAGGCCCAAGGACTTGAGGTGCGCGGCGGTGGCCGCGTCGCCGACAACGAACAGGTCGTCGCCGTCGCGGTCCTCGATCAGGTCGAAACCGGCGAGTTTGCCGGTCGGCACATGGATGCCATCGGGGATGCGGTAGACGTACGCGCGGTCGTCGGCGGCCTCGCTCTGCCCGGACGGTGCGGCCATGCCGTAGCCGGTGCCGACCGCGACGGCCGCGACGGTCGTGGCCGCGGCGAGCCAGTGGGTGAACTTCGCTTGCACGGGAACCTCGTTCGGCGGGGGCAGATGGCGACGGTGGGGAGCACGGCCTGTCCGGCCGGGATCGGCACCCGGGCTGGCGGGGCCTTCCGGCCGGACAGGCTGTCGCGGGGGTCAGGGCGTCACTGGCCGATGAAGCCGGTGTAGAGGAGGTTGTTGGGCGAGCCGACGCCGACGCCGGTCACCTTGCCCTTGGTGGCGTTGTTCTTGAGGGCGGCCTCCACCTGGGCAGGTGTGGCCGTCCGGTTGGCGGAGAGGTAGAGCGCGGCGGCACCCGTCACGTGCGGTGCGGCCATCGAGGTGCCGCTCATCGTCGCGGAGGCGGTGTTGCTCGTGAAGCCGGCCGAGACGATGTCGGAGCCGGGCGCGAAGATGTCGATGCAGGGACCGATGTTGGAGAAGTCCGACTTGGCGTCGGACCGCGTGGTGGAGCCGACGGTGATCGCCTCGGGCACGTTGGCGGGGATGACGTTGCAGGCGTCGTAGCCGTAGTCGTTGCCTGCCGCGGCGACGTTGACGATGCCGGAGGCGACGGAGTTCCTCACGGCCGTCGCGACGGCCAGACTGGGGTACTTCAAGCTCATGTTGGCCACGGCGGGCTTCACGGCGTTGCGGGCGACCCAGTCGATTCCGGCGGCGATGGCCGTCGTGGTCGTGCCCCCGGCGCAGTTGACGACCTTGACCCCGACCAGTTTGACGCCCTTGGCCACCCCGTAGGACGCGCCGCCGACGGTACCGGCGACGTGAGTGCCATGCCCATGACAGTCAGTGTTGTTCGTGTCGATGGTGTTCGTACCCCAGGACGCACGCCCGCCGAATTGGGTGTGCGAGGTGCGGATGCCCGTGTCGATGACGTACGCCGTAACACCGGATCCCGTGTTGGGCGCGGAGTAGGCGGCGTTGAGGGGCAGGCTGCGCTGGTCGACACGGTCCAGACCCCAGGAGGAGACCGCCTGCAGGGATGCCTCGGCGTCCTGCTCGACGTAGGCGACGGCCGGGTCGGCGGCGAGCCGCTTGGCCTGCTTCTCGGTCATCCTGACCGAGAAGCCCGTGAGCGCGGAGCTGTACGTGTGCCCGGCCTTCCCGCCGTAGCGCTTCACGAGGGCGGTTTTCCGGCGCTCGACGGCGCCCCTGGCCATGGTGTCGCCCTTGAGGACGACGAGGTAACTGTCCTTGACGGTGTTGCGTGAGCCGGCTCCCAGGATGCTTCCCTCGGCGGCGGTCGCCGTGCCCGGGACGGCAGCCAGCGCGGTGGCGGCCAGACCGGCTGCGAGCGCCGTCCCGAGTATCTTGCGCGCGGGCAGTGCGGATCTCTTGTGCATCAGTGCTCCTTGATGGCAGTGCCGTCCCGGCGGCCTGGTGGCCTGTGCCCGTGGGGGTCGACGGCAGGAGGGCTCCGCCGCGCGTCGGTGGGGGGCGAACAGTCGCGGCGGGGCCAGGACAAGGATTGGGCCGCGCCCAACTGCCTGTAAATCACTGTGCGTTTCCGGTTTCGGACAATGTCCTGTTCAGCAGGGATGGGTGGGATGAACAGGGAGAGATCTCGCATCTGCCGCGAACTGGAGGATTCTTGTGCGCCGTCAGAAAGCCTTGACGATCACCTGAGGGCCACCTACAATCCCCCCACGTCGACGCCCCCACCGTCGATGTGGGAGGTCTGCATGTTCCTGCTGGAGCCGGTCGGTCTCGGTCGAATCGAGAACGACGCCTACCTCGCCCTGCTCGACCTGAGACGGGCCACGGCGGAGGAGCTCGCCGCGAACATCGGATGCTCCCCGCCCGAACTACGGCCCGTCGTCCGCCGGCTCCTCGACCACGGGCTCGTTCAACAGCTCGGCTTCACTCCCGCGTTGTACGCCGTCGTCGCGCCCGACCAGGCCCTCCCCGAGCTGATCAATCGCCGACGCGGCGACCTCGCCCAGATGCAGCTGCACGTCGAGGAACTGGCCGACCGGCTACGTGGCCGGCCCCCACGTGAGGGGAAGCCGGTCGTCGAACTGCTGGAGGGCGAGGACGCCGTCCTGGCCGCGGTGGCCCGGCTCCAGCTGGAGGCGCGCGAGGAGATCGTCGCGGTCGACGCCCCGCCGTACATCGGCGGACAGAGCAACCCGAACGACCTCGAACTGCGCCGGCTCGCGGACGGCGTCGCCTACCGGTTCGTCTACGCCCGCGAGGCACTGGCGTCGCCCGAACACATGGCGGCCATGCGCCGCTGCACCGAGGCCGGCGAACGGGCCCGGATCCTGCCGGACGTCAACCTGAAGCTGATGGTCGTCGACCGGACCACCGCGCTGCTGCCGGTCTCCTACACCGAACCGGACCCGAACGTCCGGCTGCTGGTGCACGAGTCGGCGCTCGTCGACGTCCTCGTCAGCTGCTTCGAGAGCCTGTGGGCGCGCGCCACGCCCTTGGTCGAGGCCGAGGCGCAGCGCGGCCCGTCCGTCAAGGACCGCGAACTGCTGTCGCTGATGGCGTCCGGCATGAAGGACCGCACGATCGCCCGGTCCCTCGGCGTGACCGAACGGACAGTGGGGCGCAGGCTCACCGATCTGATGGCCGAACTGGGCGTGGAGACACGCTTCCAGGCCGGCGTACAGGCGGCCCGCAGGGGCTGGCTCTGACCCGCTCCGGCAGACGGACGGGGGGCGCGTGCTTCGCCGTACATCGGGGGCGGCGCCGGATGAGTCAAGGCTGATGGACGAGCACCTCGCCGTCACGGCTACGGCTACGGCTACGGCCAGGAGCTGTACGACGATCACGTGCCAGCCCGCTGACCAGAGGGCTGGCAGCCCCCGGATCTTGGTCGGACGACTCGTCGTAGGCTGCGTGTTCGTTGCACGAGGGCTCGGCGACACGGCGGGGTGTAGTGGACGACGGTGGCCTCGCAGGCATCCCGGCGTACACCTTCAGTGCGTCGACCCCCGCTTGGTCGGCGGTGAGGCTCCAGCGGAGCCGCACCGCGCTGAAAAGAGGCGGCGAAGTGCAGCTGGCCCCGCCTCCCCCTTGTCTACCTAGCCATCCAGGAATGTCGGTGCGGACTCAGGCGAGACCACCGGCTCCGCCCACGCGGCCGCATTCAGGATGGCCCGTTGCGTCATCTGCCCGTTGACGGCTTCCATCAGCAAATGCCGCACCCGGGGCCCTATATGGACGCGATAGCGGAGGCCTTCGACCTCGACGACGCCGCATTCGGTGGGCGCTGAGCGCGGTCCCTCGTCCGCCACTGGCGTGACCGTCCATCCGGCACGACGCGCCAGGTGAACCCACACTTCCAGGGCACGCTGCGGGTCTGTACCGCCCACCCGCGCAATGATCTCTACTGGATCGGTCCGGTTTTCCATCTCGTTCTCACTTCCGAAGCGACAGGGCCTGTTGATCCATCCCGAGGCCACTGCCACCAGCCAGTGGGAACGCCTCCGTGGTCCTGTTGCCCCAGAGGTAAATGAACTCGGCGCCGGTCGCTTCCCTTGTACCGCGTGGCCACATGCCAACAGTTCAAGATGCCGGTGCCGATCGGAGGTACGGGAAGGCAGGGGCATCGCGAACAGGCCGATGGTGGCCAAGGACTGGACACCTTGCAGGCCCCTCCAGCGAAGTAGCCCACCCGTAGGGGCAGCCGGGAAAGCGTCGGCGAGCCGGACCGGGATGGGCACGCCACTCATCCGGCGTACGCCCGGGCACGTGCTGGGCGGCGGCGCTCTACGAGGTGCGCCAGGACCTCAGGCGATCGGCGATGTCGTAGGAGTCCAGGCGCAGCGACCGGATCTCGTGGATCAGGTCGCGCCACGGCTCGAACGAGGTGTCCACCTGGTGGCCGGAGGCCTCCAGGTAGGAGATGGCGATGCCGTATCCGTAGAGCTCGTTCCGGGCGGGAAGCGGGCGCAGCAGGACGCATTCCTCCAGGAGCACGGCAGCGCGCCAGAAGGCGTCCGGGTCTGCCTGGTCGAGACGGGGGGTGTTCACCCGGTGGCGAGCGCCCATGCTGACGAGCACCGAGAGGTCGTTGACCGTGAGGTCTTTACGAAGGATGTCTTCCTGGCGCTCCAGGAGCCAGCGGTGGTCGATGTGCAGATCCACAGGGTCAGGCCGCCCGCGGGGGCTCGTGCTTGGTCACCGACGGGAGCCCGCCGAAGTCGGCGTCGAATCGGTCGATGATCCCCGGTGCGCTGATGGCGCGGCGGAACGCGGCGGTCGCCGTGTCCTGGAGGCGCTCCTGTTCCTTCTCGGCGGCCACCTGTGCGAGATAGTCCTTCATGGACATGCCGGCGTCGTCGGCCAGGGCCTTCAGCCGGTCTCGAGTCGTGTCGTCGATCTTGACGGTCGTGTCTGCCATGCATCGAGTATGCCGCGCGGTATACGCAGGCGGCTACCCCTTCGGATGGGGCGCGGATCAGGAGGCGGATCGGTGACCGCCCAAGGCTCACCGCGGAGCGGCCGGGTCGTGGGACACACGCCGAGGCGTCGGGCCGGCCGGGTAGCCCCTTGACGGCGCGGTCGTGCCAGGAACGGGCACGCCGCCCCTGAGCGACGCTTCCCTCCCCGGCGGCATGTGCGTGCGTCAGCTCCGTGTCCGTCCACGTAGATGATCGGATCGGACCGCAGCGGTCGGGTGCAGCCGCGGCTCTTCCGGCAGGGTTGGCATCGAAAGGAGGCCTCGTGATCTCGGTACTCAACCAGCTTGTCGATCTCGTCGAGGAGCACCTCGCCGAGGAGCTCGACGTCAACGGACTGGCCAAGGAGCTCGGTACGACCGAGTACCACCTGCGCCGGATGTTCTCGTCGTTGGCCGGCATGCCGTTGTCGGAGTATGTGCGCCGGCGGCGCATGACCGTCGCCGCTGCCGACGTCGTCCGCGGCGAGGACGATCTGCTGAGCATCGCCGTCCGGCACGGATACGGCTCGACGGAGGCGTTCGGACGGGCGTTCCGCGCGGTTCACGGCGCCGGCCCCCGTGACGTGCGCCGCGACGGAGGCCCTCTGCGCACACAACCACGGCTCAGGATCCGCCTGACCGTCGAAGGGAGCATCCCCATGGACACCCACCTCGTCGACCGCCCCGCGTTCCGGTTGGTCGGCCACGCAGCCCGGGTTCCACTCATCCACCAGGGCATCAACCCGCACATCCAGCAGCACATCACCGCACTGCCACAAGAGGAGCATCTCCGACTGAAGGCCCTCGGCGACACCGAACCGGGCGGCCTGCTGCAAGTCTGCGACGACCTCGACCCCGACGGCACGGAGGGGAGCGAACTGACCTACCTGCACGGGGTCGCCGTCTCCCAGGACACGACGGCCCCCGACGACCTCGACGCCATCGAGGTGCCGGCCGGCAGGTGGGCGGTCTTCCGCACCACCGGACCACATCCGCAGACCCTGCAGGCAGCCTGGGCCGCGACCGCGACCGACTGGTTCCCCTCCAACCCCTGGCGTCTCCGGCCGGGTCCCTCGATCGTCGCGGTCCTCGAGCGCGCGGACGACTTCAGCACCGCGACCTGCGAACTGTGGCTACCTGTCGAACCGTCGTGACGGACTGCGGTCACGGAATCAACCCCCCCGCCGAGTAGCCCATCGGTTAAGGCCCCGTCGGCAAGCGTGCGAGCTTACCGACGGGGCCCGAGCGAGGCCTGCTACGCATGGGGCAGGCCCGGCGGGCGAGCAAGGAGTGGGCCCACGTCCTCGCCCAGGCGGCCTGGAGGATCAGGGATTCCCCCTCAGCAGTCCAGCGTGACCGTGCCCGTGGCGCCGTCAACGGTGATCAGCTGCCCGTTGGGGATACGTGTGGTGGCGTCCGGGACGCAGATGACGGCCGGGATGCCGTACTCGCGGGCGACCGTCGGTCCGTGGGCCATCACGGCGCCGGTCTCGGTGACGAGGCCGCCGGCCGTGAGGAACAGCGGGGTCCAGCCGGGGTCGGTCGTCGGGGCGACAAGGATCTCCCCGGGTTCGATGGACGCGTCGGAGGGGTCAAAGACCACACGGGCGCGGCCGGTGACGCGACCGGATGCCGCACCCATTCCGGTGAGCGTCCGGCCGTCGGACGGCAGGGTCGGCAGGAGGGTCTCCACATCCGTACCGTCCGAGAGCAGGGCGACCGGCACGGTGCGGCGGCGTAGCTCACGTTCGTACTCCGCGCGCCGGGCGGTGATCGTGTCGCGCAGGTCGGCACCGGTCTCCACTGCTGTACGCAGCTCGGGGAGTTCGAGGAACATGACGTCGTCAGCGTCTGCGAGCAACCCCTTCGCCTCGAGTTCCGCACCGATCAGGAGCAGACGGCGGCGACGGTCGCGCAAGGCGTGGAGCCCGGCGAACTTGCCCGCCTCGCGCAGCCCGGACAACTCTCTTGACCTGCGGAGGAAGAAGCCGGCGAGGCGGCCACGCAGCGCCTGCTTGCGGCGGGCGCGCTCGGCGAGCTCGGTGAGCATCGACTCGGCCCTCTCCGCGGCGCGCTCGAAGCGACGATCCGGGGCCTGTTCGGGGTCGGTGACACGCAGGTAGTTGGCGAGCATCGTGAACACCGGCATCGGGTTCTCGGCCCAGCGCGGTACGCCGACGTCGACCTCGGCGGCCGACCGGGTGCCGTAGTTCCGGAGGAACGCGGCGAGACCGAAGTCCGGCAGGGTGCCCGCCAGTTGGGCTGCGGCGAGTTCGGACGGGGCGGTACCGAGCAGTATCTCGCGGTGGGGCTCCGCCCGCCGGGCAACGTCCCACAGCGCAAGGTCCATCTCGATCGTGACGTTGTGCGGCATGCCGCCGAGCACCGTGTGGATCTCGTCCTCGCCTGCGATGCCCTTGAGCAGCGGCGGTAGTGCGGCGGAGACGACGAGTCCGCTGACGACGGGCCAGATGATCGCGTCGGCGAGCGTGCTCGACTCGGCGTCCTGCTCGACCAGGTCCAGCAGCTCCGCCGTCGTGGCCGGATCGGTGACCGGCTGCCGGCGGAGGCGTTCGATCTCGCCGAAGACACGGGCCCGCGCCCGCGACGGACGAGCCAGCGCGCCGAGAATCCCGGCGGCCGCCTTCGGACCCGCCTTCATGGCAGCGGCATTGCGCTTACGGGGAGTCTTCCGCGGCGCGAACCGCGGGTCGTCGAGGAGGTGTTCAACGGCCTTCTGCGCGCGCGGCCCGAAGTCGACCGCCATCAGTTTGACGAGCCGCTGCCGCGTCGAGGGGTCACGCAGAGCGTCGGTCAGGTCGCCGTACAGCCGCCCACCGATGTCGACGATCTCGACCGTGAGACCGAACGCCGCGAGCATGCCCGCCAGCATCGACTTCAGCGTGGACATGCCCATCGGTGTGGCGGGCTGCAGCATCCCCTGGACATGGCCGAACTCGACATACAGCCGCGGGCCCGGCTTGTCGCTCGGCGGGGGCGCAGGGAAGAGGGTGGTGATCGGACGCGCCTGCAGCAGCCACAGCTCCCCGTCGCGGTCGTAGGCCCACTCGATGTCCTGCTCCGCTCCGAGCAGGTCCTTGATCCGCTCGCCGGCAGCGCGCAGCTCCTTCCGGCGGGCCGGTGTGAGGCAGCCGCGCTCCTCGTCCTCGGTGCCGTCCAGCACGTAGTGGTCCGCCGCCGTCGCTCCGTCGACGACCGCCGTCCCCAGTCCCGGCGCGGCGTCGACCACGCTCGCGCTGCGCGAGCCGGTCAGCGGGTCGGCGGTGAACAGAACGCCCGCGACTTCGGCATCGACCATGCGCTGCACGACGACGGCCATCCGTACGGAATCGTGCGGGATGGCGTTGGCCTCGCGGTAGGCGATCGCACGCTCGGAGTGCAGCGAGGCCCAGCAGGCCTCGATCGCCTCGATCAGCGCCTCGCCGCCCGTGACGTCGAGGTACGTGTCCTGCTGGCCGGCGAAGCTCGCGTACGGCAGGTCTTCGGCGGTGGCGCTGGAGCGGACCGCGACCGGTCCACCGCCGAGGCGTTCGAACCCTGCGAGCACCTTCGCGCGCGGCACCTCCCCGCTCCCGTACGCCTCGGTCGTCACGCAGAAGCCGTCCGGCACCCGCTCGCCGAGGCGGATCAGCCGGGCGAGACCGGCGGCCTTGCCGCCCACCAGGTCCTGCTGCCCGCTGCCGATCGCCGTCAGCTCCAGCACGTCCATCCGGGCACCTCCTCCGTGCCGACCACGTCCTCCATGACCGACCACACCAGTTTCCAATACGACTGCAATGTACAGCATGACAATACAGGTGCAATGTAAAGTGGGCCGTATGCCACGCAAGGTCGACCACCGTGAACGCCGAGAGCTGCTCGCCGACGCACTGATGCGGCTTGCCGCCGCACAAGGGCTGGAAGGCGTGAGCCTGCGCCAGGTGGCGGCCGAAGCGGGCGTCTCGACCGGGATGGTGCAGCACTACTTCCGCACCAAGGACGAGATGATGACGTTCGCGCTCGGCATGGTCGCGGACCGGATCCGCGCCCGCTCCGAAGCGGCGACCGCGCCCGCCACACCGCGCGACCTCGTCCGCGGCGTACTGCTCCAGATCCTTCCGCTCGACGACACCCGGCGGCTCGAGAGCCACGTCGGGCTCGCGTTCCTCGCCTACGCCGCAGTGAAGCCGGCGATCCGGGAAGGGCTGCGCGAGGACGCCGTGGGGATGCGCGGGTTCATCGCGCAACAGCTGCGTACGGCCGGAGCTGACGGCATCGACCCCGAGCTCGCGGCGATCGGCCTGATGGCGCTCGTCGACGGTCTCGGCATGCAGTTGCTGTCACGGCAGTACGCGGAGGAGGATGCGGTCGCCGCACTGGACGCCCAACTCGCCCTGATTTTCAGCTGATTGATCGAGCGCGGTCACACTCCACCGGGTGGTGCCGCCCGTCCACCGCTGGGCGCCGGCTCTTCGGGATCAAGAGCGCGGCTGCAACCAGTGACGCGCGGCGGCGAGGGTCACCTCGATGTCGTCGCTCCATGAACAGACTTCCAACCACGACAAGTAGCCGTCCTGCGCGAAGGCCAGGACCTCGCCGGGGCACTCACCGGCCTCGGTGACGAGCTGCGCCTCGGCCGCCACGACAGTGCCGGGGCCGGTGGGCGCGGGCTCGACTTCGCTGGTGTCGAGTTCGAAGTAGGCGGTACCGCACCCGCATGTGCAGCGAGCCCGCACACTTAGGTGCGGAACATGCGTACGGAGTGCGGCATGAACCGGATTGTCCGCGTTCAGGACTGACGCAAGCACGTCGGCTACGTCGGAAGGCAGGCTCTCGGTCATCCCGTCACCGTATCTGGCCAGGCGCTTCTGGCTCCGACCTGGTGATGCGGGCACACCCTCTGCGCCCAAAGCCCGCCGCTGCTTCGCCGGAAGCCTGTCCACCGTCACCCGCGCGGCCTGAACGGGAGCCGAGCCACGCTACGGGGCCTGACTGAGGTTCGGGGACCGCTGCTGAGCGGTTGGCCGTTCAGGAGCTCCGTCACCAGGCAGACTCACGGCTGCCCGTCACGTCAGGTCACGTGTGCTGGCGCTTGGCGTCGGCCGGTCCTCCGGGGTTCGGGGTTACGGGGTCCGGTGTTCCGGGGGCCGGGGGCCGGGGCCGGGGGCTGGGAGCGTCTACGCGTCGTAGTCCGTGGTGAAGCAGCCCTTGACCTGGCCCTCGCGGATCTCGTAGCCGCTGGGCACGTCCGCACGGTCGTTCGGGTCGCACGACAACATGCGCAGACCGTTCCGATTCAGGGTCTGACCGAAAGATTCGCCCGTGCCGGCGAGAGCGAAGTTCTGGCCGACCGTGAAGCGGCCACCGCCCTTGGCCAAGGATTCCTGGAACTTGGCCATGTCCCCGAGGAGCAGCACGGTGACGGAATTGCCCCCGCTGTCGAAGCAGACGGCGCGCTCCTTGATGCCCCAGGCGGGGTCCTTGGCCTCGTCCGCCATGTAGGTCTCTCCCTCGCGACTCCGCTCGAGCGGGCTGCAGTCCTCTCCACGCTCTTTGATGACCTTCTGGACTTCGGCCATGGTGTTCGCCATCGGCAGGCCGCCCAGCGGACCGTCGGCGGCAGCCCCACCGTCGCCCCCGCAGCCCGTCAGCGTCACGAGCGCGCTCAGCGCGACGGCTCCGGCGGCGAGGGTCTTGGGCAGGCGCATGGGGTCTCCTTGGGGCGAGTCGGCAGGCTTGGGTGCGCCGGGTGGTCAGACCGCAGCCGTGACTTTCCAGGCGAAGTTCGGCGTCGGGTCCAGGTCGTCCGCTTCCTTGCGGAGCATCCAGTCCCGGACGCTCAGCGGAGGGCACCGCCGTTCGAGGGCGGATTTCCACCCCGACGGCAGATAGTGATGAACTCCTGGCACTGCACAGTCCGTTCGGTGCTCAGCTCAGCTGGCACCTGCGAGCGAACAACACACCCCCACCGATGTGATCATCCTACCGACAGTGCGACGCTCCCCTTCCAGGGGCGGCCGGTGCCACCCGGCCGGCCTTCCGCACCGAGCGGGGGATGATGGGGCTGGAACGACGGAACGCGAGGTCAGGAGCTTGTATGGCGAAGCGGGTTCACCAACCCCGTGAGGACGCGGAGTTCGATTTCATCCTCGGGATGAGCGGAGTCCCGGTACTCGCGTACTTCATCGGGACATGGCCCAAGGCAGTCGATCCCTGCCGGGCGATGGACCTCGTCGTGGGCGCCATCGCCGACGAGTACACAGGCCGCCTGACGGCCGTCCGCACCGACATGACGCGCTGTCCGGTCGCAACCCAGCGATACGAGATCACCGGAGCCCCGTCCTACGTCCTGCTGAAGGAGGGAGAGGCGGTGGCGCACGGCACAGGTCCGATGACCATCGCCGAGGTACGGGAATTCCTGGACGGCCACCTCTGACCGGCCGCCGCGACACCGCGACCGCGCCCCCGTCGCGCAGCGCCGCCCGTGCCGGGGCGCGGCGGCCTCCTCTTCCCAGACCGCACGGACGGCGTCCGGGTCGCGCATCAGCCCCAGTTCGGTGGCCGAGGCGAGCCCTTGGGTGAAGCGTTCGGTGCTGTCGACCGGCCACCACGGTCTCGACCTACTGACGCCCCGTCGGGGACGCACCCGCGGTCAGCGAGGTCAGTTCCGAGGGCCCGGCCGCCTCCGCGGGGCACGCTACAGGGGCGCAGTCGGCGGGCTCGCCCGGGACCAGGTGGCGACGAGCCAGGGCCGCGGGAACCCCTCAGAAGGCTCACCAAGACGCTGCGGGACGCAGGATCTGCTGGGGCAGATGCGGGGCAAGGGTGGGCAGCCAGCTCTGTTCCCTGCGCAGCAGCGCGTCCGCGGACTGCTGCGTCCAGGGCAACCGGACGTCGAGGTCGTCGCCTAGCCGCAACACGTGATTGTCCGAGCCGAGTGCTCCGAGCGTGAGGGGTCGATCGGCCAGGTCAGGATGCCACTCGCGCAGCAGGTTCTGTCTAACGATCTCTGAGGGAGAAGCGCATGGGCGGCTGGCGAAGGCGGAGGAATCGTCCGGTCACGTGGTGCCTTGCGCCAGTCGCGCCAGCAATGTCGGCGGCAAAGCCGTAACCGGGGCTGTCGTCGAGCAACTCCTCGCGCGAGTTGTCGCACTGGGTGGTGCGGGAGTCCTTGTGGTCTGCCCAGCGCTGCGCCCTGTCCGGGCGGGCGTCCGGCTTCGCCAGGGCGTGGGTAAGGGGGGCCCGCACAGAGAGACGTTGGCGCGCTTGTCGAGGGACGGGAGGGTGCGGCCACACGGCCGGTTCTCGAGCTGGCAGCACGCGCCCGGGACGGCCACACCCAGGGCAATCCCGACACCTGCTCCTACCGGCAGTGCCCGGACTGCGACCGCACGCGAACCGTCGAGGTGGTGATCGGGAGGACCAGACTGCGATCTGCCAGACCAGCACTACGATCGTCCCACCGACACCACCGTCAGACCGTGGTCATGGCCACCCTGGGCACCTTCGGCCGCAACAACTTGACCAGCCGTCGCCTGCCGGCCTCGCGGATCTGAGCCGGAGACCTGAACCGCTCCGGCAATCAGGACAGCCAGGTGCTGCAACTGCGACCCCAGGACCCGCCGCCTTCACATCGCGGGACCCTTCATCTGGTCCCCGAGATGATCCGAGAACACGGCTTGGACGAGTGCCGGCTTCCTGCGGACCCCGCTGGTCCGGCAGCGTAAACAGGAGGACGGCCTGCTGGGGTCGTGTCAGAGTCGCCTCATGTCGACCGATGTTGCCTACCCCATCTTCCGTACGCTCGACCGTAACCTGGCCCTGCGCGTGGCCTGGCAGATGGTGGCGTTCGGTACGCAGTCCTATTCCGACGTGTCCGTGGACGCCACGGTACCCACCCTGGCCGAGGTGAAGCGGCTGAGAGAGGCTTTGCCGGATTCCTGGTTCACCTGCTGGCACGGAGGCGTGGACGCGGTCCCGCCTGCTGATATACCGGCTCTGTTCCGTTCGGTTCCCGCGAGAGAACTTCCCGTCGACAGTCCCGGCCTGGATGAGTACCTGCCGCTTTCCGTATCGATGCTGGACCAGCCTGTGGGAAGCATCGAAGATCACTTCGCCGCCGTCGTGGGCCCCTACCCAGCCGAAATCCACTGGGATTCGATGTACTGGCCAGCCGCGCCGGAACGCGGCCTGCACGGAGATGCCAACAACGCCAAGGTCACGCTCCTGCTCCACTGCACCGATCGCGGACTCGATATCCAGGCCGACACGCACACGGTCCTTGTCCACGTTCGACGGCGCAACGGTGATGGTTACGAGGACCGCTTCGCGCAGTGGCTTGCCGAGCAGATCGGCCAGACGGTCATAGGACCGCCGCAGCACCCGTAAGGCCGCGGATCACCCTTCCTGTCCGGTCGTAGTCTGCCGAGCCGCCACCAGGCCCGCGGCGCGAGCCTGACCTGCCCGTGAGGTCTCGGGATCCTCGTCCCGCTACAAAGTCACCAACTGTCGGCATGGATCGAAGCCGCAACCGCCGCCGCCCTCCCCGGCTTCCAGCGGCTCGCCCGGCCACCTGGAACGCGACCTCCCGCCCCCGGTGGACTGGCCGTTCGTCTCCTCCCGCGATATGGCCAGGAGTTGCTCAGAGTTCCGCTCCGGGGCCTCGTGGGCGGCACCTCGGCGGACGCGATGGCGCCGGCGCCGTTGGGCCCGGCCTCGTACGAGCGACGGCCCGCGCTCGGTGGTGTAAGCGCGACGCGACGCCTCCTCGGCCTCGCCCCTGCGCCCGAGTGGGAGCGGCCTCGTCGTCCCGTAGCGCAAACGGCGGCACCCTGCTTGCGGACGGTCCGCATCAACCGCTGAGAGCTTCATGGGGGCCGAGTCGCACGGGTGCGGCGGTGCAGCCGGTGGTGAACGCCGTGCTCGACGCGCACAGTGGCGGGAAGTCCTCGGAGGCAGGTCCCCTCTGGGGCGGGCCGCCCGGTGGATGAGCCGGTCGGGTCCCAACCGGCCGGCTCATCCACCGTTCAGTCGCAGCAATCGCAGCAGCACTTGCACGGATTGCAGCAGCCACCGCCGCAGCCATCGCCCGAACCGCCGCCGGAAGCACCAGAGCCACCGGACCCATGGCCGCCGCCGGAACCGCCGCTGGAGCCGCCGGAGTTGCCGCCGCCAGAGCCGCCGAACCAGCCGTCGCCCCCGGAACCGTCCCTGCCTGAACCATCCCGGCTCGAGCCGCCGTTGCGGTTGCCGTCGCCGAACTGCAGCGGCTCTCCCTCATCCTGGCCGGCGTCCTCGTCGCAGCGGCAGCAGTTGAAGCACAACCTGCAATCGCCGCACAACCGGCGCCACTCGCGACACCGCCGGCACTGCCCCTCCGGCGGCCGGTTCGAAGCCATCGGCCCGCCCTCCGGGGCCGCGCCCGCAAGCACCCCCACGCCGCACGCCGTGCCCGTGCCGGTCTCCGAGGGCGATTCCGTCGCCGTACGGCGTCCCAGCCAGGGCAGCATGCGCGGGCCCTTCACCTGGCGGCGGTGCTGATGGTGACGATGCCGGGGGTCGAAGACCCGATCGACGGCACGCTCCAACTCGCCGCCCAGAAGCGCCTGTACCAGCCGCCCATCGACAAATACGGCCTCGGACAGGGCGAGTCGGATGCCATGGACGGCGTCGTCGCAGAGCCGGCGCACCTCGGCGGGGTCCGCGCCGGTCACGGCGATCGGATTCCACGCCCCGGACGCCTTGTCCGAATCCAGGTCCTCCACCGCGTCCAGCAGATGCGCCAGCCGACCGAACAGACGGCCGGCCTCCGCCAGAGGTTCAGCGTTGCCCGGGCGGCCCGTGAGCACCGCGGTGTGCGCGAACGCGGCCGCGGTTGCCGTCTCCGTGGGCTCCGTGACCGTCAGCAGCGAGCCACCGGGGCCGGTCGTCCGCTCGACCTCCGGCTGGCGCTCGACCGCCCCGAGCAGTACCGCGGTGTCGAAGCCGAGCCGTTCGCCGCCTGCGGCGCCCGCACGGTCCCAGCCATGGGCGATCCGGCGTGCCGCAAGCGCCACCGGGCGGCGCCCCAACAGGCCGTCGCCGTCGGATATGTGGTCACGTATCTTCGACGCGGCCAGCACCAGCGACACCGTCGCCGCCAGCCGCGCACCCTCACCCTGCGCCACGTCCGCCGACTGCATCCCGCGCAGCGGGCACGGACCGGCGCCGCGACGCCAGTCCCCGGTTCGCTCCGACTGTGCTTCGGTCAGCACCGAGACGATCAGACCATCGTAGTTGGTGGCCACCCTCGCGAACTGCCCGTACTCGCTGCGCAACGCCAGGCACAGCCCGCACAGATGCGCCATCCACTCGGTACGCAAGCCCTCGCCCAGGCGATGACGGCATGGCCTGATGATTCCGAACACCGAAGTTCTCCCCCGTTGGAACAGCTGCCCCGACACATCCGGTCGGACGACTCACGGACGCAAGACTGCACATGAGACACGACCGCGCGTGACGTCAACCGCAGGTGACATCGACGCGCGGCCGACATCCTAGATGGTCCCTTCCGAGGGATGTCTCCGGAACGAGTACGAGAGAGTACGAGAGGTTCCGAGGCGTTCGCGTGGCGAACAACCGGGACGTGTCGACGGTGAGCGCGCCGCTCCCCCCACCCGGCGCAACGCATCCGCTGGGTGAGGTCTGGCCGTGTGACGGATCGGCCGTGTCGACGTGGCGGTGCACGCGGTGAGTGCAGGATGGAACACGCTTCCACGCCCCCGTCACCGACAGGAGAGCTCCCCGTGCTCGAACGCAAGCAACGCAAGAACCGGACCGAAGTCACCTTCGTGCTTCCCGCCGACAACCCGCCCGGGCCGGTCAGCGTCGTGGGCGACTTCAACGGCTGGGATCCCCACGCCCACCCCCTCCACCCCCGGGAGGACCGGACGCGGGCCGTAACGGTCGCGCTTCCCCGAAAGACCAGCCACGCCTTCCGCTATCTGGCAGCCGGCGACTACTGGTTCAACGACGAGACCGCCGACGGCTGGGACGGCCCCAACAGCCGACTGAACACCTGACCCCCGGCTCACCCCGATCCCGAAACGTCGGACCACCCCGGCGCTGGACCAGGCGCCTGGCATCGGCACCCGTCCCCCAAATGACCAGCCCGCCACCTGCCGGCCCAGGTCGGCAGAGGTGCCCGTGCGCGCCGTGGCGGGTGGATCGGGGTCACCGAAGTCCTGGCGCGCAACGGGCGTGGCGGGGCGGGAAGCCCTGACGTCGCTGCACGGTCAGGGAGGTCGGAGGCCTCGTCCCGTCAGGTCCGACGCCTGGAGGGGGTTGAGGCCCGCTCCAGGTGGGCCGACGCGTCCGCTCTGCGAGCGTGGAGGGCGTGGGCGCCCAGCGCGAGCGGGGTGTGGCCGACGAGTTCGAGGCCGTGGTCTTCGAGCAGCCTGGCGTAGTGGTCGGACGTACGCTCGCGGCCTCCGGTGTTGCACATCATATGGAGGTCCCACGCGGTGGCGAGCGAGGGGGCGGCGTCGGCCGGCAGGAGGCGTTCGACGATGAGAAGGTCCGCGTGCCGGGGCATGGCGTCGACGCAGTGACGCAGGATGCTCCCGCATCGGTCGTCGTCCCAGTCGTGCAGGACGCGGGAGAGGATGTAGACGTCGCCGCCCGGCGGCACGTCCGCGAAGTCGCCCGCCCGGTATCCGCATCGCCCGCCGACATCGGTGGCGTCCAGGTACGTGCGCGCCGCCGCGAGGACCTGCGGGCGTTCGAGGAGGATGCCGCGCAGGGTGGGGTGGGCGGTCAGAATGCGGCCGAGGAGTTCTCCGGTGCCGCCGGCGATGTCGACCACGGTGCGGGGGCGGCCGGGGGCGGTGGCCGCGGCGGTGAGGACCGGGTGCGAGGGGAGGGGATCGAACATGGCGGCGCTCGACGCCATGGACTGGTCGAACAGGGTGGCGAGATCGGGGTCGCGGGCGAAGTGGTCGAAGTGGTTCTCGCCGTAGAGGTGCTCGAAGCCGGGTTGTCCGCTGCGTACGGTGTGGGTCAGGTGCGCGAAGGACTGGTAGAAGGGGCCGCCGTACATCAGCGCCAGGGGCCGCATCGAGCCCGGGGCCTTCGCTTCCAGGAGTGCGCCGACGCCGGTGAGGCGGAAGCCGTCGGTGCCTTCGGAGACCACGCCCAGCATGGCGAGGTACCGCAGCAGGGTCGCCAGGCTCTGTGGGTGGGCGCTGACGGCCCGGGCCAGCTCCGAACTGTCGACCCCGGTGTGGCGGTTCATGGCCTCCGGTAGCCGAAGCCGCGCGCAGGCCGCCAGGGCCTGGGTGCTCCAGGCGCCCGTCAACAGCCACAGGAGCGATTCCGCCGGCTGCGCTTCGCCTGCCTGTCGCGCCTGCCCCGCCGGGGAGAGGGGTCGGTCGAGGTACTCGGCCAGTACGTCACGGTGGTCTCCGCCCGCGTACAGCTCGACGCGCCGGTACGCCGTCTTCGTGTCGGCAGGGGCGGTGAAGTAGAACACGGTGCCGTCCTCGTGCGGGTTGTAGCCGCCTCCGTCGGCGACGGCGCCGTGCCGCGCGAAGCTCGCCAACAGCCCGCGCAGCACCAGCGGGTCGGGCTGCGCGACGTCGAAGGCGAGGTGGGCCTCGTGGTCCAGTCGGCGTTCCTCGGCGGCGATCCCGGAGAGTCCGGAACCCGGTGGCACCGTGAGCGCGAACACTTCGACCGCCCGGGGTTCCTCGGCGGGGCCGCGGACCACGGGACGGAGAATCCTTACGTCAAGATCCTCGGGACGGCGGCGGTGGCGTGCGGCGAGGCGTTCGCGCACGACGACGCTCGGTTGCGCCTGCGCGTCGGCGGGCAACCCGCACGCCGCCAGGTCCGCCCTCAGCGCCTGCGCGTCGGGAGGGAACACGAGCACGGCGGCGTGCGCGAAGCGGCACCGGTCCGTCAGCGCCCGCAGTTCGGGACCGTCGAGGCCTGGCAGCACGCGTGAGAGCAGGACGGACGTGTCCTGCTCCCGGACGAATCCGGCCGTCGCGCTCAACCGCTCCACGTCGCCTCCGGCGTTCGCGGTCATCGTGGTCGTGGGCGCCGTGATCGTGGGCGTTGCAGTCGTGGGCGTTGCAGTCGTGGGCGTCGTGGCCGCCGTCGTCGTGCTCGCGGGCATGGTGAAGGGATGGTCGGAGTGCATTCCCTGTCCGTGGGTGAAGGAGGAAGCCCGGGCCAGGCGGCCGGAGCATGCCGTGCGCAGGCACAGGCACGGGCAGCCCAGGGCCTGGCCCGGAACGGGGCGATGAGAAGAGAAAGAAGAGAAGAAGAGGAGAGAAGAGGGTCGGTCAGATGCCGACGTAGTTCTCGGCGAACCAGTCCTGTTGGGTGCGCGACATGCGCAGCGAGGCGATCCGGGAGTAGCGCAGACGCTCCTGGAAGAGGGAGTCGTCCTCGGAACCCGGGGCGTCGTGCAGGAGGCGGATCATCCAGTGCGAGAACTCCTGGGCACGCCAGATGTGGGCCAGGCACCGCTCCGAGTAGGAGGCGAGTGGCCCGGGGTCGCCGTGAGCGAGGTCATCGGTCAGGGCCCGGGCCAGGATCTCTGCCTCCAGCACCGCGAGGTTCGCGCCCTTCGCGGCGGAGGGGCTGATCAGGGCGGCTGCGTCGCCCACCAGGAACAGCGAGCCGTGGCGCAGCGGTTCGAGCACGTCGGACTCGAGGTCGACGACGGCGCGCTGGACGACCCGGCCGCGCAGCAGGGGTCCGTACTCGTTCGCGCGCATGCGCAGGTCGAGTTCGTCCCAGATTCGGTCCTCGCTCCACGTGTCGGCCCGGGTCCCGCGTTCGCACTGCAGGTAGTAGCGGGTGATCTCGGCGGAGCGGGCCATGTGCCCGGCGAATCCGCGCGGGTGGGTCGCGTAGCCCACGGCGTCCAGGCTCGGCGGCGCCTCGGCGAGCAGCCCCAGCCAGGACACGCCGTGGTCGCGGTGGTGGCGGTGGACCACGCCGGGCGGAAGCGAGCGCCGCCCCGCCCCGTGGCGGCCGTCGCAGGCAGCGACGTACCGTGCCCGCCACCGTCCCGGGCGGCCGTCCCCGTCCCGTACGGTCACCGTCGGTGCGGGGCCGTCGGCGTCGGACACGGCGACCGCCTCGGTGTCGAAGTGGATCCGCCCCCCGGCATCGATGAACCGCGCCAGCAGATCGGCGACCAGCTCATGCTGCGGATAGACGGTGTGCGGTTCACCCCGGCCGAGCCGTCGGTAGTCCAGGCGGAAGCGGCCGTCCTCGGTACGGAACTCGCAGACGCTGTGCTCCTGCCCGCGCCGGCGCAGTCCCGCGTCGAGTCCGTTGCGTTCCAGGATCCGCACGGTGTTCGCGGCGAGGAAGCCCGCCCGTGCCCGGTTCTGGACGTGGTCACGACCGGAACGTTCCAGCACGACACAGTCGATGCCGCTGCGAAGTAAGAGGTTCCCCAACACCAAGCCGGCCGGGCCGGCCCCGAGGACGACCACATCGGCCGAGTCCTGGGCGACCCGGGCGTACTGACTCTCTGTCACAACGGTGGATCATAGGCACTGAAATATATGTGGACAGTCAAATATCACCCGAATGCCTGCATCATGCGAAAAGGATTCTGCCGTCGCCGAGGAACTCCTTTCGCCGACTGTTGCCGACCTGACGGCGTGGAACGCCGCGCGCGAGGCCGCCAGGGGCCACGACGCCCCCTCGGATACCCCCTCCGCGCCCATCACGGACAGCGGCATCGCGATGATCCATGTCACTGTCGTGGGATCTTCAGTAGGCCACGGCGCAGCCCTTAGCGTTGCCGAAACGAGCCGGGCGCGACGCGGGCGAGTGCCTCTCCCAGGCACTGGGTACGCGGGGAGGTGTCGGCGATCCGTTGCTCATCACCGGCAGGGTGAAGGGATCATGATGTTCCGCAAGGTACTGGTGGCCAATCGCGGGGAGATCGCGATTCGCGCGTTCCGCGCAGGCTACGAGCTGGGTGCGCGCACGGTGGCCGTCTTCCCGCACGAGGACCGCAATTCTCTGCACCGGCTGAAGGCCGACGAGGCGTACGAGATCGGTGAGGCCGGACATCCGGTGCGGGCCTACCTCTCCGTGGAGGAGATCATCCGGGCGGCCCGCCTGGCCGGTGCCGACGCCGTCTACCCGGGTTACGGCTTCCTGTCCGAGAACCCGGACCTCGCGCGTGCCTGCGAGGAGGCGGGCATCACGTTCGTGGGCCCGAGCGCGCAGACCCTGGAGCTGACCGGGAACAAGGCCCGTGCGGTGGCCGCCGCCCGGGAGGCCGGCGTACCCGTGCTCGGTTCCTCGGCACCCTCCACCGACGTGGACGAGCTGGTGGCTGCCGCCGAGGGCATCGGCTTCCCGGTGTTCGTCAAGGCCGTCGCGGGCGGCGGCGGTCGCGGCATGCGGCGGGTCGAGGATCCGGCGACGCTCCGTGAGTCCATCGAGGCGGCGGCCCGCGAGGCCGAGTCCGCCTTCGGCGACGCGACCGTCTTCCTGGAGAAGGCCGTCGTCGACCCGCGCCACATCGAGGTGCAGATCCTCGCCGACGGCGAGGGCAACGTCATCCACCTGTTCGAGCGCGACTGCTCGTTGCAGCGGCGCCACCAGAAGGTGATCGAACTCGCGCCCGCCCCGAACCTCGACCCGGAGGTACGGCAGCGCATCTGCGACGACGCCGTGAAGTTCGCCCGCCGGATCGGCTACCGCAACGCGGGCACCGTGGAGTTCCTCCTCGACCGCGACGGCAACCACGTCTTCATCGAGATGAATCCGCGCATCCAGGTCGAACACACGGTGACCGAGGAGGTCACCGACATCGATCTGGTGCAGTCGCAGCTGCGCATCGCCTCGGGCGAGAGCCTTGCCGATCTCGGCCTGGCGCAGGAGTCCGTCGTCCTGCGCGGTGCCGCCCTCCAGTGCCGGATCACCACCGAGGACCCGGCCAACGGCTTCCGTCCGGACACCGGCATGATCAGCGCGTACCGCTCTCCGGGAGGCTCCGGCATCCGGCTCGACGGCGGCACCACCCACGCCGGTACGGAGGTCAGTGCCCACTTCGACTCGATGCTGGTCAAGCTGACCTGTCGGGGCCGGGACTTCAGGACGGCCGTCGACCGGGCCCGGCGGGCGGTCGCCGAGTTCCGTATCCGCGGTGTGTCCACGAACATCCCCTTCCTGCAGGCCGTGCTCGACGACCCGGACTTTCAGGCAGGACACGTCACGACGGCCTTCATCGAGCAGCGGCCGCACCTGCTCACCTCGCGCCACTCCGCCGACCGCGGCACGAAGCTGCTCACGTACCTCGCCGACGTCACCGTGAACAAGCCGCACGGCCCTCGGCCCGAGCTGATCGCCCCGGCCACCAAGCTGCCGGCGCTGCCCTTCGGCGAGCCGGCCGCCGGCTCCCGGCAGAGGCTCCTCGCCCTCGGCCCCGAGGGCTTCGCGCGGAGCCTGCGCGAGTCGCCGACCATCGGTGTCACGGACACCACGTTCCGCGACGCCCACCAGTCGCTGCTCGCCACCCGGGTACGGACCAAGGATCTGCTGGCCGTCGCCCCCGCCGTGGCGCACAACCTGCCGCAGCTGCTGTCCTTGGAGTGCTGGGGCGGCGCCACCTACGACGTCGCGCTGCGCTTCCTCGCGGAGGACCCGTGGGAGCGCCTCGCCGCCTTGCGCGAGGCCGTGCCGAACATCTGCCTGCAGATGCTGCTGCGGGGTCGCAACACCGTGGGGTACACCCCCTACCCGACCGAGGTGACCGACGCCTTCGTCCAGGAGGCCGCCGCCACCGGCATCGACATCTTCCGGATCTTCGACGCGCTCAACGACGTCGACCAGATGCGCCCCGCCATCGAGGCCGTACGGGAGACCGGGACGGCGGTGGCCGAGGTCGCGCTGTGTTACACCTCCGACCTCTCCGACCCGGCGGAGAAGCTGTACACGCTGGACTACTACCTGCGGCTGGCCGAGAAGATCGTCGCCGCGGGAGCACATGTGCTGGCGATCAAGGACATGGCGGGCCTGCTGCGCGCCCCCGCCGCGTCCAAGCTGGTCTCCGCCCTGCGCGCGGAGTTCGACCTGCCGGTGCACCTGCACACCCATGACACCGCGGGCGGACAGCTCGCCACGTACCTCGCGGCGATCCAGGCCGGAGCGGACGCGGTGGACGGTGCGGTGGCCTCCATGGCCGGAACCACTTCTCAGCCCTCGCTGTCGGCGATCGTCGCCGCGACCGACCACTCCGACCGGCCCACCGGCCTCGATCTGCAGGCGGTCGGTGACCTGGAGCCGTACTGGGAGAGCGTCCGCAAGGTCTACGCACCCTTCGAGGCGGGTCTGGACTCGCCGACAGGGCGCGTGTACCACCACGAGATTCCCGGCGGGCAGCTCTCCAATCTGCGTACGCAGGCCGTCGCGCTGGGCCTGGGCGACCGTTTCGAGGACGTCGAGTCGACGTACGCAGCCGCGGACCGGATGCTGGGCCGGCTGGTGAAGGTCACGCCGTCGTCGAAGGTGGTGGGTGACCTCGCGCTGCATCTCGTGGGCGCCGGGGTGGCACCCGAGGATTTCGAGGCGGCGCCGAACCGCTTCGACATCCCCGACTCGGTGATCGGCTTCCTCCACGGCGAGCTGGGCACGCCGCCCGGCGGCTGGCCGGAGCCGTTCCGAAGCAAGGCGCTGGAGGGCCGCGCCGGCCCCAAGCCGATGCGGGACCTGACCGCTGAGGACCGCACCGGCCTGGCCAAGGACCGGCGCGCGACGCTGAACCGCCTCCTCTTCCCCGGCCCGACGAAGGCGTACGAGGCACACCGCCAGGCGTACGGCGACACGAGCGTGCTGGACAGCAAGGACTTCTTCTACGGGCTGCGCCCCGGGAAGGAGTACACCGTCGATTTCGGGCCCGGTGTCCGGCTGCTCATCGAGCTGGAGGCCATCGGCGAGGCCGACGAACGCGGCATGCGCACCGTCCTCTCCACCCTGAACGGCCAACTGCGGCCGATCCAGGTACGCGACAACGCGGTGGCCGCCGACCTCCCGGTGACCGAGAAGGCCGACAGGTCCAATCCGGGCCATGTCGCCGCGCCGTTCGCCGGCGTGGTCACGCTGGCCGTCGCCGAGGGCGACGAGGTCGAGGCCGGTGCGACGGTGGCCACCATCGAGGCGATGAAGATGGAGGCCTCGATCACCGCCCCGAGGAGCGGACGGGTGTCCCGCCTGGCCATCACCAGGATCCAGCAGGTGGAAGGCGGCGACCTCCTCGTCGAGATCGGGTGAGGCACTGGTCGGGCGGCGGAGGGGGCACCGAGCCAGGTGCCACGGCCGCCATCCGCCGCCCGCCGCGTCGTCACGCCGCCACCGCCACCGCCACCGCCACCGCCACCGCCACCGCCACCGCCACCGAGGCGAACCCGTCGGCCGCGCTGACGGTGCTCGGCGCGGGCCCGCTCACCGGGGCGAAAGGCCCGCGCCGACTCGCCCGGTCGGCGGAACGACCTCCTGGCCTGCTCCGCCCCTCACCTGCACCGGCTTCTCCCCTGTTTCCGCTTCTCGTCGCAGAGCGGAACGGCCTCACCAGAAGGGGGTTGGTGAGGCCGTTCCGCCGTGAGCGTGCCGTCCGGGTCGATCCGTGCCTACGACTGGACGAGCATGCCCTGGCGCAGGTGTTCCAGATTGCGGGAGAGCAGCCGGGAGACGTGCATCTGGGAGATGCCGAGCTCGCTGCCGATCTCCGACTGCGTCTTCTCTTCGACGAAACGCAGATGCAGGATCCGGCGGCTGCGGTCGTCGAGTTCGACGAGCAGCGGCGCGAGCGTGTGGAAGTCCTCGAAGAGCTCGAGCGCCGGGTCCTCCGCTCCGATGAACTCGGCGAGTGCGGTGGTGTCGTCTTCGCCGTCAGAGCCGCCGGCAGCGTCGAGCGACGCGGAGTTGTAGCCGTTGGAGGCGATCCGCGCCTCGATCACCTCCTCCTCGGAGAGGTTCATCAGGCTCGCCAGCTCCGCCACGGTCGGTGCGCGTCCGCACCGGGAGCTCAACTCTTCGGTCGCCTTGGCCAGCTCCAACCGGGCTTCCTGCAACCGGCGCGGCACATGGACCGCCCAGGAGGTGTCACGGAAGAAGCGCTTGATCTCACCGACGATGTAGGGAATGGCGAAGCTGGTGAACTCCACCTCCCGGGAGAGGTCGAACCGGTCGATGGCCTTGATCAGGCCGATGGTGCCGACCTGGACGATGTCCTCCATCTCGTCGCCGCGCGCACCCCGGAACCGGCCGGCCGCGTAGCGGACGAGCGACATGTTCATCTCGATCAGCGTGTTGCGCGCGTACTGGTACTCATGTGTGCCCTCCTCCATTGTCGCCAGCTTGTCGAAGAACACCTTCGACAGCTCGCGCGCGTCCTTCGGAGCGACCTTGCGGGGTGATTCGAGTACGGGAAGTTCCTCCGTACCCGTCTCGACAGCAGCCCTCGTCTCCGTCGTCACCTCAGTCGGCACTCTGATGACCTTCTCTCGTCCGTTGGCAACGGTTGGCCCCGTGAGGCATTCGCCTACCCCCACTTCCGCAGGGCATGTCAGGAAGTGCTCAGCGGAATGAGCAATCCCCGACGGGGTGTCGTCAAAGGTTGTGTTCTTACCAGGGTGAGGCGAGGGTGGCTGCTGCTCCGTCGCCGGTCGAGCCGACCGGTCGGGCACCGCTCGGCAGCGAGTGTCAGTGGGTGCTTCTACGCTCCGGTCCATGCGCATGGATGAACTCGTCTGGCAGGCGGGGATCTTCGGCGGTCTTCCACCGAGAGGAGTGGACTTGCTGCTGGGGCACGGCCACCTGGACCTGGTGAGCCAGACGGCGGTCGAACGCGGCGAGTGGTTCTGCGCGAAGGGCGCGGTGGAGGAGTTGTGCCGGGCGGGGGAGTTCGGACGGGCGCTTGAGGTGATGGAGCCGTTCGTCGCGACCGGGTGGCGGACTGCCATGTGGGCGAAGGCCGACATCCTGCTCCGGGCGGGACGTTCGCAGCACGCGCCGATTCTCGTACGTCCGGCCCAAGCCGGTGGGACCTCGAAGGCCGAGTGCCATGACTTCGCCGAGTTGCTTGCCAGGGCAGGGCGCGTCGCCGAGGCGAATCACGCCAGGGAAAGACGGGCCCGGACGCGCTTCCCGAACGGCTGCGGCTCCACGCTCACGCTCTCGCAGACCGCCACCACGATCTCGAGACCGTGCTTTCCGATGCGCTGAGGGTCCCGGGGCCGGGCTACGGGGGCGGCGTCGAGCCGGTCGGCGACCGAGATGTCCAGCGCGTCCTCGAACCATTCGAGAAGCACCCGACACGGGCCCGGCGCGTGCCGCACCGCGTTGGTCACCAGTTCGCTGACCACGAGGCGCGCCAGATCGACGCGCTCCTGGGGCACCCGATCGCCTCCGGCGGCCGGCGCGGCGGTGAGGAAGTCGGCTGCGAAGTCGCGGGCCGACGCGATCATCCTGTCCCCCATGTCGGCGTCTTCGAAGGACACGCTCGCCGACAGCGACGGCCGACGCACCGCGCTTCTCCTGGTGATCACCTCACGCATCGCCCGTCCTCCCACGTGTGCCGGTCGCCGTTCCCGCCCTGTCCGTCGGTTTTCCCCGCGCGGCCGTCCCACACCGCCCGCACCCGACAAGTGCGTGTGCGGCCGGCAGAAAGGATGAACGCGACCGATGGAGGTTCGGTTGCGCAGGGGCGTGCTACCCGTCCTCGTGCGCCGCGGCAGGCACCCCGGCAGTCCGAAATCCGGTGGTGGGGACGGTCGTGCGCCGATCCACCTCCGGACTTCATCTTCCCCGCGGCTCGTCGGACAGGCTCGTCCTGGCTACGGCAGCGCGGCACCGCGGGCGGAGACCCACAGGGCGTACCACTCGTCGTGGCTCAGATCGGGCTCCCCCATCGCGGCGTCCCGGCAGGCGCGGATGCGTTCCGGGTTCGACGTACCGATGACGGGGGCGATGCGGGCCGGGTGGCGCCGCAGCCACCAGAGCACGATCGTCTCCGGTGTGGTGCCCTTGGCCTCGGCGAGCGAGGTCACCAGCGCGGCCGTGGCCGTCTCCTGCGGGCTGCCCTGTGCGCCGGTGTAGCGCCCCTGGGCAAGCGCCCCCCACGCCTGGAGCCCGATGCCGTGCGTCTGGCAGTGCTCGACGGTGCCGGCGGGGAACCCGTTGGCCGCGGACTCCGGAGTGTTGACGAGGATGCCGTCCTCCAGCCAGGCGCGCCGGTGCAGGCTCATCTCCAGCTGGTTGGCCACGAGCGGCAGGTCCATATGGGCCTGGAGCCGGGCGATCTGCGCGGAGTTCATGTTCGAGACACCGAATCGGCGGACGAGCCCCTGCCGGTGCAGCGAGGTCAGGGCATCGCCGATGTCGGCGGGGTCGGCCAGCGGGTCGGGGCGGTGCAGAAGCAGGACGTCGAGGACGTCGGTGCGCAGCCGCTCCAGACTCTCCTCGACCCGGCGGACAATGGAGGCGCCTCGCAGGTCGTACATGCCGGGCCGGTCCCCTTCGGCCAGGCGGATGCCGCACTTGGTCTGCAGGGTGATCCGCTCACGCAGTCCGGCCGAGCGGGCCAGTACCTCGCCGAAGACCGCCTCCGACTTTCCGCGCCGGTAGATGTCGGCATGGTCGAACGCGGTGATGCCGCTGTCCAGCGCCGCCTCGACGGCGGTCTCCGCGGCGTCGACGTCGGCGGCGGTGTGGGGCTCCGCGTCCCAGCCTCCCCCCAGGCCCATGCAGCCGAAGAGGAGGCGGTGGTCGGTCTTCTCGGGAGTGGTCACCGGGTCACTTTCGCACACGTACGCGACGCGGTGTCCCGGGCCCCGTGAGTCTGGCAGGAGCGGCATTGCCTGCCCCGCTCCCGGTCAGGTGCGGCGCGGCGACCACCATCGGCGCCGCTGCCGCGGATACACCGCCCTGCCCAGGCGGCGCCCGACGAGGGCGTAGCCGAGCAGCGCGCCCGCAGTGTTGAGCAGCACGTCGTCGATGTCGAAGGCGCGCCCTGTGATCAGGGCCCCCTGGATCAGTTCGACCAGGAGCATCGTCGCCACCGTCAGCAGGGCGATCCGTACGAACCCGCGGCTACGGGGGGACACGACCGGCAGCAGCAGGCCGAACGGCACGCCCAGAAGAACGTTGCCGCCGAGCTGCTTGACGGTGTCCCGGAAGGCGGGCTGCCCGAGGTAGGCGCGGATCGAGTTCCCCGGCCGGAGGTTGACATGGGTGAGCATCTCCGAGGCCGGCGACGGCTGGAGGGTCAGCCGGGCGAGGACGACGCCGAAGGCCACCATCGCGGCGAGGGCCAGCACAGTGATGCCGACGCGGAGCCAGGGCCCGGGCCCCGCCCCTGGGGTCTTCGGCTTCTGGTTCCGCTTCGGCTTCTGGTTCCGCTTCGGCTTCTGGTTCTGGTTCGGCTTCTGGTTCTGCTTCAGCTCGGTCGTGACTCGACACCATCCGGTACGTGACGCCATGGCCCCCACTCCGCAGTTCGTCAGAAAGGTTGCGGGTACCCCCGATGAAGGAGCGGACACCGTTCGACGTACGGCTCCCGGGCTGGGGGGACCTGCTACGACGCGTACGTCACGGTGACCTGTTCGAAGCCGAGGGCGCGGAGCAGGCCTCGGAGCATTGACGTGGTGTTCTTCTCGGCCCGCTGCGTCAGGTCGCTCTCCTTGGCGGCGTCACCGATGCGGTCGGCGGCGAGGATGTGGACGGCACGCTCGTCGGCCGGGTTGTCGGAGAACAGGTCGCCCAGCCGGTCAACCAGGCCGCGCTGTTTCGAGACGGTGTAGGAGCGCTTGGGGTCCACGGCCGGCTCGGCGAGCCGCGCGTGCGGCAGGCGGAGGGTGGCAGTCGTGCGCTTCTCGTCGACGGTCACGCTGCCCTGGCCGATGCTGCCGAAGTCGACGTACGCGGCCACGCTGCCGCTCGCGACGAAGAGCGTACGAGTCCCGCGGATCGAGTCGGGCAGCAGCCGGGCGTCCTTCTCCAGGTCGACCACCACCTGGTAGTTGCCGGCGGCGCCCTCGTACCGGTGCATGTCCTGGATGGACTTCAACACCGCCGGACCGGAACGGTCCTGCGTGTCGACACCGAACACGTCGTCCAGTCCTGGCACATGGACGAACCGCCCCAGGAGGAAGAGGACCAGGGACAGCACGACGAGTACGACGGCGACAGCAGGCCACCTGCGCGGGGGCCTTGGGCGTGTCTGCGTACTGCTCGGAGGCTTGTCTTCCGCGTCTTCTCGCATGTGTTGCTGGTGCCCCGCGAGCCGGTCGCCACTCCCAACCAGCCTCACTCTGGGGTTGGTTGGCATCCCTGAGGCGCATGATTCCCGACGCGGCGGAACTCCGTGCGAGAGCGCCACGCGCCCGGCATGGCACGAGCTCCCATTGCCGGGCGGAGGCCGCGTCCGTCGGGCGAGGACGTGGTACTCCGCGCCCGAACGGTGCGTGCGTCACGCGTCGCCGAAGTCGATCTCCCGCTTGACGATCTTGCCGGTGGCGCCCTTCGGCAGCGCCTCCATCAGCCTGATCTCCCGGGGGTACTTGTACGGCGCCACCCGCTCCCGGACGAACTCCCGCAGTTCGTCGGCCGTCACGTCCGACCCGGGGCGCGGCGCGACGGCGGCCGCGACCTCCTCGCCGAGGGTCGTGTGGGGCAGGCCGATCACCGCGGCCTCGGCGACGGCGGGGTGTTCGTACAGCACCTCCTCCACCTCGCGCGGGTAGACGTTGAAGCCGCCGCGGATGATGAGGTCCTTCTTCCGGTCGACGATGTAGTAGTAGCCGTCCTCGTCGACACGGGCGAGGTCGCCGGTGTGCAGCCAGCCGTCCTGGATGGCCTCAGCGGTGGCGTCCGGGCGGCCGAAGTAGCCTTTCATCACGTTGTGGCCGCGTACGCACAGCTCGCCTACACCGTCGTGCACGTCGATCAGGCGCAGTTCGACGCCCTCGATCGGGGTGCCCACCGAGCCTGCCTTGCGGGGGCGGTCGAGCTGGTTGAAGCAGGCGACGGGCGAGGTCTCGGACATCCCGAAGCCTTCCAGGACCGGCACGTCGAGGGCCTTCTCGAATCCGTGCAGCACTTCCACGGGCAGGGAGGCGCCGCCGGAGACACACATGCGCAAGGTGGCGCAGTCGTGCGCCTCGGGCTGCGCGGTGCGGGCGGCGAGCAGTGCGGCGTACATGGTGGGGACCCCGGCGAAGATGGTGACGCCCCGGTCCTGGACTGTCCGCAGCGCGAGGGCCGGATCGAAGCGGGCCATCAGGGTGAGCCGGGCGCCGGCCGCGACGGCGGCGTTCATCGCGCAGGTCTGGCCGAAGGTGTGGAACAGCGGCAGGCAGCCCAGGATCACGTCCTCGGGGCTGAGGCGGAACAGCGAGTGCGCGGAGATCTCGGTGTTGCGCAGCAGGTTGGCGTGCGTGAGTTCGGCGCCCTTCGGGGAGCCCGTGGTGCCGGAGGTGTAGAGCAGTACGGCGGTGTCGTCGTCCGCGCGGGGCTGCGTGGCGGCGGCCGGCTCCCCGTGCCCGGCGAGCAGGTCGGTGAGCGTGCCCGCGGCGAGCGGGACGACGGTCGCCGCGGTGCCCTCGGCGCCCCGCGCCGCGTCGGCGGCACACGTCTCGTGGGCGAAGAGCAGCACCGCGACGGAGTCGCGCAGGTAGTGGGCGATCTCCCGCGGCTTCAGCAGCGGATTCATGGGGACGGCGACGGCACCGGCGCGCAGGATGCCGTAGTAGAGGACGGGGAAGTCGAGGCCGTTGGGCAGCATCACGCCCACGCGGTCGCCGGGGTTGACGCCGCGGCCGGTGAGCAGCGCGGCGACCCGGCCGGCGGCCGTGTCGAGTTCGGCGTAGGTGAGGGCGTCGTCGCCCAGCTCGACGGCCGTGCGGGGGCCGTGTTCGGCGGCGGTGCGGGACAGGATCTCGGCGAGGTTCATGGGGCGGCTTTCGGGGAGTAGGGGCGGTCGGGGGCGGGACAGGGTGCCGGCGGCGGGGTCAGCCGCGCAGGGCGGAGGCGAAGAGGCCCGGCAGCCTGGCTGCGGAGGGTGCCGCCGTGAAGCGGGTCAGCCGCTCGACGGTCGTCAGCGCGGTGCGGTTGGTGACGAAGTACGGCGGACGCGGCGCCAGTGAGGGCGAGCCGGTGAACAGACCGCGGGGGGCCGGTGCGAACGGCGAGCGGAGCACCGTCTTCTCGATGTCCTCCAGCAGGTACGCGTTGGGTACGAATCCGATGCCGCTGCCGATGTCCTGCCGGGTGTGGCCGGGGTACGCGCCCCAGGGTGTGTACCCCAGCAGGAAGCCGATCGCGCACCAGGCGTTGACGCCGACCGTGCCGTAGCGCAGCCCCGCGACGGCGGAGTCCACGGCGGCGCGGTGGGCGCGTTCGGTCTTCGGGTGGACGATGAGCGTGGCGCCCAGGGTGCCGGGCAGCCTGTCGTTGGCGAAGTCCACGGCCTCGCGGAGGAACGCGTCCGCGGTGGCGCCGGGCAGCCGGACGACGCCGAGCGCGCTGCCGAAGACCTCGTCGGTGAGCAGCATGTCGTCTTCGCCGGTGAGATCGGGCACGAGGATCCGGCACGGCCCCTCTCCGAGCACCTCCGCCTGCGGATGGGCGGTCAGGACCGCGTCAAGCCGGTTCCCCGCGCCCGGGTAGTAGTCGGCGCGCGGCGGCAGTTCGCGCAGGACCCGGCGGATCTCGTCGAGCAGTCGGTCGCTGCCGTCCCAGTCGCGGGGCAGGATCAGGATCTGGCTCGCGACGCAGTTGTGGCCCGAGTTGTTCATCTTGCTGGTGACGATGTGCTCGGCCTGGTACCGGAAGTCGGCGGCGCTCCAGTCGCCCGGCGCCACGATGCACGGTGTGACACCGCCGAGTTCGCTGCTGAAGGGCTTGCCGTTCAGGGGGGTGTCGGCGCGGCGGCGCTCGGCGGCCCGCTCGTCCGTTCCCCACACGATCGCGTCGTGCGTACGCTCGCTTCCGGTGACATGGATGGCGTCGACGTGGTCGTGGGCGGCGAGGTGGCCGCCGACGTCGGCGCCTCCGTCGGCGAAGCGCACCCAGCCCTGGTCGACGAACTCGCCGAACACGTACTCGAAGTGCGGGCGCAGGTAGTCGTTGACCGGGTTCATCTTGGCGATGACGGTCTGACCCTCGGCGTAGAGCTTGTGCAGGATGTCGAGCGGAGTGATGGCCGCGACGTTGCCCGCGCCCAGCACGAGCGCGACGGCGGGGCGGCCGGCGCGTCCCCGGTACTCCCCGGCGGCCCGGTCGAGGACCTGCCGCGCCGTGGTGCCGGGCTTGGTCCACACCTGGGCGGTGGTGCCGTTCTGCAGCAGCTTGTCCCAGCCGGTGGCGGGGAAGACGTCGACGACGGCGCGGCCGTCGCGCTCGTGCACGGCGCCCGGGTCGACGGGGGGCTCTCCCGCGGCGATCCGGCGCAGTACGTGCAATTGGGCGCTCACCCCCTGGGCGAGGGCCCAGGGGGCACCGATCCAGTCCTCCGCGGCCCACGGGGCGTCGGAGTCGAAGCCCTTGGCCGCGGCGGCGTCCGCGACCATGCCCGCGGCGCGCGCTGCGATCCTCGGAAGCATGCGCTCCAGCAGCGAGATCCGCTCGGCGATCGGCGTGGCCGTCCACTTCTCGGCGCCTGCGCGCAGATCGGCGACGGCGCGGTCCAGCTGTGTGGTGTCGAGGGCGGAGACGGAGGTCATGGGGGTTTCAACTCCTGGTCGAGGGCGGGGGTTCCCGGAGGATGTGGGCACGAGGCGGCTCGTCGCCGCGCGGCGCTGTCGGGTGTGGTCGCGCTTCCTGCGCCTGCGTCCCGGGGCGACGGATCAGGCGCGCAGCCGCGCCCGGTCGCGGGACGGGTCGACGAGGGTGGCGGAGAGCAGCCCACCGACGAGCAGCATCGCACCGGTGATGATCACGGCGTTCTGGTAGCCGTCCGTGCCCTGTTTGTCGACCATGAGTCCGACGATGGCGGGGGCGGCCAGCCCCGCCGTGGTGACCACGGCGTTCATCACGCCGAGGGCTCCACTGGCGCGGGCGGCCGGAGCGAGTTCGGAGACGGTGGTGGCCGCGACGGCTGCGTACGAACCGGCCAGACCGAATCCGATGGCCAGCAGCGCGGTCTTGGCGCCGGTGCCGTCCACCAGGGGTACGCAGAGGCAGGCGAGCGCGCCGAGACCGAGCGCCGCGCCTCCGACGCCGCCGCGCGCCCACTTGGTGCTCACCCCGCGTCGCATCAGCCATCCGGTGACGCCTGCCTGCGTCAGCAGGACGACGCCGCCCATCGCCCACGGGAGTACCACGAGGCGGCCGGCTTCGGCGGAGGAGTAGCCGAGTCCGTTGTGCAGGTAGGAGGGAAGCCAGACCAGCATCAGCGCCAGGGCCCAGTAGCAGGTGAAGTACGCGGCGGTGACGGCGAGCCAGGTGGGGGTGGAGAAGATGCGTCGGTAGGGGACCGGGCCGCCGCACGTCACGGAGGCGTCCTGGCCGGCGTCGCGGGCGGGTGCGTCGGCGGTCCGGTACGTTCCGGTCCCGCCGAGGAAGTGCCAGGCCACCGCCCAGACCAGTCCGATGGCGGCGAGCACCCACAGGGCCGTGCGCCAGTGGTGGTTGTCGATGATCCAGGTGAGGCCGGGGGCAGCGGTGATCACGCCGAGGGTGATGCCGAGGGTGACCAGGGCGCCGGGCAGATTGCGCCGGTGGTCGGGGAACCAGCTGAACGTGGCGTGCTGGGCGACCGGGAAGGCGGGGCCCTCCGCGGCGCCGAGCATGATCCGCGATCCGATCAGGACGGCGAGCCCGCCGCCGATGGCGGGCGGCACCTGGGCCACCGACCAGAGCAGGGCCATGATCAGGATCACGGTGGTGGGCCGCACCTTGCCGGCGTACATGCCGACCACGACCGCGGCAACCGAGAAGAGCAGGAAGAACGCGCTGTTGGCGAGGCCGAACTGGGTGGCGCTGAGGTCCAGATCGACGCGGATCTCATCGGCCGCCAGTCCCAGCACGGACTTGTCCGCGAAGTTGATCATCATGAACGCGACGAGCAGGCCGGTGACGGTCCAGGCACCAACCTGGTGCTGCGGTATGCCGACGTCGGATCGCCGAGCTGCCTCGACGTGGTGTCAGCGGCGGTTACGGATCCTCCGGAGGGGGTGCGGCCGGCGTCGTTGCCGGGCGGGAGGGCGGGGAGGGCGGGAGGGTGAGGAGGGACTACGGGCATCGATGTTCCGGGGCCGGCGGCCGGCCCCGGAACATGAATGCGCGGGATCAGGAGAGAGCGACACCCTCGATCGCGACGCGCTCCATCACCCGGCGCCGCGGGTAGTAGTCGTTGATCGCGTAGTGCTGGGTGGCGATGTTGTCCCAGATGGCGATCGAGTCGGCCTCCCAGTGGAAGCGGATCTGGTACTCGGGGATGCGGGCCTGCAGCACGAGCTCGTCCATCAGCTCACGGCTGTCGGCGTCCGACAGGCCGACGATGCGGGTGGTGAAGGGCTCGTTGACGTAGAGCGTCCTGCGGCCGCTGCGCGGGTGGCGCACGGCGACCGGGTGCTCGACCTGCGGCCAGTTCTTGCGGAAGGCGGCCTTCCGCTCGTCGTTCATGAGAGCTCCCCAGCTGGGCTCCCAGTCGTGGACAGCGGTGAGGTTCTCGATCCGCTTCTTGAGCTCTTCCGAGAGGTTGTCGTATGCGGCGCCCATGTCCGCCCACATGGTGTCTCCACCGGCGGCCGGGACCTCGATGGCGCGGAGCACCGAGCCGAGGGCCGGGTTGACCATGAAGGAGTGGTCGCTGTGCCAGATGTTCTTGTGCCCCATGGCCGTGGCGTCCCTGGCGAGCCGCGAGACCCCGACGCGCTCCGCCCCGGGGAAGAAGGGGTTCGGCTCCGGCGGGCCCCAGACGCCGGCCAGCGCGAGCTGGTGCTCGGCCGTGAAGCCGGCCTGGCCGCGGAAGAAGATCACCTTCCACTCGAGCAGCGCCTGCCGCAGCTCCTCGGCGAGAGCCTCCCCGATCCCCTGGGTGAGGTCGACACCGCCGAGCACGGCGCCGAAGTGCGGAGTGAGCGGGGTGATGTCGAGGAGTTCGTACCGGGTCTCCGGGGTGCCCGGCGCCGTACGGTCCAGCACGCGTGTCCCGTAGTGCATCAGGGGCTTGTCGAGGACGGGCTTGGGGGTGGCGGCGGTGACGTCCATGGTTCCTCCGGACGGCTCGAAGATTCGTTACCAGGAGTATCGATATCTGGTGACGCCACTGACAAGGGGTTGCGGTCACCAAATTCAAAACTGTCGGTAACGAATCCAGACCGGGAAGATCACCACCGAACGAACACGGGAAAGCCCCGTCAGGGCGTGGTGCCGACGGCGCGGCCGATGAGGTCGACCACCGAGTCCACCAACCGCTCGTCGGGCAGACGCTGTTCGGCGACCATCCGGAACACCAGCGAGGCGGCGACCAATGTCACCGCCGCGTCCACGTCGATGCCGGGCCGGACGTCGCCACGTACGATCCCCCGCTGGAAGATGTTCCGCGTCTCCCCCACGACCCGTGCGGTGGACTCCCCGTACGCGCCACGGTCGGCGCCCGCATCGGCCGCGGAGGCGATCACACCGGCCAGCAGCCGGTCGACCCCGGGTGTGCGGTACGCCTCCAGACGCGCCGTGAGCACGGCTCGCAGCTCGGCACGGAAGTCACCCATATCCGGAACGGACAACGGACCGACCCGCGACTCCACAGCGGCGATGACCAGGTCCTGCTTGGTCGGCCAACGCCGGTACATCGACGGCTTGCCGACCCCGGCCCGGGCGGCCACGGCGTCCATCGTGACAGCGCCCATGCCCTGCTCGGCCACCAGCGCGACCACGGCGTCCAGCACCGCGCGGGTGACCCGCTCCTCCCGGGGCCGCCCAGGACCTCGCCCGCCGCCCCGCCCCACCTGCTCGTCGACCATGCCCTGACCCTACGGGCGACGACAATGATCATCCACTCCGGCCGCACAGGCCGACAGCCCGCCGCTCGCACGACGGGCCGCACGGATCCCTTCCCCGCTCCCCCGTCCACGGCCGAACAGGCCGTCCACCCACCGCGTGACGTCCGGCAGCGAGGCCGCTGCTCGCAGCAGACGAGCACTTGGCCGCCGGCCTTGCGGACGGCGCTGTCCAGCGTGGCGCTGAGGTGCACCCGTACTCCTGATCGTTCTTGCCAGGGCGTACCCGTCTCTGGCGTGAAGGTCTGAACGATGATTCACTGCTTCTATGGCATACCGCAAGACGCCGGCCGAGCTGGCTCGGCTCAGCAGCGCAAGGGAGCATCTGATCCAGCAGGCCACCGATGTCGTGGCCGACGTGGGCTGGGCACAGGCCTCGGTGAACGCCGTCGCCGCCGCGGCCGGCATCGCGGCCGGCTCGGTCTATCAGCACTTCCCGTCCAAGGCGGCGCTGGCCGTCGAGGTCTTCCGGCGCGCCTCCGGCCGTGAGGTCGAGGTGCTCGGCGAGGTGCTGCGCAGCCCGGGTGATCCGGTGGAGCGTCTCGCGCGGGGCGTCGAGGTGTTCGCCCGGCGGTCCCTCGAACGCCGCGGCCTGGCCTACGCCTTGCTAGCGGCGCCGGCCGAGCCCGCCGTCGGTGCCGAGCGCCTGGAGTACCGGCGCCGCTACCGGACGCTGTTCGCCGAGGTCGTCAGCGAGGGGGTGGCCTCGGGCGTGCTGCCGCAGCAGAACGCGGAGGTCACCGCCGCCGCCCTGACCGGTGCCATCGGCGAGGTGTTGGTGGACCCGCTCGGCGCCTCCGACGGGGATTCCGCCGAACAGCTCATCGCCGAGCTCACCGCGATGTCCCTGCGCTGCCTGGGCGTCGGGCAATCCCCGGCGGGCTGACCGGCCGTACCCGACTGGCACGGATCGCGACCGCACCACCTCTCCGACGGCTCCGCCACTCCTCCCGACGACTCCGAAGGACACGACCATGACCACCACCGCCGACACCCGGCCGGTCAGCAACCCCACCGACCGCACCCACGACGTCACCAACCAGGCTCCCCCACTGGTCGGTCACGACGTCGCCGACGACCCGGTCCTGCTGGAGGGCGTACGGCGGGAGGGCGCCGAGTGGTACGTCGACGACCTGCACCGGATCGGCCGTCGCACCGGCAGTGAGGAGGTCCAGCGCTGGGCCGAGGAGGCCAACCACTACGAGCCCGTGCTGCGCACCCACGACCGCTACGGCAACCGCGTCGACGAGGTGGACTTCCACCCCTCGTACCACTCCCTGATGGACGTCGCGATCAGCGAGGGGCTGGCCGGCGCGCCCTGGGCCGACGAGCGCCCCGGTGCCCATGTGGCGCGTGCTGCGGGCTTCATGGTGTGGAGCTCCGCCGAGGCAGGTCACGGCTGCCCGGTGTCGATGACGTACGCCGCCGTGCCGGCACTGCGCCACTCCCCCGAACTGGCCAAGGAGTACGAGCCGCTGCTGACCAGCCGCGTGTACGACCCGGGGCTGAGGGCGCCCGGCGCCAAGCGCGGTCTCCTCGCCGGGATGGGCATGACGGAGAAGCAGGGCGGCACCGACGTCCGCGCCAACACCACGACGGCCGTGCGGACGGCTGACGGAAGCTGGCGGCTGCGCGGTCACAAGTGGTTCACCAGCGCCCCGATGAACGACCTCTTCCTCGTCCTCGCCCAGGCCCCGGGCGGCCTGTCCTGCTTCCTCGTCCCGCGTGTGCTGCCCGACGGCAGCCGCAACACCTTCCGCATCCAGCGACTGAAGGACAAGCTCGGCAACCGGTCCAACGCGAGCAGCGAGCCCGAGTTCGACGACACGGTGGCCTGGCTGGTCGGCGGCGAGGGCAAGGGCGTGCGGACCATCATCGACATGGTCACCATGACCCGCCTGGACTGCATCCTCGGCTCCGCCTCCGGCACGCGCGCCGCCCTCGCGCAGGCCGCCCACCACGCCCGCCACCGCTCGGTGTTCGGCGCCAAGCTCATCGACCAGCCGCTGATGCGCAACGTCCTGGCGGACCTGGCCCTGGAGTCGGAGGCCGCCACCAGCCTCGCCCTGCGGGTCGCGGGCGCGACCGATCGCGCCCAGCGCGGCGACGCCGGCGAGCGGGCGTTCCTCCGCCTGGCCACGGCGGTCGGCAAGTACTGGGTGTGCAAGCGCCAGCCCGCGGCGGTGGCCGAGGCCCTGGAATGCCTGGGCGGCAACGGCTACGACGAGGCCTCGGGCATGCCTCGGCTGTACCGCGAGGCGCCCCTCAACGGCATCTGGGAGGGCTCGGGCAACGTCAACGCCCTCGACGTACTGCGCGCGTTGGTCCGTGAACCCGAATCCCTGGAGGCCTTCCGCGCCGAGGTGGAGTCGGCGGCGGGCGCCGACCCTCGGCTCGACGCCGCGTGGCGGGAAGTGCTGGGCGAGCTGGCCCGGCCGGAGGACGCCGAGCTTCGCGCCAGGCGCCTGGTGGAACGCCTGGCGCTCGTCCTGCAGGGCTCCCTGCTCGTACGGCACGCCCCCACTCCGGTGGCGGACGCCTTCTGCGCCTCGAGGCTGGCCGGCGACCGGGGCCTGGCCTTCGGCACACTGCCGACGGGTACGAACCTCGCGGCGATTCTCGACCGGCTTCCCGCCGGGCTGGCGTAAGCCGTCGGGCACGTTCCCGCCGGGCTGGCGTAAGCCGTCGGGCACGTTCC